>CAMBZX010000124.1 GCA_945872185.1 Synechococcus sp. UW140 | reverse complement strand
CCCTGGGCCAGGCGCTGCCCCTGCCCGCCGGCATCGAGGTGCTCAGCGGCGGCTTCCGCCAGGAAGGCCTCGATCAGCGCAGCAGCCTGCTGCGCTTCGATCCGGGAACCCTGCTGGCCAGCGGCTGGGTGGACAAGCACCGGCTCGTGCCGCTAGGCGAATGGGTCCCCCTGGCCGACCTAGGGCGCTGGGGAGGGCTTTCGGCGGTGGGTGGCCTGGAACCGGGGCCCGCTTCGCGCCTGCTGGAGCGACCGGCCGGCTCGGTGGCAGTGGCCATCTGCTACGAGCTCTCCGATGGGTCGGCCCTGGCCGCCGCCAGTCGTGCTGGGGCTGGCTGGCTGCTCGCCAGTGCCAACCTCGATCCCTACCCGTTGCTGTTGCAGCAGCAGTTCAAGGCCCTGGCCCAGCTGCGGGCGATCGAAACCGGACGCTGGCTTGTCAGTGCCGCCAACACCGGCCCCAGCATGCTGATCGATGCCCGCGGCCGCCTGGTTGATCAGTTGCCGCCGGGCTTGCGGAGCAGCGGCCTGATGCAGCTGCACCGGCTCTCGGCCCTCACCCCCTACGCCCGCTGGGGGGAGGGTCCCCTGGTGCTGCTGCTGACCGCCGCGGTGAGCACGCGCCTGCTGGAACGGCGCCCGGGTCCAGGGGCAAGGGTCCTGGGGCAAGGCCAAGACCATGCCGGCGGCCATGGCGGCGACTAGAACCGCTCCAGGCCTGGGGGTGTCGCCATGGGAGATGTGCAGGAGGTGATCGCTGGAGCCCTGCGCTTTCAGCCCGGCGCCTATCTCAGTGCCGAAGCCATGGGCCCCCTGAGCCGCATCGGCCTTTGGATAGCCCTGCTGGCGGGCCTGTCCCAGGCCGTCGGCCAGGCATTCATCCTGTTCGTGAACCAGGTGCGGCCGTTGCGCTTCGCCATCAGTTTGCTGGTGGAGGCATTGCTGTTTTTGAGCGGCTTTCTCGTCTGGGCCACCAGCACCTGGCTGGTGGCCTGGCTGGTGTTCGGAGCGAGGGTGCCCGTGCTGACGCTGATCCGGGCCCTGGGCATCGCTCATGCACCGCAGCTGCTGGCCTTCCTCGGCGCCCTTCCCTACCTGGGCGTACCGATCCTCACCCTGTTGTCCCTGTGGACCGCCATCGGCTTTGTGGTGGGCGTGATTGCGGTCACCGACCTGTCGGTCTGGGCGGCCTTCGGCAGCCTGGTGGTGGGCTGGTGGCTCACCAATGCACTGCAACGCACCGCCGGCCAACCGGTGATGAACCTGGGTCGCTCCCTGCTGGATCGGGCCGCAGGGGTGTCGTTGATCAACGATGGTCGGCGCCTGGAGCGCATGTTGCGCAGCGGCCAGATGGGCCCCGATCTGGCGCAGCTCGAGCCCCTGGATCGCTCCCGTCGCCCCTGAGCTGATGCCGCGTCGCCATCGCCTGCAACTGCTGCTACTGCTGCTCCTGGGGCTGGGGCTGGTGGCCTTGGCGCTGCTGCCGGGGGCGGGCCTGCTGCTGCAGCTGGCCTACGGCGCCCTGCATCAGAGCTTCGGCCTGGCCGTGGATCTGATCTCGGTGGGCCTGCTGCTGTTTCTGGTGAGCGCCTTCTTCGCTCCCCTGGAGGCCCTGGGCTGGTGGGCCGGCTGGTTCGGTGACGAACTGCGTCCCCCCGTCAGCGTCGGGGAGCTGGCGTCCCCCGTTGGCGCGGAGCGACCGATCCGTCGCTGGGTGGTCTATCTCGACGGCATCGGCCAGGCCTCGATCCAGGCCTTGCCGGAAGGGGAGGACTTCCTGCGCCAGCTGGACGCAAGGCTGCCCTCGGACATCGCCATCGTGCGCGGGATCATGCCCTACTCGGTGGTCAACCAGCCGTTGACCGAGGACCGCTGGCTGGGTCAGTTCTGGCGCTGGGTGGAGCGGCTGCGCATCCGCCATCCCCAGGCCCTGCTCGGGGCGGTGATCAACTTGCGCAACATCCTGGTGGTGGCGGTGTCGGCCGACCAGCGCTACGGCCCGATCTTCAACCAGGGGATGGCCCAGGTGATCACCGACAGCCTGCTGGCCAATGGCTATGCCGCCGGCAGCGGCACCCCGGTGACCCTGCTGGGCTTCAGTGGCGGCGGTCAGATCTCGCTCGGGGCCCTGCCCCACCTGCGCCGGGTGCTGCAGGCCCCGGTGGAGGTGATCTCGCTCGGTGGCGTCTTCGCCGGCAGCAATCAGATTCTGGCCGCCGAGCATCTCTTCCACCTGGTGGGCCAGTGCGACCGGGTGGAGCGCATCGGCCCACTGGCCTTCCCCGGCCGCTGGCGTCTGCAGCCGCTCTCCTACTGGAACCGGGCGCGGCGGCGCGGCAAGGTGAGTTTGATTTCATTGGGCCCGGTGGGCCATGAATTACCGGGCGGCATCCTCGATGCGGCGGCGTTTCTAAAGGATGGTCGCAGCCATCTGCAGCAGACCGTCGACCTGGTGAGCGCCATCCTCACCGAGGTGAAACCGGCGGAGCTGCGCGGCCCCCGGGAACCGAACAACTACCTGCTGTACCAGGCCAACCGCTGGCATCAGCTCGACCCGAACCGCGATGGCGGCCCCCTGCCATCGCCGGCCCTGCGGCCCCTGGACGCGTGGATCGGCCGGCTGCTCCTGCCCCTGGCCAGCGAGCGCTGGGGCGGCGTGTGGTTTGAGGTGATCCAGGCCCCAGCGGGCTGGAGCCAGTTACGGGGACGGCGGCTGCGGCTCGATTGGCACGATCCCCTGCTGGCCGGCCTGGCCATGGACGTGCATTTCAGTGATGAGGCGCTGCAGAGCGTCGCCGATGGCGGCGTGCATCCGCTGCGTCTCAACCACTGGCGCCAGGTGACACCGCTCGAATCGCTCGCCGGCGCCCGCCCCCAGGACGACCAGCTGGTGCGACTGCCTGCCCCGGTGCAGGTGCTGCCGGAAGCGCCGGGCCAAGCCCCTGGAACCGGCGACGGCCCGCGGCTGCGGATCCACGATGAGCCCCTGCAGACCACTGGCACGGCGGTGGCCCTGGTGCGCTTTGAAGCCCCGCCTGCCAGCGCCAGCGCCGCAGCCAGTGCCAATGCCAATGCCCAGGAACCGGAACCGGAACCGGAACTGGAGCCGCCGGCCTGGCCCTGGACGGGGGTGACGTTCGATCCGGCCACAGGCCGTTTTGAGGGTCCACGCCTGCAGTTGCGCCTACCGCCGCCGGTGGCGAACAGCGAGGGAGTAGCACCCAGCACCAGCCGCGGCCTGGCCCTGGCGCCCACCAACCGCAGTGGCTGGTACGTCAGTGGCGTGCCCGATGGCACTGGGGGCTTCGTGGTGCAGGCGATGTTGCCGCGGAAGCTGCAGCGCTTTGCCCCCGAGCGGGTGATCTGCGGCCAGCGCCGCGCCTGGGACTACGTCAAACGCCAGGCCTGGCACCAGCCCCAGGCGGGTAGCGCCACTGCCGTGCTGGTGACAGGCCGGCCACTGTCCGAGCCGGAAGCCCTGGCGGAATGGCAGCCCGGCGATCGCCTGCTGGTGCTGCACGTGTTCGGCGGCATCGGCGGCCAGCAGCGCGAATCGGCCCTGGCCAGCGGCATCTGCACCGGCCATTTCGCCTACGGCGTCGCCACCCTGGAAACCGAGCCGCTGTCGGGAGAACTGGGCTTAGCGCTCACCTACCGGCAGGTCTACGCCCACAACCCCGACGGGATCATTGCCGGTGCCCAGGATCGCTGGCGCTACCTGGGCGATCGCCAGTGGGGCTGGCTGGGCACCCGCCCGGTGGCCGACATCCTCGTGCGCTTCCCCCCGCTGACGGCCAGCTACGACGTGCAGGGCCACGAACGATCGCTGCTGCGGGATTTCGAGCGCCAGCTGGCGGCGATGACAGCCCGCTATCGCCTCGGTGACGGCACCGGCGCCACCTTCGTCGGACCGGCCAACAACTGCTCCCAGGATTCCAACCAGGCCCTGTTCGCCGCCATCCAGGGACTGCAGCGGGAGTTGCGGCGGCTGGATCAGCGGGCCCTGCGGGAGTGGCAGCAGCAGGATCCGGCCCAGGCTCAGCGTTTGCGGCAGCTGCTGCGTCTGGAGCGGGAGTTGCGGCGCGCCCTGCTGCCCTTTGCCGGCCTGCGGCCCGACTGGCAGAGCCCTCGCGAGGTGCTGGGCACCAGCCTGGAGGATCGCCCCCTGGACAACCTGCTGCGGGGCCTGGGCAGTTGGCGCGCCCTGCTACCCAGGATGGCCAGCGACACCGTGATGAAGGTGTTTCTGCGGCATGGCGCCTCGGCACTGGTGCTGCGCGCCAACCAGCTCGGTGGCTGCCATCCGGAAATCGAGCCCGTGGCGCCACTGACCCTGGGTTGGTGACCATTGCGCTGCCTACGATGGCGGCAGGGGCCTGCGAAACGACCTCCCGTTTCAGTCGCCCGATCGCCGATGCCAGTCGATCCCATCGCCGATCCCCAATCTGATCCCAAAACTGATCCCCATTCCGAACGCTGGATCCAGGTGGGCAGTTCCATCGCCCCCGACACCCGTGAGGCGACAGCAGAAGCTCTCGCACCGATTCTGGCCGCCGGTGAGCCGAAGCTGGTACTGGTGTTCTCCTCCCCCGTCCACGATCTCGCCCAGGCGGCGGCTCTGGTGGCCGATCAGATCGGTGCAGGCGGCTTGATTGGCTGCTCCACCGCCGGAGAACTCGCCCCGGATCGCTCCAGTGGCGGGGGGCTGACGATCTGGGCCCTCGGCGGATCCGGTTTCACGGTGGCCACCGGCCTGGGCCAGGGCAGTGCCGCTGGTCTGCGCCAGGCCGCCAGCGACGCCGCCCATTGCCTTGATGACCTTCAGCGCCGGGCCTACACCGTGCTGGTGCTGCTTGCTGATGGTCTCTGTGGGGATCAGATGGAAGTGGTGCGGGGGGCCTACGACGTGGCCGGTGTGGACGTACCGCTGGTGGGGGGTTGCGCTGGGGATGACATGGCCATGCAGTCCACCCAGCAGCTCTTCGGTCGCCAGGTGCTCCACAACGCAGTGGTGGCGGCGGCGATCAGCTCCGATGCCCCCCTGGGAATCGGCGTCTCCCATTGCTGGGAACCGCTGGGGGAGCCGATGCTGGTCACCAGCAGTTCCGGCAACTCGGTTTCCACCCTGGAAGACCAACCGGCGCTGGATGTCTATCTCGACGCCTTCGATGCACCGGAGGCCGTGCGCCGTGATCCGGATCTGTTTGCCAATTGGGCCACCACCCGCCCCCTCGGGATCCGTCGTCGCGATCGCATCGAGATCCGCTACGTCTCCGGCGGCGACTTCAAGACCCGCCGACTGCTGACGATCGCCGAGGTGCCCCAGGGTGGACTGGCCTTTCTGATGCAGGGCGATTCCCACTCGGTGCTGGAGGCCACCCACATGGCCTGCCAGATGGCCTGTGACGGCCTGCATGGGGCACCACTGCGGGGCATGTTGCTGTTCGATTGCGTGGCGCGGCGCTCCGTCCTGCAGGAGGAGCGCATCCATGAGGAGATCAAACGCATCAATGCCGTGCGCGGCGATCTACCGGTGGGTGGCTTCTACACCTATGGCGAGATCGCCCGCACCAAGGGGGCAGGCGGCTTTCACAACCAGACCCTTGTGGCGCTCGCCTTGGCATGAACGAGGTTCCCTGGTCGCTGCACCTGCTCTCGGAAGTGCTCGCCGCCTTCTCGGTGGAAGATCCCAACGCCCTGCGCAACGTGATCAATCGCGTCGCCGAAGCGGTGGATGCGGAAGTGGTGGCGATCCTGCGCCAGGGCACGATCAGTCTCTGCATCGGGCTCAGCGCCGCCGAACAGCCGCTGTTGATCGCCCACGCCCAGGACCATCCCGCCTCAATCGAACTGGGTTCTGGCCAACTGCAGACCTACTGGGCTCCCATGGGTGAGGGAGCCCTGCTGGTGGTGGGCCGCCTTAGTGAGGCCTTCAACCTGGAGGAGCGCTCCCTGCTGCGGGCGATGGGACGCAGCATCCAGCTCAGCGCCCAGGTGCTGCAGGCTTTAACAGCGGAGCGGGAGGCCAAGGACGCCGCCCTACGGCAGGCCACCCACGACGCCATGACCGGTCTGCCCAGCCGCAGCCTGGTGCTGGAGCGACTGGAGACCATGCTCACCACAAGCGCGGTCGGCGATCGGCTGGCGACGGTGCTGTTTGTCGACATCGATCGCTTTAAGCAGATCAACGATGTCCATGGCCACGCCTCCGGTGACCAGTTCCTGATTGCCGTGGCGAATGTGCTGCGCAGCGTCGTGCGCAGCGACGATCTCGTGGGACGGCTCTCCGGCGATGAGTTCGTCGTCGTCACCCTCACCGCCACCCGCCAGGACGCCGAATCGCTGGCCTCCCGCATCATCGAGCGGGTCAGTCGGCCCCTGCTGCTGACCGGCAAGCTGGTAAGCCATTCCCCCTCGATCGGCATCGCCATTGCCATGGCTGGGGACAGCGCCGAAACACTGATCGAGAATGCCGACATGGCGATGTATCGCGCCAAGGATCGGGGGCGTGGTTGCTATGCCTGTTACGACCGCACGATGCGGCTGGAAGCCCAGCACCGGGCTGCGGTGGAGGCCGATCTCCGCCGCGGCGTGCGGCAGGGTGAAATCCTGCCTTACCTGCAACCGATCGTCACCCTGCCGGACGGCCGCTTGGTTGGTTTCGAGGCCCTGGCCCGCTGGCAACATCCACGGCGCGGGCTACTGACCCCGAGAGAGTTCATCGGTGTGGCGGAGGACACCGGCCTGATCGTCGAGATCGACACCCTGATTCTCAAGCAAGCCTGCGCCATCGTGGGCCGGTGGCGGACCCATCACCCTGACCATCCCCTGCGGCTGTCGGTGAACGTTTCCGGGCGCACCTTTGTCGATCCTGCCCTACCTGATTATGTGGCGCGGGCCCTACAAAACTCCGGCCTTGAACCCGAGAATCTCTATATTGAAATCACTGAAACCATGCTGGTGGAGGACATCGAATCCACCACCCTGGTGGTGGATCGGCTTAAGCAACTCGGCGTCCGCCTGGCGATCGACGACTTCGGCACTGGATACTCGTCGTTGCTCTATCTCAAGCGCTTTCCTGTCGGCATTCTCAAGATCGATCGCTCCTTCATCGATGGGCTGGGAGTGGACCTGGAAGATGAGGTGATCGTCAAGGCCGTGATCGGGGTAGCCCGGGCTCTGGACATTGATCTGGTGGCGGAGGGAGTGGAAACCAAACGGCAGATGGAGATGCTCGTGGACCTGGGGTGCGATTACGTCCAGGGCTACCTGTTCGGACGCCCCTGCGAGGCCAACGAAGCCGAAGAGCTGGTGGAGAAAGGCCAGGGAAGTCTGACCAGTGCGGGCCAGTGAATCTGGTTGGTGTCGGTGGGATGCAGGGGCTTCAGCCGGCTGCCGGCCGATCAGTTCAAATCACCGGGGCGGCCGAACAGGTGGCCCTGACCCCAGAGGCAGCCCAACGCCTGCAGGGCGAGGCGTTGGGCGTCGGTTTCGATGCCTTCCGCCACCACCTCCAGACCCAGATCACGACCCAGGTGAATCATCGAAGCGATCATGCGTTCGAGGCGGCTGTCGCAGCCGAGTGCGGCGGTGAAGTAGCGGTCAATCTTGATACCATCGATCGGCAATCTGGCAAGCCTGGAGAGACTCGAATAGCCGGTGCCGAAGTCATCGAGGTGCACACGAACTCCATAGTTGCGGAGGCTTGTCAATTCCTGGATGCAGCAACTGGAATCCTTGAGAATCTTGGTCTCAGTGATTTCAATCACCAGCCGGCGGGGATTGATAGCCATTGCCTCAATCCGTTCCAGTAGATCGGCAGCAAATCCTGACTGCTCCAGTTGCAACGGGCTCACGTTGATCGCCAGACTCCAGTGATCGGGGCGCTGGGGATGGTGCTGGAG
>CAMBZX010000123.1 GCA_945872185.1 Synechococcus sp. UW140 | reverse complement strand
CAAGGCCGTGTGGTGAACACCTGGGCCGATGTGCTGAACCGCGCTGGTCTGGGCATGGAAGTGATGCACGAGCGCAATGCTCACAACTTCCCCCTCGATCTGGCTGCCGCCACCGCCACCCCCGTGGCGCTGACCGCTCCCGCAATCGGCTGACCAGCTGCGCCGGTTACGCATCTAGGAATCCCCCACCGGCAGTTGCCGGATTCAGCCCCCCTCTTACGAGGGGGGCTTTTTGCTGGGTGGTGGTAATCGGAATACTTAGCCAATGGACTTGCTCGATATGGGTGGGCTTGGTTTTTGTGGTAAAAATTTTGTGGCGAAACTGTGAACGTTCAGGCCAAGTCTGCTTCGGTTCTGATTCAGATCAGGTCTGATCAGCAGCGGGGCTCGGTTTCGTCCCGGCGTTTTTGCGACTGCCTGTCTGATCTCGGCGTTAAGGTTTTGCTTCAGCAGCTTCGAGGCGGAGCCAATCTGTTTCTCGAGTCCTGCCAGTTTCGCCGCGGCGGCGGTACTGCTGCCGTTGGGTGCCATCGCGATCCAGCAGACCCGCCGCAGGCAAAGGCCTGAGCTCTTGCCACTGGCGATGATGCCCGTGCTGTTTGGCCTCCAACAGGCCATTGAGGGTCTGCTCTGGTTGGCGCTGGAGGCAGGGACCTCGCCAGCTGGTGTCCGTCCGTTGGCTTTGTCTTATCTGTTTTTTGCCTTCGCGCTCTGGCCCAGCTGGATTCCCTGGGTCGCCTTCTCGATGGCCAGGGGACGGCTCAAGCCCTGGCTCCAGGTTCTGCTGTTCGCCCTCAGTCTCTGCGGGCTGCTGCTGGGTCTGGGGTTGTGGCTGCCGCTGCTGATCGAACCAACCCGCCTCAGCACCGCGGTGCACGGCCATTCGATTGCCTACAGCGCCGAGCTGTTGCTCAGCGGCACGGCGGGATCGATCGCTCGGCTGCTGTACCTGCTGGTGATCGTGCTGCCGTTGCTGCTGCTGCCGTCACCGCGCCTGCGACTGTTCGCGCTGGCCCTGCTGAGCACTGGCTTGCTGGCGGATTGGTACGCCCACTACGCCTTCACTTCGGTGTGGTGCTACCTCAGTGCCATGTTGTCGAGCTGGATCCTCTGGTTGGTGTGGAGTGAGCCGGCGATGCGGTCGAATGCCGATCCGCTGGGTAGGAGGGCCGCCTGAGCCCTGGTTCGCTGGCGACCCGCCGCAGCTTGCCGATCTCAGGCCACGTCGCGGTCGGGGCTCAGCTCGCCGTGGGGTGCCGGTACCAGGCGGAAGCGTTCCATCGCCTCCTGGGGCCAGCCGCGGATGGCCATGAAGGCCTGGACACGCTTGGCCGCCACCTCGGCACTGACCAGCCGCAGGGCGCTGGCGGGGTTGGACGAGAAGCTCCCATTTTCGGTTAGCCAGCGGGGGCGAGAGCTGCGCTCACTGGCCAGACTCACACTCCAGTGGTGGATGCCGGCCATGGTTTCTTTGCCCAGATAGGGGCAATCTGCCGTGACTTGTCCCAGATGGCCAGCGGGAACCCGCTCGATCGGCACAGGCACAGGCACAGGCGCAAGCTCTGGTCTATGGTGCTGGAGTCCGGAAGAAGCCGACGGGTCGACAACCCGCCATTCCGTTCCATCAGAGCGATCTCCTGTTGAGCGAGACGTTCCCCAGCACCGTGCCGACCCCAGCGCTTCCGAGGGCGGCCTTCAGTCCAATCAGCGGCCCCTGTGCGATGTCCCCAAGTGATCGGGGGCCAAGACCGGTGCGCCATCCATATCTCTGAGTGTGTCCATGACCAATCTCTTGCTTCATTTCCTGCCCACGACTGTGCCCCAGGGCAGCGTCACCGCTTCAGTCAAGTCAACCCATGCCGCAGGCAGTTCCAACCGGCCGTCTCTGTCCAGAACCGCAGCTTCTGCTTACCCCAGTTGCCCGATGAACGCCCGGCCCAGGCGGCTGGATGCCCCTGGCACCCGTCCCAGCTGGGAAGAGTTGCTGGGCGAGCGCTGAGGGCCACTTCGGTCCGGCCTGACCACCTTGTCGCGAGGCAGGTGGCCCATTCAGAAGCACTGGGCTTCAGCCATCAGCCGCTTCAAGCTGGTGGCATGGGGTTTCAGGAAATACTCCCAGGCCCTGGCCGCCTGTTCGGGCCCGAGTTGGCTGTCCCGTTCCTGCCGGTCGTAGTGCACCGCTGGAGGGGTGTAGTCAGTGTTGCTGAGGCTGGGGGCAAAGTGATTCCCAGCCGCCAGATGGGCGGCATAAATTTCCGGACGGTAGATTCGTTGCAGCGATTCCATCACCGCGATCAGGGCGGCGAGATCCTGGGAGGTTTGATTCAGCAGTTGATCCGCTTCGTGGTAAAAGGTGAGGGGCGCCATCGCGCCTGGAGGCATGAAATGGCTGGCACTCAGGCCCATCGCCGCAAAATAACGGCTGGTCAGGGAAGTGCTACCAAGTTCGCGATAGCGACGTCCTAAAATCGGATGTTGTTCTGCCTGGCCTTGGTACTGCCTGCGACTGGAGACACTGAGGGCAAACAGGCAGGGTTGCTCAAGGACGCCGCCTGACCAGAAGGAACGAAACATCAGCCGGTACAGCAGGCCATGCAACCGGCCGAATGCATCGAGGGCCTCGGGATTCTGTTGCAGGAGTAGCTGAGGTAGCAAAATATTGAAGTCGTAATCACGGATGTAGGAAGAGAAACTCAGGCCAATGGGGCCTGAGAACTTTTTGCCCGTGTGGCAATCTTCAAACACCACTCCCAGACATTCGGCGATCGGGAAGGGCGCTATAGAGCTGCTCTCAAAAGCCGCATTGATGCTGAGGATCTCGAGGCGCATGGGCTGGGCTGGAGGCTGACTGGTATCGACTGGCAGTAGATCGTGATAGCGAACCTGAATTTGCTCGATCAAAGCACATAAATTGCCAGCTCGTGTCTGAGGGTCCCGAGCCAGATTGATGATATTTGTGCTTTGGCGCGACTCGGCTGCTGGTACATAGTCGGCATCAATAGGTGTGCGGTTAAGTGTCAATCTCAAGCCGCATCGGTGAATAAGCGGGCTGGGTTTGGGATGTCGGGATTTGTCGAAGGGCTGCTCGAGCGCGCTGCGTTGGTTATCCACTGGTTGCTTCATCTCTGATTGATCTTGTCAGCCGATGCTCCTGCTGAATTTGACTTTGCTGATGATTGATTAATGAACAGGGCCTGATTCATGAACTGGGCTTGCTCGCTGTTAGGCGATCTTGTGATGATCTGATGGCAAGGTCTGACCTCTCCCCATTCGCCTCAGCCCTGGGCCAGGGGCCTCCTCCCCTGCTGGCCTGACTGGTCAGACGATTCAGCTGCTGCCAGATTGTTACAGGAAAGTCGAAGCCACCCCTGCCGGCTTGAGTGGTTGGGTCGGTGATCGCCTGTGCTGCCAACTCTTTCTCGCCCGTTGAAGCGGAACGACGCTACGGAAGCTGGCGTCATCCACGGCGCCAGGTGCCCGAGGTCAGCGCGGACGATCGCCGGGCGATGCAGTCTCTGGTCCCTCTGGTCCGCGAGCAGATGCTGGCCCCTGCCGGCCAGTCTCCTCAGGGCCCCATCAATCTGCGCGGCGGTGGTGCCCGACGGTGCCGCCATGCCTGCAGCTCAGCCCTATCTCGAACTCGAGGCCATCGCACAGAACACGGCCAGGCAGAGCACCGCTTTTGTGGGCACGATGGGGGCGAACCGGAAGATTCTGAGAAGCCTCCATGCGCATTGCCATCTCGGGATCCCATTCCCTCGGCAAATCCACCCTCGTGCACCAGTGGGTCGAAGCCCATGGCCGCTACCGGCGGGAGGAGGAGCCCTATCGCGCCCTGGGGCTCCATGGCCCCTATGAGATTTGCTTCCGCGAAGCCTCGACCCGGTTGCAGAATGGCATCCAGCTCTATTACTGCATCAGCCGTGTGCATCGCTATGCGAGCCCGGATGAGTCTGTGATCTTTGATCGCTCGCCGGTGGACTATATTGCCTATTCACAGTACACCGCCAATCAGAGCACAACAGATATCGATCAGCCCTTCATTGAATCGATGCTGCCGGCCGTTCGTGAATCCCTCGACCATCTCGACATCCTGGCCTTCGTGCCCAAGAGTGAGCGCTGGCCGGTGGCGATGGAGGCCGATGGCATCCGCCCCGTTGATCATGCCTATCGCGATGACGTGGATGCGATTTTCAAGCAGATTTACCGTGATGGCCGTTTTGCCGTGATGCCCAGCCAGAACGCACCCTTGCTGGTGGAGCTCTGGGGGCCTCCCGAACAGAGGCTGGACCAATTGGAACAGGCTGTGGCCCAGCGAATTGGCGGGGGTGGGGATTGATGGGGCGCTGTTTGCAATCCGCTATCGCCATGTCCACCCCTGGATCAAATACGGCGTTGTGGCCGCAGGGGGTAATGGGGGCTCCCTGACGCTGGCCCCGGCTGAGACGCCGGTGGCACTGGTTATGGCACCGCCCTCAGCTGTTTTGTCCACCCGTGCCGTTTACAGCTTCACCGGATTCCCGGGGCAACCGGATTGCCATCTCTACCTTCACCATGATGGGTATCCCACCGGTGCGGCCTGGCGCTTTGCCAGAACCCTGCAGGCAGGAGCTGATCTCGACACGTTCGCCCTCGCTTTTCTCAGCAACCAGCCCAAAGCCGAACCGCTGGCGAGTCCTGAGCAGGCTGCGGATGCGGGGTGTCGGGGGCCAATTCCACCAGCGTCTCGATCAGCCCGAGGTAGTGGGCCAGGCTGATGCAAGCCCCAAAGGCGCCAAGCGGCCGATCCGCCTGGAACAGGTCATCACTTCGGTCTGGGGGAGGTAGCAACATCGCCTGCAGCACTCGCGCCAAGGTCGCATCCACCGTGGCGTCGTTCACCAGAACCACGCCACGGCCATGCTCTTCAAGCATCTGCAGAGCGCTGGTGCGTACGTCCGAGGCAGCTCCTTGCGGGCTGTGCTTTGGAAGGAGATCCATCCACCAGCGAGTGATACCGCCCCTCCAGCATAAGACTGAAAGCCTTTAAATGCGAGGCAAGTCTTGCTGCTCTAATCTATAAATTAAGTGCACCATTCAGAGTGGTTGGGTCCGTGCAATTGCGAGATATTGCTACACTACTTCATTAATCTGCTCGATCGACAAGCAACTCCGGCCAAGTCGTTTGCTGACACTCTCTGATTGTCGTTTAAGTGCCCTGAGCCGAGGCTGGTCTCGAGGGTGGTTTGCATGACGTGCGGGAGCAGCGATCAACCCGCGCTCGCAGGAGGAGATTGAGCAGCCAGCGTCGGAAATGGCATCCGGGGTCGGGGTCTTCACAGGAGATCTCTGGCTGAGATACCAAGGGGATTCACGCCGATGTCAAGAGACCATCAGCGCTGGATTTCGCGGAGAGAAACCCGGCTGGGAGCTGGTGGCG
Source organism: Synechococcus sp. UW140 (assembly GCA_945872185.1). Lineage (GTDB taxonomy): Bacteria > Cyanobacteriota > Cyanobacteriia > PCC-6307 > Cyanobiaceae > Cyanobium. Next base: position 2,503 of record CAMBZX010000123.1, on the reverse strand, counting down.
GCCCTGTCTGCCCTAGCAAGAAGAGTTTTATCGACCCTGGTCTATAGGCGGATGGGCGAGCTGGCAATAAAGTTGCTTCAGCAATAATTTTGGCCATGAAGTCTTTAGAGTTTGTCACAGTTGGCGACCCGGGGAATACGGCCGATGCTGCCGACTCTAATGGCTTGAGATTTGGCCAGGTTGACTATAGTTATATGATTGCTAAATATGAGACAACCTATGGACAATATGTTGAGTTTTTAAATGCCGTAGCCAAGTGTGATCCCCATAAGCTCTTTAACCTAGGCATGCAATATGACAAGCTGCTTAATGGCATTGCTAGGGATGGTAATGAGGGAAGCTACGTTTATGAGCTACTGGACTCAGAAAGCGCTGATAAGCCAGTTAATTATGTCAACTTTTTGGATGCGGTCCGCTTTTGCAATTGGATGCACAATGGGCAGGGTAATGGTAGTACGGAAACTGGTGCCTATACGATTATAACGGGTGAGCTTGTAGGTGCTACCCGTAAAAATAATATTACCACTTACAAATCCAAGGGACTGCTGGATTTAAATATTGGCGACCAAGCCCAAATGAGCGGCCTAACGGGCCGCGGATTTGATGCGCGGAGCACAATTACGTCTGTTCGTAAGAAAAATGGTTATACATATTTTACGATAGAGAATGACTATCCCAATGCAAGGGGCGTCGGTAAGGGGGTTTTGACCGCAATAGCTCCTACCCACAACTCAAATGCTAAGTTTTGGATACCAACCGAGAACGAATGGTATAAGGCAGCTTATTATAGTCCTGTCCTGAATGGTGGAAAGGGTGGGTATTTTGCTTGGGCGACCCAGAGTGATGTCACCCCTGGCAACACTATAGGAGATTTGCCTAATCAGGCCAATATTCGAACATCAACACGATTTACAAATTCGGAGTTTTTTCCAAGGCCCGATCCCTTGATTGGGCCAAACATGCTTACAGCAGTCGGATCTTTTACCAATAGTGCCAGCTATTATGGAACCTTTGACCAAGATGGCAATATAACAGAGTTGAATGAAAGCATTTATGATCCAATAGCTTTGTTTGGTAGTTATAATGGCTCCGATAACGGCACAAGGTCAAAGCGTGGGGCTAGTTTTTATAATCCTGCGGCAGGGACCACAAGTCGTGATGATGGCTTGATGCCAAATGATGCCGGATATGCAGCAGGGTTTCGGCTTGCATCTGCCGGCGATTTTCTGCCTACCAGCACGCATGCTTCAGAAAGTATTCATACCCCTGGAAGCACGCATGTGTCTGGTGAAGGAGAGGTTTCGGGAAGCACTTCTGCTAATGGCAGAGCTGAGCCCTCTAGCACCAAGAATGAACCTCTTGTTTATAAGGGTATTTTGAGCTCTGCCAATGAGTTGTGGCCCACTTTGACTCCAGCAACTGGAGCGATTGAACTCACTCTTAACGCAAAGCGCGATCAGGCTGTTTATAAACTGCAAATTATCGGATTGGATTTTGGCAAGTGGTATGACGGACGACCTCGCACGACCGACACTGGAGATGATGTCGCTGGGATGCATTTCCATCATGCGCCGTTCTATACCGTTGGCGACGTATGTATTGGCCTTTTAAATCCAAACCAAGACAGTGATCTAAGGATTAACTATGATGAACACACTTGCGTTTGGACTCTGACAGGAAAATGGACCGCATCTGATCGTAGCGTTGTCAGCCTTCGTGACAGTCTTGAGTATATATATGCTGGCGAGCTATATACGAATATACACACCGAAAGGGTGGCTCTTGGTGAGATACGTGCCCAATTTAACCCTGTAGCAACTTCAAGCAGCTCTCAGATGCTGGATGCAATTGCTCCTTATGCTGGGAACGCTTTTCCTCGTGCTGAGGGGCATTGTGGTGGCTTGCCTGTTGAGAGCACTTCTCCTCATGCTGAGGGGCATTGTGGTGGCTTGCCTGTTGAGAGCAATTCTCCTCATGCTGAGGGTCATTATGGTGGCTTGCCTGTTGAGAACACTTCTCCTCATGCTGAGGGGCATTGCGGTGGCTTGCCTGTTGAGAACACTTCTCCTCATTCTGAGGGTCATTGTGGTGAATCGCCTGTCATGCATGACGATGTCACTTGTGTTCATCCTAATGAACATTGCTGTGAAACACATGATGCCAGGATCCAGTACTCTGGTTCTGGCCGCGATTGGCTGACGGGGCTGGATGGCAGGGATATTTTCTACTATAATAGCTGGGATGATAGCAGGTACAGTAAATCTCGCCGCGACATAATTAATGACTTTAATGCTAGTGAAGACCTGGTCGATCTTCATTCTATTGATGCCAACTCTAGGCGGCCTGGCCTTCAAGGTTTCACCTGGATCGGCGACGCGTCATTCGTTGGATCTGCTCCCGGTCAATTGCGCTATCATGATGGGGTGCTCTCTGCTGATCTGAATGGAGACCGGCGACGAGACTTTGCTATTGACTTTGCTGGGTCTCCGGTTTTGACTGCTGA
>CAMBZX010000122.1 GCA_945872185.1 Synechococcus sp. UW140 | reverse complement strand
CGCCTGGGCCCAACCGTTCCCGGCATGGAGCTGGAGCACCGCGCCCACAACCAGCCCAGCACTGCAGAGGCGACCAGGGGTCACAGGGGCGGGCCTGAGGATCACGGACCCGGCAATCGCTGAAACAACCAGGCGCAGATTAATCAGCCTCGTGGCAGGGCAGCGCCAGCCCAAGCGCTCAAGCCAAGCCAATTCAAGGCAGCCAGGGCGAAGCCGAAAAGTCGGGATCACGCTTTTCCAGAAAGGCGTTGCGGCCTTCCTGACCCTCCGCCGTTCGGTAAAAGAGATGGGTGGCCTGACCCGCCAGCTCCTGCAGGCCGGCCAGCCCATCGGTTTCGGCATTGAAGGCCGCCTTGAGGCAGCGGATCGCCGTGGGACTGTGGCCGAGGATCTCCCGGGCCCAGCTCACCCCCTCGGCCTCCAGCTGCTCCAGCGGCACGACCCGGTTGACCAGTCCCATGGCCAGGGCCTCGTCGGCGTTGTAGCGGCGGCAGAGAAACCAGATCTCGCGCGCCTTGCGCTGGCCCACCACCCGGGCCAGATAGCCGGCGCCGAAGCCGCCATCGAAGCTGCCGACCCGCGGGCCGGTCTGGCCAAACACGGCGTTCTCCGCCGCCAGGCTGAGATCACAGAGCAGGTGCAGCACCTGGCCGCCACCGATGGCATAGCCCGCCACCAGGGCGATCACCACCTTCGGCAGGCTGCGGATCAGGCGCTGCAGGTCCAGCACATTCAGCCGCGGCAGGCCGTCCTCATCCACATAGCCGCCATCGCCGCGCACGCTCTGGTCGCCGCCGGCACAGAAGGCCCAGGCGCCGTCGGCCGCGGGGCCGGCGCCGGTGAACAGCACCACGCCGATGGCCGTGTCCTCGCGCACCCTGGTGAAGGCGTCGCAGAGCTCCTGCACGGTGCGCGGCCGGAAGGCGTTGCGCTTTTCGGGGCGATTGATCGTGATGCGGGCGATGCCTTCGTCGCTGCGCTCGAAGCGGATGTCCTGATAGCGGCCCACGCTCTGCCAGCTCACCGCGCCGAGCGGCTGGGGGCCCTCAGGCGAACTGGCGGGGGAGCGGGCGCTGGTGGGGGTCATGGACGCAGGAGCTGCCGGGACGCCATTGTGCGCAGGCCACGCCGCAGCTCGGCATCGGCGCGGCGATCGGTGCGCACTTCCACCAGGGCCAGCGGTTGGGCCAGGGCCCAGTCCAGGGCCGCCGGCAACGCCTCGGGCCGTTCCAGCCGGCGGCCAGGGACGCCATAGGCGGCGGCCAGGGCCAGCTGGTCGAGGCACTGGGGCATGGCGAACAGCCGCTCGAAATCCAGGGCCGCCGCCGGTTCAGTGCGGATCGGCAACTGCTCGAAGATGCCGCCGCCGCCGTTCTCGATCACCACCACCGTGAGCCGCCCGCGCAGCTGCCGCTGCCAGAGCCAGCCATTGGCATCGTGCAGCAGGGCCAGATCCCCCGTCACCAGCAGCAGCTGCCCATGGGCCTCGGCCAGCCCACAGGCCATCGACAGGGTGCCATCGATGCCTGAAGCGCCGCGGAAGCCGTGGATCAGCCGTGGCGGCGCCGCCGGATCGCCAAAACTTTCCCAGTCCCGCACCGGACTGCTGCTGGCCAGCATCAAGGGCAGATCCGCCGGCAACAGGCGGCTCAGGCTGCGGGCCAGCCAGACCTCCCCCAGCCGATCCGGGGCCGCGAGCTGCTGATCCAGCAGGCCCTGTACGGCCGCATCCGCGCGGCACCAGCGCCGCTGCAGGTCCAGGCAGGCGGCGGCGGGCGGCGCGCCAGCCTGCGGGTCGGGCTGGACCGCCAGCCAGCGGGCCAGCCCAGCGCTCCATTGCCCCGCGGCGGACACCGTGCCGAGGGGATCCAGGCGGCGGCGATCGCCCTGGCTCACCAACACCTGATCGCCGCCCTGGGCCAGCAGCCACTGCTGCAGGCGGCGACTGGCGGGCAGCGAGCCCAGGCGCAACACCTGGGCCACCGCCAGCTCGGCCGGAGGGGCCTCCAGAATCAGGTCATAGGCGCCCACCAGCGGCAGATCCACGAGGCCGCGCAAACCCGAGAGGGGGTCGGCGAGCAAGGGCCAGCCGCTGCGCCGCAGCCAGCGCCGCAGGGCCGCAAGATGGCCGGGCCACTCGGCCGGAGTGCCCCGCCAGGGCCCCGCCACCACCACCCCGGGCCGGTCGGGATCCAGAGCCGCGGGGCTGGTGGCGGCGCCAGCCCCTGCCAGCGAGGGGATCGCCACGGGCGCCGCCTCAGCGGCCTGGCGCCGAACTGCTGGCGAGCCATCCAGGGCCAGGGCGGCGAGGGCCGGCCCGGCGATGTGCAGCGGTTCCTCAAAGGGAAGATTGAGATGGACCGGTCCAGCCGGGGCCCCGCGGCCATCGCCACAGGCCGCTGCCAGCGCCCGGGCCGCCAGCGTCTGCAGTTCGGCGGCAGCCATCAAGGCCAGGCCGCCGCTGGCGCCCAGGCCCACCCAGCGGCAACAGACCGCCAGGAACTGCTCCTGGGGCACGGACTGATTGGCGCCACAGTTCTTGAGCCGCGCCGGCCGATCGGCGCTGAGCAGCAGCAACGGCACCGTACCGAGATCGGCTTCCACCGCCGCTGCCAGCAGCTGGGCCACCGCCGTTCCCGAGGTGGTGATCACAGCCGCCGGCCGGCCCGTCGCCTTGCCATGGCCGAGGGCAAAGAAGGCGGCGGAGCGCTCATCGATGGCGGTCAGCAGCCGCAGGCCCCGGGCTTCCAGCAGCGCGGCGGCCTGGGCCAGGGGCGCGGAGCGGCTGCCGGGGCAGAGCACCACCAGATCCAATCCCTGGCTGTGCAGGGCCGCCAGCAGCAGCAAAGCTGCCTGCACATTCGCGGCCGCCGGATCGGCTAGAGCCGGATCGGCTGGAGCCGGATCGGCTCGAGACGACGCGGGTGACGGCGGCAAGGAATCGCTCAGGGGCACCGGCAGGCAACCTTCGCTGGTCAGGATGGAGTGATCATCCCAACTCCGGCTCCAGCCGGCGCGGCCTCCCCCAGCCCATGTCACTCCCGCCGCCAGCGTCCCAGCCGAACCCTGCCCCGCCGGGCGGCAGTGCCCCAGAGCCGAACGGCCTGATGCGCCAGCTGCGCTCGGTGGCGGTGTGGCTGCTGCTGGCGCTGCTGCTGCGCTGGATCGTGGTGGAACCTCGCTGGATCCCCTCCGGCTCGATGCTCCCCACGCTGCAGTTGCAGGATCGGATTCTGGTGGAAAAGCTGCGACCCAAGTTCAACCGCCCCCTGCCCAGCGGCACGATCGTCGTCTTCCACCCACCGGCGACCCTGCAGGCTGCCGGCTACGACCCGAAGGCGGCCCTGATCAAGCGGGTGGTGGCGGTCGCCGGCGACCGGGTGGCGGTGCGTGATGGCCAGTTGCGCCGCAACGACCTTGCCGTTCCAGAGAACTGGCGACTCGAACCGATGGACTACGACCTGGCCCCACTCACGGTGCCAGCCGGCCACGTGCTGGTACTGGGCGACAACCGCAATGCCAGCCTCGATTCCCATCTCTGGGGCCCGCTGCCGCTGGAGAATGTGATCGGCACCGCTGTCTGGCGCTACTGGCCCCTGGAGCGTTTCGGTCCAATTCGGTTCTCCGCCGCTCCGCCCGTGGGCTCACCTGAGCAGCTGCGTTAAGGTTGCCTGAGTGTCGCGAGGCACACGCGTCGACCTGCTCGGGAGATCCACATGTTCAACCCGGAGTTCCTGACCAGCGACAACGAGGCGATCAGTGGCAATTCGCTGATCCAGTACCTGCAGGATCAATCTCCTGATGTATTGCAGCGGGTAGCCCGTTCCGCCAGTGGCGACATCCAGGACATCATTCGCCACAACGTCCAGGGCCTGTTGGGGATGCTTCCCGGCGAACAGTTTGAAGTGAAGATCCAAGCCAGCCGCGACAGCCTCGCCGGCCTGCTGGCTTCGGCGATGATGACTGGTTACTTCCTGCGCCAGATGGAACAGCGCATGGAACTGGAAGCCACCCTGCTAGGCAGCGGCGGCTTCGGCGAGGAGGCCAATGACGATCCGGGTGAGCTGCACCTCTGAACGCCTGCCGTCCCGAAGCCAGATCATCTTCTTCAATCAAGTAGCAAGCTCCCCAAAACTCCCCTGCGGGGCCGTTGGGCAGGAGCGGAATCCAAGCCCAGACCCGACTCTGAAGCTGAGCGAGATCGACAGCGGCACGGTCTGCCGAATCAAGACTCCCGTGGCGACTGAAGTCCAGACGGCTCTGAAGCCAGGCCAGCCCCGATAGCCCTCCGCGTACAGCAGCCAGCCAGGAGCTGCCTTCTCTTGCCAAACCAGGCCCGCATCAAGCGCGCCTTGCTTTCCCCATCAGGCTCCGCCGGTCTCGACGTGCCCGGCGGCCACCAGTGGCGCGCTCAGGCTTCAGGGCTCGCCGGGCACCAGACCAAAACGCAGCAGAGCCCGATCGACACCGGCCAGAAAGGCCCAGTTGCCTTCATTCGGTGCCCATGGCCTGGCTTCCAGCTGGGCCGCCAGGGCCTGCAGCTGGGAGGGGGAACAGGCCACCGGTGCCTCGTAGTGAGCCGGGATCAGCCAGCGCACCTCACCCACGGCCGCCAGCTGCCGAACCCAGGCCACCAGGGCGGCTCGCTGCCGCGGAAACACCAGCCGCTCCAGCACCGCCGCCACCTGGATCCCCTCCGGGCCGCCGGGCATCAACTGTTCAGCCTCGCGCTGCCAGCCGGGGCGCCAGCGGAAGGGGTACAGACCGAAGTGGGCGCGGGGGCCCCGGCAGCCCGGAGCCAGGCTGTGGCGCAGCAGTTCGGGCAGGGGCGCAACGTCAAGGGGGGCGGGACGCAGGAAGTTGGCGAACAGCACCAACCGCTGCCAGCCGCGGCGACGCTGCTCGGGGCTGTCGCGCAGGGGTTCATCGCCCCGCTCGCGGGCGTGGAACAACAGGGGCGTGGGATCGGCATCGAACAGCGCCGGCGGTTCCGGCGGTATCGCCACCAGGGCATCGGTGAGCACCAGAGCACCGGTGGCCTGGTCAAAACAGCCGTATTCCAGGAAGGTGCCCAGGCCCAGATCCAGAGGGCCGAGGGGCAGCCAACGCAGCTGGTCCGCGTGGGGCAGGCCGTCCGTGCCTAGCACCTTGGTGCGGCCCGGGGGAAACCCCAGCAGCCGCGGCGGCAACGCCAAAGGGAAGCTCCACTGGTTCGGCGTGATCCACACCTCGGCCTGGGGAAAGGCCCGGGCCATGGCCGGCACCGGCAGCTTGTGCTCCAGCCCCGACGCCGTCGGCAACACGATCGTGCGCACCGGACCATGGCGGGCCTCCAGCTGCTGCAACTCGCTCCGCACCTCGCCGGTCACCGCCACCGGGGCATAGAGCATCAGGCCACCGGCCACCTTGAGCACGGTCATGCGGATCGGCACCGCGACGTACCAGACCCCCTGCAACTGCTCGAAACTCCAGATCCTGCCGGGAATCAACTCCCGCACCAGGGTGCGACGGCGCCCATAGGGATAGAGGGGCAACAGGGGCCACCAGGGCCAGCGCTGAGCCGCGCGAGCGTCGTGATCTGGCCTGCAGAGAGGGGCATGGGGTGGTTTCACGGCGAGCACTCTCTCCCTGGGCGACACCATGGTGAATGGCTCAGGGACCCGGATGGCTCACGGAGGCTGGAACCACCACCGCTGCGGCTGAGCCGGGGGCGGACGGTCAGCCATGCCCCACCGCGACTGGAGCGTGGCCAAGCGGTTCTGCTGCGAGGAGCTGGTTTGAAATCAGCCGTCAGGTCTGTTCGAACGCCAAACCGGTGCGCTGAGGAATGAACGATGCCCGGGCTTGCGCTTTAAGACAAGCAACAAAGGCAGGTCGGCAGCCCAGCGACACAGGGCAATGGCCAGCAGCGGTCACCATCGCCGATCGAGCCAGCCAGACGTGTCACCACAACTGGATTGAGGCGTTTCTGGTGTCGCACCGGGAGGTGCGCTCAGCAGAACAGCACCGGGAGGTGCGCTCAGCAGAACACCACCGGGAGGTGCGCTCAGCAGAACAGCACCGCGAGCTGCGTTCAGCCGAACAGCACCAGAGGCCTGACGACCGTTGAAAGCACCACCTGGGGCGCCGAAACGGTATAGATTCAGCTCAGAATGGACTTTGAGTTCGATCCCGCCAAAAGCGACGCCAACCTGCGCAAGCACGGCATCGACTTCCTGGTCGCCCGGGCCCTCTGGCGGGACCCGACTCTGCTGGAAATCCCGGCACGAACCAGCGGGGAATCCCGCTTTCTGGTCATTGCCCGTCTGCGAGGACGCCATTGGTCCGCCGTGATCACCTACCGCCAGCAGGCCATCCGCCTGATCTCCGTCCGCCGCTCCCGCCCCGAGGAGGTGCAGCTTTATGAACAGCTCTGAGTTCGATCGTCGCTTCGACGAGGGGGAGTCCGTGATCGATGGGCTCGACCACTCCGCAGCCCGCCGTCCCCGGCTGGAGCAGAGGCGCGTCAACGTTGACTTCCCGCTCTGGATGGTCGAGCAGCTCGACCTGGAGGCGACCCGGCTGGGGGTGACGCGACAGTCGATCATCAAGGTCTGGCTGGCGGAACGCCTCGAGCGCCGCAGGGATCCTGCAGGCATGGCGGTCACTGATCCGACATCGTCCTGAGCTGCCCGATACAGCAGTCACCATCGCCGATCGAATCAGCCAGAAGTGCCACCACGACTGGATTGCGGCGTTACTGGTGTCGCACCGCGAGGTGCGCTCAGCAGAACCGCACCGCAAGGTGCGCTCAGAAACGCAGCACCAGGGCGGCACCCCCTACCCCCCTGGCGTCGAACCGCCTTCCCTGCTAGTACAGGTGTACGCTCGCAGTAATCGCCATGGTCCCGGTCCCGCTCTCTCATCTGCAGCCCTCCCGAGCGGAGGCGATCGAGGCGTGGCCCGATCTCGACGAGGGCGTGCTGCTCAAGACCCGCAGCCGCCAGGTCTGCATGACCTGCCATTCCGCCACCACGCCGGGGTGAACTGCATCCCCTTGCTCACCTGCCAGCTGCATCAAGGGCTGATCGCCCAGGGCGAGCACCTCACCAGCCGCTGCCAGGGCTGGACTGACGACATGGTGGGGCAAAGGGGTTGGGCGCCTGAGGTGGCCTGAGCTGCCCTATGCCCAACAGCAGCAGCAAACGACCGCCGCCCTCACCCCAGGGGGGCTGGATCAGCGATGGCCGCCAGGTTCTCCACTTCCGGCCCAGCCGTTGGGATCGCTGGTCCCAGCGACTGGAAGTCACCGTGGGGGAGCTGCTGCCGGATCAGCCGGTGCCGCTGCTCAAGCGGCGGCTGGAGCTCAGCCGCGCGGCGGCCCTCAAGCTCTGGAGCGAGAAACGCAACCAGGGCTGGCACCCCACAACCCCGCAGTGGCGACCGCCCCAGGCACCAGCCCAGGACTGAGCACAATCACACCCGTGGACCTTGTCAGCCGACAGCGAAAACTGGACCAGCGCCGACACCAAAAGTGAGCCACCCGGAAGCGATGGCGGTGCCGTTGGCGTGCAGCTGGATCTTGAGGCCGGCGTCGATGAGCACCTTCTCGCAGGCAGCGATGTACGGGGCCAAGTGCAAGCCCACGCCGATCGGCAGCACGCACAGATCCACGATCACCTTCATGGGTCGTTCGCTGCGGTGGTTTCATCATGGGGGAGCGGCTTGAAACGGGGACAACATCCGCACGGATCCCTGGTGGCTCTGTGATCGTCGAGCAGCGTGACCTGACGACCCTCCACCAGCAGCTCACCGTAGTCATGGAGCTGACCCAACCTTGAGGGCCTCGGGCAGGTCAGCTGTGACGTCGAATAGCAGGCTCACTTCCTGAGCGGTCCTGTGATGGTGGTCTAGGGAGACTCTTGTCCCGCGTCAACCCCCTTGGCCGTTTTGCGACAACCAAGTTGGCCGGTGAGGGCCCCCAGGTTGTCGCCGGCGACAACCTGGGGGCGGCGACACGAAAACTGAGCCACCCCGCTGCCAGAAGTCTGATCAGCACTGAGTTTTCTTGA
>CAMBZX010000121.1 GCA_945872185.1 Synechococcus sp. UW140 | reverse complement strand
TCCGGCTCGATGCTGCCCGGGCTGCAGATCCAGGATCGGTTGCTGGTTGAAAAGCTCTCGTACCGCGGCCGGGCACCGCGTCGCGGCGAGATCGTGGTGTTTCACTCTCCCCATCACTTCGACCCGGTGTTGGTCAGCCAGAGCGGCGGTGGCGGCCCCCTCCAGTGCCTGCTGGTCAATCTGCCCCTGATCGGTGCCTTGCCTGATGTGCAGCGACCGGCCTGCGACGCCTTCATCAAGCGGGTGATCGGGCTGCCAGGCGATCACGTCATGGTCGATCCGCTGGGCCGGGTGAAAATCGATGGCCGCGCCCTGAACGAGCCCTACGTCAAGACGTACTGCCCGGTGGACAGCCGCGGCATGGGCCCCTGCCGCACCCTGGACGCGGTGGTGCCCCCCGGGCACGTACTGGTGCTCGGCGATAACCGCGGCAACAGCTGGGATGGGCGCTTCTGGCCCGGCGGTCATTTCCTGCCCCAACGTGAAATCATCGGCCGGGCCTTCTGGCGGTTCTATCCGTTCCAGGCCTGGGGAAGCCTGGGGCCCACCAGCCCGCAGGCCCCCTGAGGCCGGAGCCCGCCAAGGCCCCCCGGCCGCAGCCGATCTCGGGTGGAAGGTTCGCCGCCAGGGAAACGCCACGGCCGGCGCCAGTTGGCGTTGGGGCCTGGGGATCGAACAGGATCCAGCGGCGACTGAGCGGTTGCAAGCTGGGGGGATCCAGGCCCAGAAAGGCGGCCGGCCCCCAGCAGAGGGCTTGCCAGAGCTGCGCGACCGGCCAGCCGGCCTCCACCACCAGGGCCTGCCAGAGCGACGGCAACACCCGGCCATGGCCGGCCAGGCCGGGGCGGCGCTGATCGAGGGGCAGCAGTTGCTCCTCGGCGTCGAGGGCCTGGTGATGAACGGCCACCGCCTGAATCAGCCCATCGGCCAGGGCCGCGATCAGCGCCTGCCGGTCCTGGGGTCCGCCGAGGGAGGGCACGGTGCGCCAACCCCCATCGGCTGGATCGAGCCTGCTGCTATCGGCCACCAGGTGCCACCAGTGGACACTGGCCGGCGGTGGCGTCGACTGGCGAGCCAGCCGCTGCAGCGCTTCCTGGGTGGAGATGTTCATCAGCCGCAGGGGCGCCGCCGGCAGCAGCTCGCTGAGCCCCAGGATCAACTCCAGCGGCAGAATTTCACTGGCGGCCGGATCCACGGGCCAGCCGGCCTGCAGCGCTTCTACCCGTTCACGCACGAAGCCCTGCTGACCGAGCGAGCCATCCCGAGGCGGCAGCAGTACCGGGTGGGCTCCCATCTCCGCCAGCCGCAGGCCCCGCTCCAGCAGGGCCAAGGGCGGCAGCTGGTCGCCGCAGGCCAACCCGATGGCGGCGGCGGCGATCTGATCGCCATGGCGGGCGAGCTCCAGATCGGCTCCACCCTGGCTGAAACTGCCCCAGAGCAGCAGCTCCAGGGGCTCAGGCCAGCCCAGGGTCAGGCGCTCGGGCCGATCCCGCCAGTCGAGGGCCCAGGGCAGCAGGGCCACGGTGCCGTAACCACCCGCTGCCGCGGCAGCCGCCAGGCTTTCCAGCGTTTCCGCCCGGCCCAGCAGGGGATCTTCCAGGCTGCTGTGGGGATCCACCAGTGGGGGGCCTAGCCAGAGATCCGCTCCATCGACCCGTTCGGCCGTCTCGAGTGCGTCGGCCAAAGCCTCCGCTGTGTTCAACGGCCCGGATTGCGAGTTCCCAGAGCGCGGTGAGATCCACGCCAGAACGCCCTCCTGGATCAGCACATCGGCCCGCCGCGGCGGCTGGCCAGCCGCCTCCAGCAGGTTCACCCCCCGCAGCAGGATCACGCGCGGCTCGGCGGTGCCAGGGGGCTGGGCCGGGTCGGAAGGCGAGGGGTCGGGCGGCGAGGCAAAAGCCGGGGTCACAGCGCTCCGGCGGCCGTGCGATCGAGCACCCCACCGAGATGGGCTGTCAGGTTCATGGCGGTGAGCACCGGGGGGCCGTCGGCGCCTTGGGGGTAATCGACCACCGTGACCGCCCCATTGCCCTGCTTGATTGCCCAGATCGCTTCTGGACCAAGCCCCAGCAGGCCGCAGAGGATCGTCTTGTTGACGGCGTCATGGGCCACCACCAGGGCCGTTTCCGACGGATCGAGGCTGCGGGCGATCCTGTCCCAGGTGGTCAGGGAGCGATCCCAGACCTCCTGCAGGGTCTCCCCCTCGGGCATCTGCACGGTGTGGGGCTGGCGCTTCCAGTCACCGAGCAGCTCGGGCCAGGTTGCGGCGATCTCCTGCTCCAGTTGGCCTTCCCAGAGGCCATGGCCAATCTCCACCAGTCCGGTGGTGCTGGTGAGGGGAACGCCGGGATGGTCCAACAGGATCCGTTCGGCCGTCTGCCGCGGCCGGGCCATGGAGCTGGTGTAGGCCCGCTGGATCGGCACGCTGGCGAGAAAGCGTCGGGCCGCCTCCGCCTGGGTCAGGCCGTTGGCATTGAGGGGGATGTCGATCTGCCCCTGAAAGCGCCCTTCGCGATTCCAGTCGGTTTCGCCGTGGCGCACCAGCAGCAGCCGCGGCCCGCTGCCTGCGGGCGGCAGCGCCTCGCCGAGATGGCTCGAGCCATTCAGCGACTCGATCTGAACCTGGCAGCGGCCGTGGCGATCCCGCTCCAGGTTGAGCACCGAAATTGAGGCGTTATCCAGCCGCAGCCGGCGGAAATGGCTGGCGGGTAGCCCCAGGGCCTGCAACATCAGACAGCGCAGGATGGCGTTGTGGGCCACCACCAGCACGGTGGCTGCGTTGGCCCCATCCAGGGCTTCACGATGGCCTTCCAGCAGCTGGACCAGGAAGCGCTGGGCCTGCGCCATCAGCTCGGGCAGCGGCCGATAGGGCGTGCCGTCCTGGCGCTGCAGTTCCAGGGTCTCGGGCGTCTGCCGCCAGATCCGTTCCTGCTGCGGATGGCGTTCCCGCACCTCGCTGCGCCGCAGGCCGCTCCAGGGGGCGAGATCAATTTCCAGCAGGTTGTCGTCGAAGGTGGGGGTCAACGGCTGACCGTGGGCTTCCAGCAACAGGTGCGTGGTGTCCCTGGCCCGGCTCAGTGGTGAGCTGTAGACGGCGCTCAGGGGCAGATCGGCCAGGGCCCTGCCAGCCGCGCGAGCTTGTCGCGCTCCTTCCTCCAGCAGGGAAGACAGATCATCCCGGCCCTGGAACCGCTGTTCGAGGTTGAAGCTGCTCAGCCCGTGGCGGACCAGCACGATACGAAGGGGCACAGGCCTTGCGCCGCAGGCAAAGCCATCGTATGGGAGCGCACCTGGCGGCTTGTCGGACCCGGCGACGCCCTGCAGGATCGCCAGGGAGAATCGGGCCATTCCATTCCAACGAGGCCCCCGCTTGCGTGGCAGTCCCCCCCCGATCCCAGCCAGCGCTGCAGAACCCGGCTGGAAGGTGCTGCTGGCGCTGATCAGCCTCGGCCTCAGCCTGTTGCTCTGGCTGAATGGACTGGTTGACAGCCTGGCGCGACCCTCCGTGGGCGATGCGCTCAACCTGCATCAACTGGAACTGACGGCCCTCGCCGGTGAGCTGCTGCCCCCGGCGCTGCGAGAGCCGCTGGTCGGCCGGGATCCGCGGGCGGAGCTGGCCAGGGAGCTGAAGCGGCAGATCGCCGCCTCGCCATTGCCGGCTCCGCTGGTTCAACGCCTGGAATTAGCCCTGTTGGAGCGTGGCAGCGAGCCGCTGGCGGTGGCCAGCCAGCTGCGCGACCTCACGGAGATGGTGGAGGCCCCGCGCCGGCCGCTGCTGGAAGCCCTGCGTGAGGGCAGGCGAGCAGACCTGGCCGAGCTGGAGCGCTGGCTGCAGCCCTGGCGGGCGCCGACTCTGGTGGCCCAGCTCAGCTGCGAGCAACTCGGGGTTCCGACCAGCGCCTGCCCGGTGGCCCGCTCCAGCCGGCGCCTGGTGCTGCAACTGCTGGGGGTCAGCCTGCTGCCGTTGCTGCTGCTGCTGCTCGGCAGCGGCCTGTTGCTGCGCCTGGCCTGGCTGGCCTGGCGCCAGCGGCTGCCGGTAGCGCCACCGCTGCTCGGTCCACCGCTGAGCCTGGTTGATGTGACGCTGCTCGTGGCCGGCGGCTTCGTGTTGCTGGGGGAGGTGATCGTGCCCCAGCTGCTGCAGGCGCCGCTGACGGCGATCGTGGCCCTGGTGCCCGTCGAGGAGAGCCTCAGCCAGGGGGTGCAGGTGCTGCTGCTTTACCTGGCGCTGATGGCGGCGCCGCTGCTGATCCTGCTGTTGATGCTGCGGGGCCGCGGTGAGCGACCCAGCCAGGGCTGGTTGCAATGGCGATGGCGGCCCTGGCGCGCCACAGCCGCACCCGCGGCCGTCCTGGTGTTGATGGTGCTGCCGGCCGTCTCTCTGTGCGGCTGGCTGATTGATCACTTCTGGTCGGATCCGGGCGGCAGCAATCCGATGCTGGATCTGGTGCTCCGCAGCCCTGATCCACGCGCTCTGGCCTGCTTCGCCTTCACCGCGATCGTGCTGGCGCCTTTGTTTGAAGAATCCCTGTTCCGCGGCGTGCTGTTGCCTGTCGTCGGCAGCCGCTGGGGTGGGGGCGCGGCGGTGTTGATCAGCGCGGCTGTGTTTGCACTTGCTCATCTGAGCCTGAGCGAGTTGGTGCCCCTGTTTGTGCTGGGTCTGGGGCTCGGTTGGCTGCGTTGGCGCAGTGGACGACTGGGGGCTTCGGTGTTGATGCATGCCCTTTGGAACAGTCTCACCTTTCTGAATCTGATCGTGCTGGCCGCCTGAACCCCAGACAGGTGGTTGCGGGGGGTGGGGATGGGTGGTTCACTTGCGCACAGTGTTGTCCAGGCAGCCTTGGTCGCCTCCGTCGCCAGTCCCTCCCGCCAGGCCCAGCAGCGCCGGCAGGAATCCCGCTCTCTGCAGTTGATCGAGGGCTCGCTCTCGGCCAGCCGGATTGAGCGCCAGTCTCCGTGGCTGGCCGGTCTGCATCGGCTCAGCAGCGGCGCTCTGGCCGGGCTCGGGCTGTCGGTGGTCGCCCTCAGCGCCCTCACGCTTCACTGGCAGAACCAGTGGGCGCACAGTTACTCCGAATTGGAAGCGGCCAAATCGCTCGAGCATCGTCTGCAGGAGTCGTCGGCCCTGCTCGAGCAGCACCATCTCGGTGTGGTGCGCAAGCCGGGTGAGCTGGTTCCCACCAGCAGCACCAAACTGATCCACCTACCCGAACCTCAGGCGTTGGTCACTTCATCGCCTTTGCCAGCGCTTGTCGCCACCCAGCTGCAGCAGATTCCAGCGGGGTACTGAATGTCCCGCGCGTCGACGCGACGGCATCCGCCGAGCGGCCCCCGCAAGGGAAACAGTCCATCGCCTGGGGGCCGCACGGCCGCTGTTCGCCGGCATCAGCTGATCGAGATCAAGCCCCTCTCCGGCCGGCGCATGCTGGCGGTGTACCTGGTGTTGGCTGCGGCGCTCGGCGGGCTGGCGATGCGGCTGGCCTGGCTGCAGGTGATCGATGGCCAGCGTCTGCAGGCGCGGGCCCGGGCGATCCAGACCCACGCGGTTTCCCCCCTGGGCCTGCGCCGCACGATCGTCGATCGTATGGGCCAACTTGTGGCTCTGGACGAAGAGCGGTTCACCCTCTGGGCCCATCCCCGCTACTTCAATCTGCCTGGAGATGATCCCCAGGCGGTGCGCCGGCCCGAAGATGTGGTCGCGCGACTGGCGGTGGTTCTGGCCCGCCCCAGGCAGGAGCTGCTGAACTCGATCGGTACCCGCAAGGCTGGCGTCAAGCTCGCCACCGGGCTCGACCCGGAAACAGCGCAGCGGGTGCGGGACCTGGGCATCAGTGGCCTGGATCTCGAGGGCTATCCCCAGCGCATTTATCCCCAGGGTCAGCTGTTCGCCAATGTGGTGGGCTTCCTCAACCTGGAACGGGTTGCCCAGGCGGGCCTCGAACAGAGCCGCAATCGCGATCTGCTGCGCCAGGAAACCACGTTCACGATGCGGCGGGGAGCCGATGGCACCCCCCTACCTGATGGCATCCAGGCCGGCTCCCTCTATGGCGATGATCTGCGCCTGCAGCTCACCCTCGACGCTCGCCTGCAGCAGGTGGCCCAGCAGGCGTTGGTCCGGCAGGTGAAGCAATGGAACGCCAAGCGCGGCGCCGCTTTGGTGATGGATGCCCGTACCGGTGAGATGCTCGCCCTGGCTTCCACCCCCAGCTACGACCCCAACCGCTTCTGGAGTTACAACCCAGGCCTGTTCCGCGAGTGGTCGGTGCAGGATCTCTACGAACCGGGCTCCACCTTCAAGCCGATCAACCTGGCCCTGGCCCTGCAGGAGAAGGCCATTGACGCCAAGGGAACGGTCAATGACGTCGGCCAGCTCACGATTGGTGGCTGGCCGATCTTCAACAACGACCGCAGCGCTTATGGCGTGATCGATTTCCCGACAGTGCTGCAGGTGTCCAGCAACGTCGGCATGGTGCAGGCGATGAGCCGTGTCAAGCACGAAAAGTTCTGGAAATGGCTGCACACCATCGGCATTAATGACGTCCCCGACACCGATCTGCCCGGTGCGGTGGCCGGTCAGCTCAAGAGCAAGGCAGAGTTCGTCGGCAGCCCGATTGAGCCCGCCACCGCGGCCTTTGGCCAGGGCTTCTCGCTCACACCGCTGAAGCTGCTGCAACTCCACGGCATGCTCGCCAATGGCGGCAAGCTGGTTAGTCCCCACATCACCAGCGGCCTGCGCTCCGGTGATGCCCTGGCCAGCCGTGGCGATGTCCGCGGCGTGCAGCTGCTTGATCCCAAGATCACCCGCATCGTGATCGACTGGATGGAAACCGTGGTGCAGAAGGGCAGCGGCAAGGGGCTGCAGATTCCCGGGTATCGCATCGGCGGTAAGACCGGCACCGCCCAGAAGGCCCTTAACGGCGTCTATATCCCTGGGGCCAGGATCTGCAGCTTCGTGGCGGTGCTGCCGATCGAGGATCCCCGCTATGTGGTGCTGGTGGTGGTCGATGAGCCCCAGGGCGGCAATGCCTACGGCTCCACCGTGGCGATACCGGTGGCCAAGCAGATCGTCGAAGCGCTGCTCGTGATCGAGAAAATCCCACCCAGCCTGCCGGTCACCACCAAGGTGGCCAAAGCCCCTCGCTGAAGCGCTGTGCGTATTCCCACAAGCGCCACGGCTCAGGGCTCGGCAGCAGCTCCAGAGCTGGCTAGCGTTTGGCGAATGACTGCTCTGAAGCGAGCTTCTGTCTGATGGCCAATCTGCTCGATCAACTCGCCGCCATGACCGTGGTGGTTGCCGACACCGGCGACATCGATGCCATCCGGCAGTTCACCCCCCGCGATGCCACCACCAACCCGTCGCTGATCCTGGCCGCGGCCCAGATCCCCACCTACCAGGAACTGATTGATCGTTCTTTGCGGGAATCGCGCCAGGTGATCGGCGATGCAGCCGGGGCTGATGCGGTGGTCAGTGAGGCCCTCGATGAAATCAGCGTCACCTTTGGTAAGGAGATTCTCAAGATCGTCCCCGGACGGGTTTCCACGGAGGTGGATGCACGCCTCAGCTATGACACCGAGGCGATGATCGCCAAGGCCCGCAAGCTGATCGGCCTCTACAACGCCGCTGGTATCGCCAATGAGCGGGTCTTGATCAAGATTGCCTCCACCTGGGAGGGGATCAAGGCGGCCGAGCTCCTGGAGAAGGAGGGGATCCACTGCAATCTCACCCTGCTGTTCGGCTTTTCCCAGGCCGTGGCCTGTGCCGAAGCCGGCGTCACTCTGATCTCCCCGTTTGTGGGGCGCATCCTTGACTGGTACAAGAAATCCACCGGGCGTGACAGTTATCCCGGGCCGGAGGATCCCGGCGTGATCTCCGTCACCCAGATCTTCAATTACTTCAAAACTTACGACTACAAGACTGAGGTGATGGGGGCCAGCTTCCGCAACATCGAAGAGATCATCGAGCTCGCCGGCTGCGATCTGCTCACTATCTCCCCTGGGCTGATGGACCAGCTGCGCTCCAGCGACGGCGAACTGGACCGCAAGCTCAACGCCTTTGACCCCGGCGCCACCCAGGA
>CAMBZX010000120.1 GCA_945872185.1 Synechococcus sp. UW140 | reverse complement strand
CTGGCGGGTGAGCTGCTGCTCCCAGGCGTGGATGCGATCCATGCCAATCGCCTGCAGGTAGTCGATGGCGGCGCCCATGCCGATCGCCTCGCCGATGGCGGGCGTACCGGCCTCGAACTTGTGGGGCAGATCGGCCCAGGTGCTGGTGTCGAGGCCCACGTCCTGGATCATCTCGCCACCGCCCAGAAAAGGAGGCATGGCCTCCAGCAACGCCTCCCGGGCCCAGAGGAAGCCCATGCCGGTGGGACCGCAGAACTTATGGGAGGAGCCCACCAGGAAGTCGCAACCCAACTCGGCCACATTCACGCGCTGGTGGGGCAGGCTCTGGCAGGCATCCACCAGCAGCAGGGCGCCGGCGCCATGCACCAGCGGCGCCAGCTCGGCGATCGGATTGAGACAGCCGAGGGTGTTGCTCACCTGCACCAGGCTCACCAGCCGGGTGCGTTCGGTGAGCTTGCTGCGCCAGTCCTCCAGATCCAGTTCGCCGCTGTCGGTGAGGCCGGCGTGACGCAGCACGCAACCGGTGCGGGCCGCCAGCAGTTGCCAGGGCACCAGATTGCTGTGGTGCTCCATCACCGTGAGCAGCACCTCATCGCCCGGGCGCAGATTGGCCTCGCCCCAGGTGCGGGCCACCAGATTGATCGCCTCGCTGGCGTTGCGGGTGTAGACGATCTCACGGGAGCTTGAGGCGCCCACGAAGGTCGCCACCTTGTCGCGAGCGTGTTCGAAGCCCTCGGTGGCGCGGGCGCTGAGCTGGTGGGCGCCGCGATGAACGTTGGCGTTGTCGTGGCCGTAATAGTGCTGCAGGGCCGCCAGCACCTGGCGGGGTTTCTGGCTGGTGGCGGCGTAGTCGAGATAGATCAGCGGCTGGCCCAGGCAGGCGATCTGGCTGAGCAACGGAAAATCGGGCCGGGTGAGGGCGGCCAGGTTGGGCTCGGTCGCGTTGCTGGTTACCACGGCGGCAGTGGGCACGGCTGCAGAAGCTGCAGCCTCGGCCAGGTCGGGCGCGGTGGCGGCAATACCAATGGGATTGGGGGCGATCGTCATGGCGCCGGCTCCTCGCCCATCAACAGCGCCAGCGGCTGCCAGAGCGCGGACGGGGCGGGCAGTTCGGCCAGCACCTCTTCGCAGAAGCCGCGCAACAGCAGACGTGCAGCCTGATCAGCGGCGATCCCCCGGCTCTGCAGATAAAAGAGCTCGTTCTGCTGCAAACGGCTCACGGTGGCGCCGTGGGCACATTTGACATCATCGGCGACGATCTCCAGCTCCGGCTTGGTGTCGATGCGGGCCCGATCCGAGAGCAGCAGGGAGCGGCTGAGCTGGGCCGCATCGGTGCGCTGGGCCTGCCGCGGCACGACCACCGCGCCGTTGAACACACTGCGGCCGGAGCCATCGGCCAGAGCTTTGTGCACTTGATCGAGACGCCCATCCGGCCCAGCGAACAGCACCCGGCTGTGGGTGTCGACCACCTGGCTGCCATCCACCCGCTGCAGGCCGCGCAGGCGGGTGGAGGCGGCCCCCGAACGTTGCAGCACCAGCGGCTCAAGACGAGCCAGGCCCCAACCGGCAACAGCGGCGATCAGCTCCAGCTCACTGTCTGGATCCTGCACGGCGGCCAGATGGTGCAGCAGCACGGGCGCGGCACAGGCGGCTGTGGGCCGTTCGGCTACCGCGGGCTGGGGGCTCTGCCCCTGGGCCAGCAGGCCATGGCGCAGCCGCGCACCCCGACCGAGCCGGGCCTCGAGCACGACACTGGTGAGATTGGCTCCCCGGGCCCGATGCACCTCCAGCACCTCAAGGCTGGCCCCGGGGTCCAACACCAGCAGCAGCCTCAGGCCCTGCACTCCCGCCGCATCGCCGGTATCGCTCACCAGTTCAAGCAGGGTCGGGACAGGCTGGCGGACCCGTAGCGCCAGCACCTGGCCCGCCACCGCGCCATTGAGCCGCACCGGCCAGGCTGCCGCAGCACCATTGGCCTCCAGGGCCTCGCCGAACAGCGCCTCAAGCGCCCCAGCCTCCAGACGTTCGAGCCCCACGGGCAGGACAACCCCCTGCAGCGGATCGCCGCTCCCAGCGAGCACGAGGCGCAGCACGTTGGCCGGGGGGGCAGGCAGAGCAGCGGCAGCCTGCCGCGGCAAGGGCTGGGCGGGTATCGCCGTGATCGCGCTGGTATCGGTGAAGCGCCAGGCCTCCTGCCGCCGGGAGGGCAGGGCTTCGCCGGCCAAAGCCTGGCGGCAGCGCTGCTGCTGGGCCGCCAGCACAGAGTTGTCGGCCAGGGCCGGCAGGGAGGTGAACAGATCAGCCAGCCAGGCCTGCCCGGGGTTCGGCCTGGACTGCACGCGCAACTCGCCCACGGGAATCGTCACCATCACCCCACCTCCGCCGGAGTGCGGGATCCCTGGGCGGCGGCAAGCGCCTCCAGTTCGCTGGCCTCAAGCCGCTCGATCTCGACATCCACCCAGTCGTAACCGCGCTCCTCCAACTCCAGGGCCAGCTCCTTGCCCCCGGTGCGCAGGATCCGTCCGGCCGCCATCACGTGGACGTAATCGGGAGTGATCACATCCAGCAGGCGCTGGTAATGGGTGATCAGCAGGGTGGCGTTATCGGCGCTGGCCAGCTGGTTCACGCCGCCGGCGACGATGCGCAGGGCATCGATATCGAGCCCCGAGTCGGTTTCGTCGAGAATCGCCACCAAAGGCTGCAGCAAAGCCATCTGCAGAATTTCATTGCGCTTCTTCTCACCGCCGGAGAAGCCCTCGTTGACGGAGCGCTCCAGAAAGGCGGGATCCATCTGCACCACCTGCAGACGCTCACGCACCAGATCCTCAAAGGCAAAGGTGTCAAGTTCCTCCAGCCCCTGCTCCAGCCGCCGGGCGTTGGTAGCCACCCGCAGAAACTCGAGATTGCTGACCCCAGGAATCTCAACGGGGTACTGAAAGCCCAGGAACAGGCCGATCCGGGCCCGCTGTTCCGGCTGCAGAGCCAACAGATCATCGCCCCGATAGAGCACGCTGCCACCGGTCACCCGGTAGGCGGGATGGCCGGCCAGCACCTTGGACAGGGTGCTCTTGCCGCTGCCATTACGGCCCATCACCGCATGGATTTCACCGGCACGGAGGGTTAAGTTGACACCCTTGAGGATCGGCTGCTCCTCGACGCTGGCGCGCAGATCACAGATCTCGAGCAATACGGGAGCGTCAGGACGGATCACAGAAAGGGAACAACAGGAGGAACATTCAGGCAGCAGAGGCCGGGGGAGCGGCGGTGGTCCAGTCGGGATTCAACCCACCGAACCCTCCAACTTGAGAGCCAACAATTTATCGGCTTCGGCCGCAAACTCCAGCGGCAGTTGGTTGAAGACATCGCGGCAAAACCCACTGACCATCATCGAGACAGCCTCTTCAAAACCGATGCCCCGGCTCTGAAGATAGAAAAGCTGATCAGCGGAGATGCGACAGGTGCTGGCCTCGTGCTCAATGCTGGCATCCGGCTGCTGACTGCGGATGTAGGGATAAGTATTGGCAGCCGCCTGATCGCCGATCAACATCGAATCACATTGGCTGTAGTTGCGCGCACCCACAGCCTTGGGGCCCATCTGCACCAGGCCGCGATAGCTGTTGGAGGAATGGCCGGCACTGATCCCCTTGCTGACAATGGTGGAGCGGGTGCGGGGACCAATATGAAACATTTTGGTGCCCGTATCGGCTTGCTGATGATTGTTGGTGAGCGCAACGGAATAAAACTCACCAACCGAATCAGCCCCCTGCAGCACACAGCTCGGGTACTTCCAGGTGATCGCCGAGCCGGTTTCCACCTGGGTCCAGCTGATGTGACTGCGATCGCCACGGCACTGACCGCGCTTGGTCACAAAATTATAAATACCTCCAACCCCATTCTCGTCACCAGCGTACCAATTTTGGACAGTGGAATACTTGATCGAAGCATCGTCCAACGCCACCAACTCCACCACGGCGGCATGGAGCTGGTTGGTGTCAAACATTGGCGCGGTACAACCCTCCAGATAACTCACAGAAGCTCCTTCTTCCGCCACAATCAGGGTGCGCTCAAATTGACCGGTATCTCCAGAGTTGATGCGGAAGTAGGTAGAGAGATCCATCGGGCACGCCACGCCTTTAGGAATGAACACGAACGAGCCATCGCTGAAGACAGCTGAGTTCAGAGCCGAAAAATAGTTATCGTTACTGGGCACCACCGTACCCAAATAGCGCTCGATCAACTCAGCGTGATCCTTGACGGCTTCACTGATCGAGCAGAAAATCACCCCATGCTCCGCCAACTTTTCTTTGTAGGTGGTGGCAATCGAAACGCTGTCAAAAACCGCATCAACAGCGACATTGGAAAGGCGCTTCTGCTCACTGAGCGGGATGCCGAGCTTTTCAAAGGTTTCCAGCAGTTTGGGATCGACTTCATCCAGACTGGCCTTCTTTGCCTGCTGCTTGGGAGCGGCATAATAGATAATATTTTGGTAATCAATCGGCGCATGACCGATCGAAGCCCAGTCGGGCTCATCCATCTTCAGCCACTGCTGGTAAGCCCGAAGACGAAAATCCAACAGAAAAGCCGGCTCATCTTTCTTAGCCGAAATCAGCCGCACGACATCTTCGCTAAGACCCTTGGCGATCTTTTCAGTTTCAATATCAGTGACAAAACCGTACTTGTACGGTTGACTCACCAGATCACCAACGGTGGCGGCAGCAGTCATCGGTGCAACGGCGTCAGCCGGCGACAAGGGATTTGACGTCTTCCAGGGAGATGGTCTGGCTCTCACAGCGGAAGGGATTGTCTTCGGTGAGGAAGAGCATGCAATGGCACTCCTTGCGCTCCCGCATCGGAACACAGGGGCAATTCCAGAAGGCCTGGGCCACTTCGGCCTCCTTGTCCTCGTAGTGCCGGCAGGGGCAGAGGGCCCCGCCGAGCTCATCCTTATGCCGGGCCAATCCCTCCAGAACCACAGCCGTGACGCCGGGGTCACTGCAGAAGTAAGTGCCGGTGCGCTTGGCGTAGGTTTCGGCGAATTTGCGAATCACCTCCAGGCTGTCGGCAGCCTTTGGAGCGGCTTCAAGCGGAGCCCCATCAACAGGTGCGGCAGCAGAAGCGGAATTGGCGGCGTCAGACATGGAGGCAGCAGTGGCAGGTTGCTCGCACCGGAGACTAATAACGAAACTTTATTGTTTCGTATCGATCGAGCCTAGGGCACCGAAGCCACCCTTGGGTGCAAGCGCCATTGTGCCTGCAGTCCGTCCTGGCTGCGGCGGCCTCTGCGCCCTGGACTCCGCTCGTCATTGCCGGACGACACGTGGCATGGTGTGGACAGCACGCAAGCACCATGAGCGCCCCGCTCCCAACCCGAGGGTCTTCGACGGCGAACCAGGCACCCACCCGCGAAGCCGCGCTCAGCTCGCTGCTGCGACGGGGGGAGGCCACCGCGGCCGAGCTGGCGCTGGAACTGGGCGTGTCCGTCCAGGTCATGCGGCGCCACCTGCGCAGCCTGGAAGAGGAACAGCTGGTTGAAGCCAGCCCGGCACCGGAAGGGCCGGGCCGACCGAGCAACCGCTGGCGGCTCACCGCCGATGGCCACAGCCACTTTCCCGATGGCAGCGAACATTTCGCCCTCGGGCTGCTGCAATCCTTGGCCAAAAGCCTGCCGCCCGAAACCATCCGGGTGCTGATGAACCAGCAGGCCGTGGCCAAGGCCTGCGACTACCGCGGCCGGATCGGCGAAGGCCCCCTGGCCCAGCGACTGGAACGGTTGGTGGAAATCCGCAAGGCCGAGGGTTATGTGGCCGAGCTGGACCGCGACCCCGCCGATCCGGCCGCTGAAGCCTGGGTGATCAGCGAGTTCCACTGTTCGGTGATGCGCATCGCCGAGGAATTCCCGATGGTCTGCGACCAGGAACTGCAGCTGATCGGCCAGACCTTCCCTGACTGCCAGGTGGAACGGGTTCAATGGCGCCTCGAGGCCGGCCATTCCTGCGGCTTCCGGCTCAGGCCCTGGAACCCGACAGCCGGCAGCCCGCCCCAGCCCGTGACGGATCGCTGATCCGCCGTGCTGAGCCCCGCCGAAGCGACCGAACTGGAGCGCTGCCTGTTGCCGGCCCTCGAACGGCATCACCTGCGGCTGCTGGCCCACGGCCTCCGCACCCTGCAGTTGGTCGCCGGCCGCTGCCAGGGCCCGGCGCCCGCCCATGGCGCCATTGAAGCCTGGATCCTGGCCCAGCCCCAGACCGGCGCCGATCCCGCCTTTGCCATCGCCTTCGCCACCCAGCTCGGGGCGGCGGCCCGGCAACTCGAGGCCATCGCCACCGGCCCAGACAGGGCTTTGGACCTCAGCCTGGCGGACCTGATCACCTGGGCCCGCAGCGAAGCGGACGCCCGAGTTGCGATCATCAATCCAGTTCGCGCGCCCCAGGGCGGCCAGACCCCGTGAGCGGATCGATCGACGACGCCCTCCAATTCTTCCAGCACAGCTGCGGCCACTGGCGTTCCCAGCGCAGCAGCCATCATCTGCTGCACCGCCGCGCCGAAGCCGGCGGCTCCTTCATTGAGGTGGTGGAATTGCAGGCCAGCGATCCGCGGCTGATCGCCATCGCCCAGCTCCATGGCCAGGATCCGGGCGCCCTGGTGGGTGGCTGCCGGGTGCGCTGGAACGGTTCGATGGCGTGGGACAAGGCCGGCGAAGCCCATGAAGGCGAAAGTGTCTTCGGCCTGATTCCCACCGATGAGCGGGGCCGCAAGGGGCTGCTGCTGCGCGATCGGGGGTATGCGGAAACCGCCCCGGTCGCCGGCCATTTCTCCATGGACGCGCGCAACGCCCTGGTGCTGACCACCGACTACGAAACGATGAGCAGCCTGGAGCGCTTCAGCTTCGCCGGCCCCGACGTGCGTCTGCGCACCAGCACGGTGGAGGGACTGTCCAACACCGCTTCCTTCTGCGTCGAGACGCGACTGGCCGGCTGCGCAGGCCCCAGTTCCGTCCAGAGCACCATGCCGCCGGCAGGCCCCCTGTCACCACTGGGCTGGTGAGGACTGCTGGCGGTCAACCGGCAGCTCGCCAACGTTACGGTCTGTGAGCCCTGACCAGGCTGGAGGAAGCCAGCTGGGGCCGCACTTCTACGATCACCAGCGTCGGATGATCGGACCACGCGTGGCTCTTCCACTCCTCAAGTACGCCCCCATCACCCAGAACTCCCGGGTGAACGCCCTGCGGGTCGGCTCGGATGAGGACCCGAAGGCTGCGTCCCTCGACAAGGCCTTCAACCGCGAAGACCAGAACTTCGTGATTGAGTCGGCCTATCGGCAGATCTTCTTCCACGCCTTCAAGGTCGACCGCGACCGCACCCTGGAAAGCCAGCTGCGCGATGGCCAGATCACCGTTCGGGATTTCATCCGTTCGCTGTGCCTGTCGGACACCTTCACCCGTAGCTTCTACAACCTCAACAGCAACTACAAGGTGGCTCGCCATCTCGTGGAGAAGCTGCTGGGCCGCACCACCCACGGCAAATCAGAGGAGATCGCCTGGTCGGCGGTCCTGATGACCCGCGGCGTCCGCGGCATGGTGGACGACATCCTGAATTCGCAGGAATATCTGGACGCCTTCGGCTACGACATGGTGCCTTACCACCGCAACCGGGTGGTCGGCTCCCGTGCTGCGGGCGAGACCCCCTTCAACCTCACCTCCCCCCGCTACGACGCCTACTACCGGGGCATCCTGGGCTTCCCCCAGATCATCTACACCGGAACCATCAAGTCGTTCCCGGAGCGGGCTCAGCAGCGACGCGGCGGTTTCCCAGCGGATTACCTTCCCTGGGTGCGCAGCCTGCCGGCTTTGCGCGGCGTCGGTGGTGCCCAAGGCAACACCAGCATCGACTACCTGGCCAAGGTTCCTTATCGCAGCATCGGCCGCTGATTCGCAGCGCCACGGCGACCTGAGCCGCTGACCTGACTGCCCGACACATCTCACCCGAGACGCTCATGCGACAGCGAGCGGCAGCTGATCGAGGCGCTGAGTTTGTGA
Organism: Synechococcus sp. UW140; assembly: GCA_945872185.1. Lineage (GTDB taxonomy): Bacteria > Cyanobacteriota > Cyanobacteriia > PCC-6307 > Cyanobiaceae > Cyanobium. The sequence goes on along the minus strand of CAMBZX010000120.1, from coordinate 70 downwards.
TCGTGGCGGCAGCTCAATCCGGGTGAACCAGGGCTGCTTCCGGCGGCGCCTGACGCCGCGGCTGGGAATG
>CAMBZX010000119.1 GCA_945872185.1 Synechococcus sp. UW140 | reverse complement strand
GCTTTTATTTCGCGTGCGATCAAACTGGCCAGCGCTTGGATGTAGCCAGTGTGGTCGTACCAGCTACGAATGCAGCGGATTGGCAGGCGGCTGAATGCCGGATCAGCATTGCGCAAGCGTTGCAGCTCCCGGAAGCTTGAGCCACTGGTGCTGATCGAGAAGTGTGGGTAAAGCGGCAGAACAACCACTTCATCGATTCCGTCTGCCTTCATGTCTGCTACAGCAGATTCGGTGAATGGATGCCAGTAGCGCATGGCTACGTAGCTTGTGGCATCCACTCCATGTTGTCGCAGGCTGCTTTGTAGTTCTCGGGCCTGCTGCTCGGTGATGCGTCGCAACGGTGAACCTCCACCGATTGAGCGGTAGGCTTGTCGCGACTTGCCGCTGCGTAAGCTGCTGATCAGCCAGGCGAATGGCTTCTGCATCGCTGATACTGGAAGGCGGATGATTTCCGGATCTGAGAATAGATTGTATAGAAAGGGTCCGACATCCTGGATACGTTCTGGCCCGCCAAGGTTTAGCAGGAGCACGCCGACTCGGGGTTTTCGATTTGTTGTTGAAGATTTCATTCTCCCAACAGACTCAAAATTGGCTTCATCCATGAAGGCTCTCGCGCGTTGTTCGGCGTGTCAGTGGGTTCCAGCAGTCAAGTTCCTGGAAGGAGCGGCCAAGCAGAGATTCGCGCAGGGCGTCTAGGTAGATTGCTCCTGAAAAGTCAGCCCCGCTAACACAGCCAGCGCTGCTTAAATCAACATTGTTGAGATCTGCACAACGGAAATCTACATAGTCAAGTTGGCAGTTCAGGAATCGAGTCTCCTCACATAATGCACCTCTCAATAAGGCATAGCGTAGATCCGCTCCAGCCAGTCGCGCCCTACGTAGGCAAGCACCAGAGAGATCAGCTCCGCTGAGATAGGCACCCATAAGCGAAGCGCCTTCCAGATCCATGCCGGAAAGATCAGCACTGTTAAGAAAGCTCCCATTAAGTCTTGCCTGTGGACCGATTGCCCCACTGCTTCGGAAATCGAAGTCGTTGGGCCATATTGTATAGCTATCGTATCGAGCCAGGCGTAGATCCGTGCCTTCAAGTCGGCAGCCGTGAAGGTCAACACCTCTTAGATCTACTCGGCACAATCGCGCCTTGGAGAGATCTGTCTCGCCAAGTTGGAGGTTGCGCCAATCGGCTCCTCTGGCATCAAATGGGCCCGTATGCCTTTTGGTAGGAGGTTCCTGTTGTTCGGGGGTAGTGTTGTAGAAGGAGAGTGTGGCAATGGTGGAAGCTGAAGTCATGACATCTGTAGTTTTGCTTTTTTCTTGGATAATGTTGCCGATACTTTGTTTGTCGCCATGGGCTTCCATCCAAAGCTTTCCAAATTGGAGCGGGAAAGTAGGCAGAACATGTAGGTAGACCTGTTGATGCTGTGGTTAGAAATCATGCCCCCCAACAAGATCATCAGAGAGCCTCAGTGATTGAGCTTGGTCGTTCTAGCATACGCTGAATCATCTGCTCAAGGTGAAACAGTGCCTCTCCTAAAAGCGATGCATCACTTGGGCTTGAATAGCTAGTATAGTCTGAAACTGCCTCATTTTTTAGATAGCCTATCGCCAGTGCCATGCTGCTGATTGGCACCTCTAGTTCCCGATACAAGTTGCCAAGCCCCTTTACTCCGGGAGGATGGGTGAAAGCAGGGCGTCCTGTCGCAACTGCATAGATGGTCACTCTAAGAAAGTGCCAACAGTCGCGCCAACACGCCTCCGCTCTTGCCTCAGGGTATAGTGCTCCACCGGGCAGGACTAAGCCTGGATCTTCGCGAAGTAATCGACTCTTGGCAGAGGCAACGATTAGAGATGATTTTGACTGTAGTCTCTGCAGATTTTCAGCATTGACTGTGGAGATGACACAGATGATGCCCAATTCTTCATCGCTTAATGGCCGAGCATCTGCATCTGCTTGCCGAATTATCGCACGAATCGATGGCGGCAGAGATTGATCGTACATCAAGCCGAGTATGTGCGCTTTGGCCGTTAGCTGTCTTAGTTTTTCGTCCATGGGATCATTCTGGGTTCAGCCACTTCGTGTCTTCGGTGCTGGTGGTGGCTTGAAGTGTGATGTTTTTAGAGTCTTGCTTATTATTGAGTACGGGTGTGGCAATAAGGTGGCCATGACGTTCCAGGTAAAGTGCCCAGGCAACTTTTCCGGCAATACCTGGACAGTTCAATAGTACAGAATTTATCAAGTCAGAGTCTAGGCCAAGAGCATGCAAGAGTGTTCTGCAATCATCTTGATTTTTTACAGAAGTGTGGCGAATTGCTGCTCCTACGACCCAGCCTAGCGAGGTGTCTTCAATTGGTCCTGTTGAACTCAAGCAAGCCAATAGAAGATTTGCCTCCTTCCCAGCAATATGCCTATGTTCTAATCTCCATAGCTCAAGGTTCTGTGGATTTAGAGATATCCTGAATCTGGGCTGACTGGCGTCAGGAATAACTTCGTCTTCGCCTTGATGGGAGTTAATAAGAGCATTGAGCTGGCTAAGTGGATCGTTCATCTTGGTTTTCGTTGCGAGAAGAAGATTTTCATCTGGCTCACCTTCCGAAGGCTCGTCGTAAGAGCAATCTCTTCGGCCATCAGTTGGGTCCATTATTGGCTTGATTGACCATGAATACGTTGGTCGATAGATGAAGGCAGTTAATTAGTGCGCGTTTCATTCTATTGTGCTCCAGTACTCAGCATGGTAACTGCAATCCAGAGCACGAGTCCCGTGATTACGAAACCACCTGTTGCCACTGTATTCAGCCAGAGCTTTTGAGCCCATGGTGCGGGGGCGTTTGCGAGCCAGGCTGGTCTTTGGCCGATGGCGTACTGCCAGTCCACCTTGGCGGGAGCTCGCATGGCGGCTTTGTCCCTCCAGGCGCTGTCATAGCGGGGGGCCTGCTGGTTGAAGGGCATGGTGCCCAAAGCTTGGCCCGCTAAAGTCCGTGATCTTTGATAGGGAATGGTATTATACCCAAATGTGTCCATGTATTCTTCTGAATTTAGCAGTGTATCAATAAACGTTTGGAGACCATGTTGGGCGATCACGATTGAGTAGGCGAGTCGCTCACGGTTGCCATGTACAGGACGTCCCAAGACCCGGTTAACCACCTGCTCAACCATGCGGTAGTTGCTATTGCAGCGGTAGAAATCGTCGCGGAATTTGCGAGACAGTAGCAGACCACGAACGAAATCCCGCATCGTGATCTGTCCGTTCCGCAGCTGCGACTCAAGCGCTGGATCACGATCCACTTTGAAGGCGTGAAAGAAGATCTGTTTGTATGCCTCTTCAATTTGGCCCTCTAAGTTTCCGCTGCTACTGAGCTGGCCGCTTCCTGACTGGACTTCACGGCTGTCTTGTCCCTCGTCTACGAGAAAGCTGTTCACCCGCGCGTTCATGGTAAGCAGCTGTGTAGCAAGAAGCGGAAGGGCCATCGGCGCACGAAATTTCTATGATTATCCAACGTTTTTAACCCGCATCAGATTTGACAAGATGAATCTACACTAAGCTTCACCTCTGTTGATCTGTTCAGCCGACAGTCTCCTTAATTTGGCTGCGTCTCGAAGGCTCGGGAGTCTGGGTGCAGCCACACGGACGCAGCTGGGCAGCCCTTCAGCGGGCCCAGATTCGTGAGCTGGTGTTTTCTTTGCTGGCCCGATCCAGTGCTTGGCCCAGCCTTGCTTGAGGGAATGGTCTGTCAAACAGCGACAGGCACCAAAAAAAAGAGCCCCGAAAGGGGCTCATGGAAAGATCGATGCCGCTAATAAAACGGCTGGTCTGGGATCAGATGAGAGTGTTGATAGCGTAATCGATGTAGTTATTGGCGATGTTGCCGGGGTCTCCCGAAATACCGTGGTTGGCCTTGATGTAGTTGAGGGCCTCAACGTACCAAGAGGGTGAGAGTTCAAATGCGCGGTTGATCTCGTCGAGACCGGCGATCAGATACTCATCCATGGGGCCGGTGCCACCAGCGACGAGGCAGTAGGTGACCATGCGCAGGTAGTATCCGATGTCACGGGCGCACTTGTCTTTCCCACGCTGATCGGCAGCGTAGTTGTTGCCCTGCATCTGGATGGTGTAGGGGAACTTGCTGTAGACGGCCTGAGCAGCACCGTTGACCAGCGCATCAGCTTTGGCGTTGAGAGCCTTGGCGGCTTCGAGGGCATTCTTGGCGCGCTCGAAGCGGCCAAAGGCGGCGTTATACTCTGTTTGGGATAGGAAGCGGCCCTGGGAATCAGCGGCGGCAACCGCCTCGGTGAGGGGAGTCTTCATTGTGAGATGGAGGGGACGAAGGTGAACCGAATCAGCGGACTGATCAGGCGACAGCAGCAGCTGCGCGATCGAAGTAGGTGCCGACTTCGGACATCAGGGCGGAGCAATCGCCGGACGTGATGCCGTTGCGATCGTTGGCGATCGAAATTGCAGCATCTTTCATGCTACGCACTCCTACTGCGACGGAAGCGCCAGGTACGCCGAGAGCGAGATATGTTTCACGCAAGCCATTAAGGCAACGGTCTTCAAGCACGGAAGCGTCGCCTGCAAAGATCGCGTACGTGATATAGCGAAGGATGATTTCCATATCGCGCAGGCAGGCAGCCATGCGGCGACTGGTGTAGGCGTTCCCGCCTGGGGAGGTCAAGGCAGGTTGCTGCTTGAACAAAGTGCGAGCAGCATTTGTGACAATGGCGGATGCACTCGAGGTGATCCGATTGACAGTGTCTAGGCGCTTGTTGCTCTCAGCCACCATCGATGCCAGAGCATCGATCTGGCCAGAACTGATGAATTCGCCGCGGGCATCAGCCTGCGCAACGACTTTGGTGAAGGCGTCGAACATTGAGGTAGCTCCTGTTCTCGACCGGAGTCGGGAGGGTGGGTAAGGGGTGAGGCGACCGGAGTGACGGGCTTGCGCCTGTCTGCAATGGGAGCCTTGGAATCAAGCGGGAGGACGTGACCTTGACCCGGGCGTTGGTGAAGCGGGGGGGATGTTCGCAAAACGCAGGTCGGGACTCGTTGTTGTATCCCGTCTGACCGAACCATTGTTGATCCCTGCGGCCGCTAGTTGTGGCTGGCGTAACAAACGGTCATTGCCCTTGCTCAGTCCAGTGATTGCAGCCTGTCTGGCCGCTACCGCAGCGGCGCTTTTGCCATTGAAAAGGGGCCCATGCAGGGCCCCGGAGGAGAAGGGTTTGGAACCGCCATGGCAAGGGCGGAGCCTGACTTCAGCCCTTGGACTTGTCTTTGGATTTCTTGGGGGCAGCGGTAGCTGCCGGGATGTCGCCACCGCTCACGGCCACTTCGGTGATCTTGCCGCCGGTGCGTTGGACCAGCCGCATGGTCTCGTTCATGCGGGTGTAGGGAACCTGCATGACGCAGTCAGAGCTGCGCATGAAGTCATTGTTGGCCATCCCGGTGACACGGATGGTGACCTGGCGGCTGTTGCTGAAGCTGGTGCCTCGGGAGCCTGCAGAGACCTTCATGGGGTTGATGCCGTTTGTGGGGAGTGGGAGAGCGGCGAAGCCGCTCAGTTGATGGGGGTGAGGCTGGCGATGCGGCCTCCCTGGCGCTGCACCCGCTGCTGCACCTCCAGCAATTTGTTGAAGAGCACGAACAGTCCCTGGTTGCTGCGTTTGCGCAGACGGTCGTTGTTGAAGCCGCTGACCTCAACCCGGGGCCCGAACGCTCTCATAGCCGCGCTTGCACAGCGACTCCGGACCTTCCAGCCGCTCGCTGACCATGATGTACCGGTTGGCGAGCACTTGCTTTTAGACCGCATGGATCAGGGCTGCCTTGTCGTTTTCGGTGGCGTTGGATTAGTTTTCATTGTTGCGGTCGCTGGCGAAACGCTCGATGCCCAGATAGGCAGCGTTGGCGAATGTCACGGCCGTGGGCCTGGGGAGATGGCGTTAGAGAGAAGGCGATGCAGCATCGCGAAGTCTCAACCTGAGGCTGATTGCCGGATCCTATGGGGCTGCCTTGACCTCAGGACAACGCTTCCACAATCATTGCAATGCCTTGTCCGCGCGGCCTACTGCCCCTAGTCGTCGGCGGGCTGTGCCGATACCATCCCGCCAGAACCCTGGCGCCGTCTTGCCATGACGTCTCAGCCCCAGCCTCCTACCTGCTCCAATCGCCTGGCTGACCAGCTGCAGGCGCTTTCGGAGGTGGCTGAAAGCCTGGCTTATCGCCTGCTGGATCTCGAAGAACGGCTGGCGGCTCAGGAGCAGCGATTGCACGAGCAGGAGGCGGCCGCGGTGGATCCCTTGGTGGCCGAAGAGATGGAGCTGCGCCTGCTCGACACCGAGGAGCGTCTGGCCCGCATCGAGGGTCTGTTGGCATCGGGTGAGCGTGTCAGTGAGGGCCGCCAGCGCTTGCCTCTACGCCTGGCGAGCCCCCATGCCCAAGCACTGGTGGAGGCTCGCCAGATGTCAGCACCTCGACCCATGGAGGAGGACCTCCCCTTGGAGGAGGAGCCCTTCCTCGACGAGGGCGAGCAACCCTTCATGGACGAACTGACCGCCTAGGAGCCGGCCGTGCTCAGCATGGTGGCGACGGTGTAGGTCACCATGCCGGTGAGCACGAAGCCGCCGGTGGTCTCCAGTCCCCGCCAGATCTGGCAGGGCCAGGGGTGAGGGGGCATCGGCGAGCCAGGCGGGCCTGGGCATCGAGAAGCCGCCGCTGGGCGTCCAGCCCGTACCGCGACCGGCCGGGGCCCGACGAGCCATCGCCTCTCGCCAGTAGCTGTCGTAGCGCGGGGCCTGCTGGTTGAAGGGCCGCGCTCCCTGGGTCTGGCCGGCCAGCACCCTGGAGCGCTGGTAAGGCACGGTGTCGTAGCCGAAGTTTTCGAGATATTTGTCCGCATTGAGCAGATGGTCGATCAGGCCGCCGAGGCCCTGCTGGGCGATCAGGATCGAGAGGGCAATCCGCTCCTGGCTGCCATGCACCGGCCGACCCAGAGCCCGGGTCAGCTTGCGGACTCTTCAAGGGTGTCGAGCCAGGGGGCCGGGATCTCCTGGCTGTAGTCGTCGGTGCGCTCGAACTCAAAGGGGCCAGCCAGGGACCCCCAGAGCCGTTCATGGGTCTGGGGGTCGTGGCCGCGATCGATCGTGCGCATGCCGCGGGAATTGAGCTCGAAGCTACTGACCAGGTAGGCCGTGGCCCCCTTGCGCTCAACTAGGCAGCGGCAGCCGGGCTCCACTTCGCCGATGAAGCCGTCGCCCTGTTCGCGCACCACATAGGTGCAGCCCTCCAGGGGGCGCAGGTCATTGGAGCGGATGGCGTCCCGCTTGGCGGCATCGTCGACGGCACCCCAGAAGCGCTCGTCGCCGTGCAGGGCCTGGTTGTGGATGATCAGGCCACCGTTTCGCCGTTCGGCCCGCAGCACTCTGATGCGGTAAGGCGCCGCCGGGTTGATCGCGTACGACTGCTCCAGCAGCAGCGATCCCGGTGGCAGCTGCGGCAGGGGCCGGAACTTCACCAGGATGTGGGCGTAGAGGGGTGGATTTTCAAAGGCTTGGGTCTGGTTGCTGAAGCCGGCGCTCAACATCCGGACCAGGCGGGTGAGGGAGCTGCTCATGACCAGAACTCAGAGACCGAGAAGTCGCAGGCGGAACTCCGCCACCTGGCGGGCCTGGCCGGGGTCATCCAGGCAAAAGGGATGGTCGGCCACGCAGGTGAGGATCAGTTCAAGCTTGTCGGCGGAACTGAGCCCATGGCCCGGCTCGCGGCGTGCATGCTCCTGCCAGGCTTCATCGAAGGCCTGGGCAAAGCTGTCGGCGTTGTTGAAGATGCGATCGGTGAAGGCTTGCGGCTGTTGCATGGGATCAATGCCGCGCGTCGTGATGCCAGGACCCAGATTTGAACTGGGGACACGGCGATTTTCAATCGCCTGCTCTACCAACTGAGCTATCCCGGCTTGCCGCCCAGGCAAGGGCCGAGGCGACCCGAAGATCTTAGATCACGACCCCCTTGGGGCCTTGGGGCCGGGGTTCGACGGTGTGCGGGCCAGGCAGACCATGCCCAGCACCGGCCAGCCCGCCGCCTTCAGGCAGAGGGCGCCGTTGAGGGCAGTGGCACCGGTGGTCAGGATGTCGTCCACGA
>CAMBZX010000118.1 GCA_945872185.1 Synechococcus sp. UW140 | reverse complement strand
AGAGCAGAATGGACGAATGACCACCGCCAGCACCGATACGCCAAGCATCCGCGAGCGACTTGAGCGGCTTCGCCCTGCCGTTTTGGAGGTTGCCCAGCGGTATGGGGCCTCCAATCTGCGGGTGTTTGGCTCGGTGGCCCTCAACCAGGAGCACCGAGACAGCGACCTGGATCTGCTGGTCGATTTACCGGCCAACCAGTCATTGCTGGCACTGGAGGGCATCAGTCAGGAGCTGGAGCAATTATTAGGCTGTCCGGTTGATGTGGCAGAGCCCGATTCGCTCCACCCGCTGATTCGCGCTGAAGTTCTGCAGCATGCTGTGGGGCTTTGAGCAAGGACCGCCTCTACCTTGAAAGCATTCGCGATTGCCTTGAGCGCATCGCCGAGTACACCGAACCCGGGGAAGGTGCATTTCATGCGTCGCGCTTGATTCAGGACGGTGTCATCCGCAATCTGGAAGTCATCGGTTAGGCCACCAAGAATCTCAGCGAAGATCTGAGGGTTGCCAATCCTTCCATCCCCTGGCGGCAGATCGCAGGAATGCGCGATGTGCTGATTCACGACTACCTCAAGGTCAATCTCAACCGGGTCTGGCGAACGGTTGAGAACGATCTACAACCACTCGGTATCGCTGTCCGGCGGTTGCTGCAGCATGAATCGACCTAACGGTTGCGATGTTTCGGCAGCCGAAGGCCACTGGATGCGATGGCCGGTGGTTCTCAGCCGCGCTGGACACGAAGTGCCTTGCGTGGGCGTCCAGGTGGCTGCGGTAAACGCGCCTGGATTTCGGCGTCGTCCAGGGCAGAACGGCTCAGCTGGGGGAAGTCCTGCTCCAGCTCATCGCGGGAGACACCAGCACGCAACTGCTCTACCACCACGGCCACAGGGATGCGCGTGCCACGAAACACAGGTTGTCCCGAACAGATCGCTGGATTCCGTTCGATCAATCCTTGTGGGCGCTGAACAAGCCGATACCGCTGGCTTAGGGGGGATGTGATCTCTGGAAACCTGGATGCGCCGCCGCCCTGGTGGCGGTTGGGGTTCGACGGCAAAGCCCTGCTGGAAGCCTGGTTTTTCACCTATCTGCCTGCAGTGTTGTTGGTCTGATTGCTCTGTTTGCGTCAGATGACCACGTCTCCCTCCCCCATCGCCAGCTCCCGCTCCCCCAGCAATGGGGCATCTGGCTCATCGCTCTCTCCCCTTCCGCTCGTTGTTGTGGATGCTCAACTGGCGGCGCGATCCCGTCGTCGAGATGCAGATCGAGCAGCTGAAGATCGAGCAAGAGCAGCTGAGGAACGAAACCGAGCAGCTGAAGAACGAAAGAAAGCAGATCGAGAAAGAAATCGCGTTGCTCGACTGGATGCTTTCCGAAATGGACTTGATCAAAGCCGGATTGCCTTCCAGCTCGACCCCTCCCCAGACAACCGCCGCGAACTCCAACAACTGCTGAGCCTGCTCAGCAGCCCTCAGGTGGCTGAGCTCTTTCGCCAGTCGCTGGCCTGATCCAAGGGTTGAGCTCATGCCACGGCCTCCAGCAGTTGTCGCAGCGCCTGGCGCCAGTGGGTGGGCGGTAGATCCAGATCCTTGCGGCTGCCTGTGCAATCCAGCAGCGAATAGCTGGGCCCCTGGGCCGGGGTGGGGTAGTCGGCCGTGGTGATGGGCTTCACCGCCGCCATCCGCTCCAGCAGCCCCAGCTCCACCCCCAGCTCGCCCACCGCCATCGCCACGTCGTACCAACTCGCCGCTCCCGCCTCACTCCAGTGCAGCACTGCCGGCAACCCATCATGCGTATCCATCGCTGCAATCACTCGCCAGCAGGCGGCCGCCAGGGTGCCGGTGTTGGTGGTGGAGCCCACCTGGTCGTCCACCACACCAAGGGCCTGGCCGCTGGCGCCGCGCTCGCGGTGCAGCCGCAGCATGGTGAGGGCAAAGTTGTTGCCCACCGGACCCATCACCCAGCTGGTGCGCAGGATCATGCCCCGGCCGCTGGCGGCCAGCACCTCTCCCACCGCTTCCTCGCCGGCGGCCTTGGTGCGGCGATAAGCGCCCAGGGGATCGCGGGCCTGCTCGGGCCGGTAGGGGCTGCCCTGCTGGCCGTTGAACACAAAAACGGTGCTCACCTGCAGCAGGCGGCCGCCGGCCTCAAGCAGGGCCTCGGCAAAGGCCCGCGGCGCACCGCCATTCACGGCCAGGGCCAGCTCCGGTTCGCTCTCGGCCTTGTCCACGGCGGTGTAGGCGCCGCCATTGAGCACCCAGTCGGGTCGGTGCTCAAGAACTGCAGCGCGGCAGGCGTCGGCATCGGCCAGATCGAGGGGCAGCAGGCGTGGCGGGATCACCGCTGCGGCTGGTGGCGATCAGCTCCACTCCCGCCGGCAGCTGTTGGCGCAGAGCATGGCCCAGTTGGCCGGCGGCGCCGGTGAGCAGCACCTTCACGCGACCACCTCCCAAGGTGGCAAATACTTCAGTACTATCAAGATTGGTGTTGTCAAGCGCTGACTAGGGTGTGTTGGAAGCTTTTAATCCAAGCAAGGCTGTGGGCGTGAGCACTTACACCGCTGTTGTGAAGCAGGACGGCGACTGGTGGATCGGCTGGGTGGAAGAGGTGCCGGGTGTGAATGCCCAGGAACGAACCCGTGAACGGCTGGTGGTTGCGCTGAAGGCCGTGCTGCTGCCGGCAGCTCCTACGAGGAGCTGGCGCTCGCCCTGTGAAATGCAGGGATCTGATCCGCCCTCTCACAAAGCACGGCTGCACCCTCTTGCGAGAAGGCGGCAACCACTCTTGTTGGCACCAGCCCGAGCTCAGCCGGCGCAGTGCCATCCCCAGCCACACTGAAATCAAGGAGCTTCTCGTGCGCAAGATCTGTTCCGATCTGGGAATCCCGCGGCCTTGAGTCCTCCGTCTCACGCAAACACCTCCCCGGCGACAACAGCCTCGGTAAAGCTGGGGACGGCGACATCCTTGTCCGCCAACAGTGGTGCGTCGCCGTTCAGACGATCGAGCGGCCAGGCAATCGCCAGTTGGGGATCGTTCCAGCGCAGGGACCGCTCGCAGGTTTTGCTCCAGAAGCCGCTTGCCTTGTAGAGCACCTCGGCTGTCTCGCTGAGAGTGAGGAAGCCGTGGGCAAAGCCAACCGGCACCCACAGCTGCTGCTGGTTCTCGGCGCTCAGCTCCGCACCCACCCACTGGCCAAAGGTGGCTGAGATGCGGCGTAGATCCACCGCCACATCAAAGATCGCGCCAGCCGTGCAGCGAACCAGCTAGCCCTGGGGCTCGGGTTCCAGTTGGCCATAGCCACTCTTCTTCAGGGGCTGGGCTGCACCGCATAGCGGATCTCCATACCCCAGCGGCTGCTGTCATCCCCTTGCCGCTGCCGCTGTTGGCCACGCAGGCGTACAGCCGCAGCCGCATACCTCGTCGGTGGAGATGTGGTGGAAGCGGAAGGCCGGCTGCAGTTCATGCGGGCACCAGTGGCGCTACGAGCCCTGGGGTGGCAGCGCCTCGATTTCCCGTTCGGGCTGGTTCCTCTGCCGGCTCAGGGGGAAGCCCCACCCGTCTGTTGTCACGCCTCCACGATCACCACCTACCGCAAACGCCCGATCCAGATCGGCCGGGTTGCGGATTTCGCCCTCCACCACCTGCGGTCACGCGCTGCAGATTGCGGGGGGTGCGCTTGATGGTTGGCCATGCGTGTCTAAAGAGCCATTCCAGATGCTGCATGAGTGCTTCAGAGTTGCACAAAGAGCTCGTCTCGGGTGACCTGAACCTGGCGCAAGACGCTGCTGAGCAACCCAGGGCCAATCATTTCGCCGGAGTGAACAGGAATAACAGTTTTCCTGCCATCGTTGTGGCGCAGGAAATGATGGCTCCCTCGCACACGAATGAGTGCAAATCCCATCCGCTGAAGCGCCACCAGCAGCTGTCTGCCCGTGACCGCTTGATAGCGGCTCACGCCTCAACAGCCACCCGTTGAACACCCACGAAGTCCAGCTCGCTGGCTGAATCACCCTCGACCTCGAGATAGAGCGCAATGGCCTCCTGAATGCGCGCCATCAGCTGATCAAGGGATTGTGCCTGGGTGTGGCAGCCAGGCAACGCCGGCACCGTCGCCACAAAAAAACCTTCGCTGTCGCGCTCCACGAGCACGTTGAAATGGCGTGTCATCCCTCTCCAGCGTTCATCAAACAACGATAGGGGCGTATGCCGGGATCAGTTCGCCCCAGCCCCCGCCAGCACTCCCAGCCGGTCGCCGCCATAGCCGGCCCGATCGCGCACCTGCTGGCACCACTCCTGCTGCTCCAGATACCAGCGCACCGGTGGCTGCCAGACCCTCCTCAAAGCTGTGGCGCGGCTGCCAGCCCAGCTCGCTGCTGATCCGGGTTGGATCAATCGCGTAACGCCGGTCGTGACCAGGGCGATCCACATGGTCTTCCCCATAGAGCCAGTCGCGCACGTTCTGGCCGTCGCCGTAGAGCGGCTGAGTGGGTCGAAGGAGGGCGTGCCCGGCCTCCAGCAGCACCAGGCAGGTGTGGCTGTCGATGTTGACGCAGTCGGCCGGAGGCCATAGCCCGCGCCGCCTGTCACCAGGATGGTCATCGGCGGGGCTGGCGCGAGGGGCTGCCTCGAGTGTGGGCCTGGCGGTGGAGGGGCGGCAACTGCATGATCGTGGTGTCCTCACGTCCATCCCCAGAGCACCGTGATCACCCCCCAGGCACTGCTCATCTTGGCTGTGCTCGCCATGGTTGGGGTGCGCTCAACTCAGCCGTGAGCGGCCTGCCAGGCGGCGAGGTCGACGCTGAGGCGAGCCTGCCGACTACGAAGAATACATCCAGGCGGTTGCCCATGCCCACCACTATTCGTCTGAACCCAGACGTAGAAGCGCGACTGGATCGTCTTGCCAGTCGCACCGGCCGGAGCAAGGCCTATTACCTGCGTCATCTGATTGAAGAGCACCTCGACGACCTGGAGGACGCTTACCTGGGAGAGGCCGCCTGGGAGGCCTTTCAGGCCAGTGGCGATACTGCGATCCCCTATGAAACGCTGAAACAGGGCCTTGAACTGGCGGATTGAATTCACGCCTCAGGCGGCCAAGTCCTTGCAAAAGCTCGATCGTCCATCCAGGCAGAAGGTGGTTACCTTCCTGGATGCGTTTGCTCGACAGCTGCTCGAGCCCACGGGACCATGGCAAAGGACTGACTGCCCATTTGTCGGGTTTCTGGCGCTATCGCATCGGAGATCTTCGCCTGATCTGCAAGATCCGCGATCATGAGCTGATCGTCCTCGTGGTTGAAATCGGTCATAGAAGCAGCGTCTACTGAGCCCGGCGAAATACTTCTGCGCGGCTTAAGCCAGCAGATCGCGCCACCTGAACAAAATCATCGACAAGCTTTTGCTTAAGACGCACCTCAAAGCGGGTGTCACCCATCACCGCAGTGTCCGTAATCCTGTACGGACACGCATAGGAGGTGTCGCCGTGTTCAGGCGGTGGTCAGCACTCCCAGCCGACCACACCTGGTGCCGCCCCGCTGGCACCAGGTGTGCTGCTCGAGGTACCAGGCCCCCGTCGCGGCCCAGCCCCTCCTCACAGCCTTGGCGCGGCTGCCAGCTCAGCTACGTGCTGATCCGGGTGGGATCGATGGCATAGCGCTGGTCGTGGCCGGGGCGGTCGCTCACCCGGGCGATCAGTTGGCTGTGGGGCGCGCCAGCTGGCAGCAACGCATCCAGCGCGCTGCAGATCGCCAGCCTGCAGAAGGTGGGATTGCGGCGATCAAGAGCTTGATCCGCCAACTTCCATATCCGCCGGAGCGGATGGCTGGCCGGGATCCGCTCCTCGATCGAGACGTATTCGATCGAGACGTAGGAGAACAAGGAGCCGCTGCGCTCCTGTTGGCCTCGCATCAACGAATGGGCAGCTGTCCAGTTTTGACAGAGGGGTGGGCTTTTCAACGAACTCTTATGGCTCTGTAAGTGAATTGACAGCCTGGGGAGTTACTTCTCAGGCCTGCTGAGCCAGCAGGTGCTGAGCTCGCTGCATGACGTGATTCACTTTGGCGGCTAGCGCCTGCAGTTGCTCATGCTCTCCCACCCAGTGGTCGAGCTCCTGCTCCAGCTGTTGCACCTGGCGTACCAGCAGGTCCCGTTCCTCGCGGTCGCGGGCCAGGTCGGTCACCAGCTGCTCCAGTCGTTCGTCGCGGGCGCCGAGGGCATCACTGTGGTCGTCCCAGTGGCGCAGCGAGCGCAGCAGCAGCACCGGATCCAGGGCCTGGCGCCACTGGCTGCCGTCGCTCTCCCGACCGTGGCGATCGGCCCAGCCCTCCAGATCCAGGTAGCTATTGAGCAGCTCCGGGCGGCTCTGCAACAGGGCCCGGGTGCTGAGGGTGAGCACCTCGGCGGGCAGGGCCTCCAGGCTGGAGGAGCGCCGCCGCCGGGCTTCCAGTTCCAGTTCTGGCAGGTCGCGCCGCAGCAGCGCCTCCAGCTCCGGGTTGCTGAGGCCCAGGTTCACCAGTTGCAGCCGCTCTCGATCCTGGCGTTTGAGCGCCACCGCCAGAGCCATCTCTCGCTGCCACTGGTCCAGCAGCTCCTCCTCCGCTGTGGCGCCGTCGCTGCCCCCCGCCAGCTCCGCCAGGGCCGCGTCCGGTGGGCCATAGAAGATCCAGGCCTGCCACACCGCCAGTCCGGCCCGTTCGGTCGCCAGCTCCTCTAGGGGCGGGGCCCCGGCCGAGCGGCGCAGCCCCAGGCCGCTGCCGGGCAACCCGTAAAGCCAGAGGCCCCGCGACAGCGGTTCCAACAGGGTGCCAGCCTGGGGGTCTGGCAGCGGTGGGGCCGATCGGGTCACCTGGTGGGATGGCTGGGGCGGATGGGTTCCAGAATGATCGCCTGTTTCCCCGCCGCCGGTGCTTCAGAAGCAGACGCTCTTTGAAGGCCTGCGGGCCCTCCCGGGGGATGAATCCCTGTTCCGCACCCTCGGTGCCCTGCTGGATCGTGAGGCCGACTGGAGCGAGCTGCGCCGCCTGGCCCTGGAGCAGCTGCCTCATCTGCCCCGCGGCTCCCGGCTTGAGGCCCAGGCTGCTTACCTCGGTGGCAAGGCCTGCCTGGAGCTGGGCGACCTGCGCCAGGCCCTGTCGCTGATCACCCGCGCCCTGCGGCTTCAGGACGATTTCGCCTACAGCCACCACATCCATGGCCGCGTGCTGGCGCGCATGGGGCGCCGGGTCGAGGCGATCCTGGCCCAAGAGCGCTGCGCTGCCCTGGCACCCGGTTTCCCCTGGTGCTGGTTTGAGCTGGGCCAGCTGCAGCTGGAGATCGACCAGACAGCGGCCGGCCGCGAGGCCTTGCAGCGGGCCTTGCACCTGGCCGAGGTCCAGGATCCCGGCGGACCCAGCCAGGGCCTATTCCGCCGGGCCCTGGCTGGGGTGGAAAATCGGGCCCGCCTGGAAGAGCGCCGCGCCGCCGCCAGGCATCTCTGGCCCGACCGTTCTGAGCTGGGCCCGCAGGAGCGCCTCAGGGCGATCGACGAACTGGCGCTTTCGGTGGAGCAGTTTTCCCGCTTTCTGGATCGGATCGCGCCGGATGGGAGCGGCTGAACGCTCAGGGGATGCCCAGCCCGCCCAGTTCCTGCGGCCGGCCATCGGGGCTATCGTTGGCGCTGCCGGCCGGCCACCAGGGGCCAATACCCGCCATCGCCGCCGGCCAGCGCTGGCGCAGCAGCTCCATCGCCGGCGCCCAGGTGCTGCTGGCCACCGGATCGCGGCTGGCGGCCTCGGCGTGCCAGAGGGTGGCCTCCGGTACCACCACATGGCGATGGCCCAGGGCTCCCAGCCGCAGGCAGAAGTCCACGTCGTTGCCCTCCACCGGCAGTGCCGGTTCAAACCCTCCCACCGCCTCGAACAACGGCCTTCGCACCAACAGGCAGGCCCCGGTGACGGCCGGCCAGCCGCTGAGCCAGCCGGCGCGGCCGCGGTGCACCGCCGTGGCGGCCGGCAGGCCGCGGTAGGGGTGTTCGCAGCCCGCCCCCAGACCCGGCAGCAGGCCGGCGTGCTGGATCCGACCCGAGGCCGGGCTGCCGGGCGGATAGAGCAGCCTGGCCCCCACGCAGCCGATCGCGGGGCGCCGTGCCTGGCTCGCCATCGCTTTGAGCCAACCGCCGTCGCCTGCCGCCACCAGCGCCGGCGGCACTTCCACGTCGTTGTTAAGGAACAGCAGCAGGCTGCCCCTGGCCACGGCGGCGGCCCGGTTGTTGAGCCGGCTCCAGTGGAACGGTTCGTCCCGCTCCAGGCGGCGGCAGCAGGTGCCCGGCCGCTGCTGCCAGTGGCGCAACAGCGCCGCGGTGGCCTCCAGCCGCGAACCGTTGTCCACCAGCAGCCACTCCAGCCGCACCGGCCCGCGGCTGGCCTCCACGCTGGTCAGGCAGGCGGCCAGGAGATCGGGGCGATCGCG
>CAMBZX010000117.1 GCA_945872185.1 Synechococcus sp. UW140 | reverse complement strand
GATCGGCTGGCGCAGCCTCAGCAATGAAACCGACTCCGGCAGCGCCTTCCACCGCGACGCCCGTCGCTTTGAGGTGGCCACCTCCTGTCTGCCCCTGTTCGCTGGTCTGGACACCTCCCTGCAATTGCTCGAGGCCGAAGGTGATGCCCTGTCCCGCCTGCTGCGCATTCGTGCACGCAGCCTGCAGCTCTGGCAGGGCCTGCAGCAGATCGACGGGGCCCAGACCCTGCTGAAGCAACCACCGCCGGCCGGCCTGGTGAGCTTTGTGCTGGGGAGCGAGGCTCAAGGCACGATGGCTGCCGCTACGGCTGCTGAATGGGTGCGGCAGCTTGGCTCCCAATCCATCTGGCTGCGTAGCCTCGCCGATCCGATCTGCCTGCGGGTCTGCACCCATCTCACCACCACGGCAGCTGAGGTGGACCAGCTGCTGGCCGCCCTGCAGCGGGCCTTGCCGTCGGCGTGAGCTGGCGGCAGTGGGCGATTCCTGCTGTTGGTGGCGTTGGCCCCTGGCGGGTGAGTTCCTCGATCAGAGCGCCCAGCAGGTCCGCAAGGGTGCGGCGCGCCGATCTGTCCAGGCCGCAGCGTGTAGCTTCCCCCACCAAAAAGGGCCCTTGCGGGCCCGTGAGCAGGGAACTTGGCAACCAGCGCTCCCTGGATGATCCACCGAACGCTCAGATCGGTTCAGCGGGGTTCTCGCCGTTCACTACGGTTTCGTGGGTGAGGAGATTGCGGTACACCCAGCCGGCCAGCAGGGCGCCGATGATCGGCGCCAGCCAGAACAGCCACAGCTGACCCATGGCCTCGCCGCCCACCCAGAACGCCACGCCGGTGCTGCGGGCGGGGTTCACGGAGGTGTTGGTGACGGGGATGCTGATCAGGTGAATCAGCACCAGCGACAGGCCGATCGGCACGCCGGCGAAGCCCGAGGGGGCCAGCTTGTCGGTGGCGCCGAGAATCACCAGCAGGAAGAAGAAGGTGAGGAGGATCTCGATCAGCAGCGCCGCGCCGAGTCCGTAGCCGCCGGGGGAGTGGGCGCCGAAGCCATTGGTCGCCAATGGGTTGCTGCCCACTAGCTCAAAGCCGGGCCGGCCATTGGCGATCAGCTTGATCACGCCACCGGCGAGCACCGCACCGATCACCTGGGCAATGATGTAGGGCAGCAGGCGTGAGCCGGGGAAGCGGCCACCGGCCCAGAGGCCGAAACTCACGGCCGGATTGATATGGCAACCGGAGATATGGCCGATGGCATAGGCCATCGTCAGCAGCGTCAGACCGAAGGCCAGCGCCACGCCCAGGAATCCCAGGCCCAGGGGGTTGGCGGCGGGGTTGTCATAGGGGAAGACGGCAGCCAGCACGGCACTGCCGCAGCCACCGAGCACAAGCCAGAAGGTGCCGAACAATTCGGCCAGAAAAATCTTCGGCAAGGGAGCACCCTGCGCCATGAAAAACCACGAGCAACAACTCCCGGAACCTAGCCAGCACCCCTGGGCCTGTCTGGGATGATCGCCAATCTGTGACAAACGCGACAGCAACCGCCACCTCGCTGGCTCTCAGCGATCAGGCACTTCCGCTTCAACGGCGGGCCAGGCAGCGGCGGGCCTCTTCCCGATCGTCGAAATGCACCTTCTCGGTGCCGAGGATCTGGTAGTCCTCGTGGCCTTTGCCGGCGATCAGCACCAGGTCGTCGGGGCCGGCTGCGGCAATCGCCATGGCAATCGCCACCGCCCGATCGGGCTCCACCCGCGCTCCTGATTCGGCCGGAATGCCGGCCACCACATCCTCAAGAATGCGTCCGGGATCTTCCGTGCGCGGGTTGTCGGAGGTCACCACCACCACATCGGCCAGCCGGGCGGCGATCGCCCCCATCAGCGGGCGCTTGCTGCGATCGCGATCACCGCCACAGCCGAACACGCAGATCAGCCGGCCCGTCGTGAACGGCCGGCAGGCCGCCAGCGCATTTTCCAGGCCATCGGGGGTGTGGGCGTAATCCACCAACACGGCCGGAGCGTCGACAGCGTTCGGCGCCGGGGCTGCCAGCACCCTTTCCATGCGGCCCGGCACACCGCCGAAGCTGGCCAGGGCCGCCAGCAGCGGCTGCAGCGGCAGCCCCTGCTGGGCCAGCACCCCCACGGCCTGCAGCAGGTTCATCAGATTGAAGCGGCCCACCAGCGGCGAGCGGAAGGGTCCACTGCCCACGGGAGTGATCAGGGTGCCGGCCATGCCGCTGGCCGCCAGCGTCAGGTCGTCGACGCGCAGCTCGGTGGCCGGATCCAGCAGCGAACTGCGCCAGCAGGGGCTGCCGGCGGCGAGCAGCCGCTCGGCCAGTTGCCGACCCCACGGATCATCGACATTGACCACAGCCCCTCCGGCCAGCAGCGATGGCGCTAAAAAAGGTGGCGCGAACAGCAGCGCCTTGGCCTCGAAATAGGCCGCCATCGACGGGTGGTAGTCGAGGTGATCTTGGGTGAGGTTGGTGAACACGGCGCCGCTGAAGCGGCAGCCCGCCACCCGCTGCTGATCAAGGGCATGGGAGCTCACCTCCATGGCGCCGATGCGGGCGCCGGCCGCCGCCGCTGCCGCCAGCTGGCCCTGCAGCCGGTCGGTGAAGGCGGTGGTGTGCTGGGCGGTGACGCTGTGGCCCGGCCAGCGGTTCACCAGGGTGCCGAACAGGGCCGTCGGTTGTCCGGCGGTGCTGGCCAGATGCTCAATCAGATAGGTGGTGGTGGTCTTGCCGTTGGTACCGGTGACGCCGATCAGCGCCAGCTGACGGCTGGGTTGGTCCCAGAAGGCGGCTGCCAGTTCGCCGGCCGTGCGGGCCAGATCGTCCGCCAGCACCAGCACCGGGTCCGTCGCGGCAGGTGGCACCTGGCGGGCAGCGGCCGCGCCGATCACGGCAGCGGCCGCTCCCGCCGCCAGCACCTGGGGCCAGTAAGTGCCGCCATCGACGGTGGTGCCGCTCAGGCCGAGGAACAGATCACCAGCCTGGATTCGGCGGGAATCACAGCTGAGGCCCGAGAGCTGCGGGTTGGGCAGTCCCGGCGGCACCACCAGGCCGGCGTCATGCAGCAGCATATGGAGCAGCTTGGCCATGGCAACGCCGGGTGGATGCCAACCGGACGAACATGCCGCCCTTTCTAAGCCGCAGGGCTGGCCCCGTGTCTGCTCAACCAGCTCTGCAGCTGCTCCCCCGCCAGGCGCGGCGAGACCCGGGGCAGCTGGTGCAGGCCTCCCTCGGCGTCTAGGAGCGCCAGCACCGGCACCTCCAGGTCGTAGCGGTTTTGCAAGGCAGGGTCGGCATCGATGTCGACCAGCTCCAGCATGGGGGCTGGGTTCAGGGCTCGCAACCGCTGTTCCAGCCCCTCGCAGAGGCAGCAGCCTGCCCGGGTGTAGAGGCGCAGGGCGGGCGTCATTCGGGCACCGGATCGCAGCCGCAGGGGGTGAACGGATGGCAGCGACCCAGCCGCCGCAGCGTCAGCCAGCCGCCTTTCCAGGGGCCATGGCGGCCGATTGCTTCCAGGCCGTAGGCGCTGCAGCTGGGGATGAAGCGGCAGCGCGGGCCCAGCAGCGGTGAGATGGCGAGGCGATAGGCGCTGATCAGGGCCAGCAGTACGGCGGCCAGGGCCGTATTCAGGCGCCGGCGGAGGGCGATCAGCCAGACGTTTAGGATCGCGAATCGGCCGGACACGGCGGAGCAGCCGGGGTCACCCAGTTTGCCCCAGTCGCTGCCCGTTCGACCATCCCCTAGCCCCAGTCTTCTCTATGTCTCGCTACCGCGGCCCTCGCCTGAGGATCACGCGGCGCTTGGGAGACCTTCCCGGTCTCACCCGTAAGTCCGCCAAGCGGTCTTATCCCCCCGGTCAGCACGGCCAAGCCCGTCGCAAGCGCTCCGAATACGCGATCCGTCTCGAAGAAAAGCAGAAACTGCGTTTCAACTACGGCATTTCCGAACGTCAGCTCGTCCGCTACGTCAAGAAAGCCCGTGCCCAGGAGGGTTCTACCGGAACCAACCTGCTCAAGCTTCTCGAAAACCGGCTCGATAACGTCTGTTTCCGTCTGGGCTTCGGACCCACGGTTCCCGGCGCCCGTCAGCTGGTCAACCACGGCCACGTCGTTGTCAACGGCCGGGTGGTCGACATCCCCTCCTTCCAGTGCAAGGCCGGTGATGTGGTGGCGATCCGCGAGCGCAAGGCCAGCAAGCTGCTCGCCGAAGCCAACATGGCCTTCCCGGGTCTGGCCAACGTGCCGCCCCACCTGGAGTTCGACAAAGCCAAGATGACCGCCAAGGTCACGGGCAAGATCGAGCGCGAATGGGTCGCGCTCGAAATCAACGAACTGCTGGTGGTGGAGTTCTACAGCCGCAAAGTCTGAAGAACTCTGTACGCAGCGCAGGGGTTGGCGGCGTCACCCCCTGTACCGCCAGGGCCCTGTTGCGCTTGCCGCAGCAGGGCTTTTTCGGTGGGGGCAATCGGCCCGGTCTTGATTGCCTGCCGTGGCTGTGTCGGGCTTGCCCTCTGGAGCAGGCGTGCCGGAGACAGACCAACGAAACTTTGCGGGAGGAAGAGGAAGGTTCGGCAGCGGCGAGCCAGTCGTGCGGTGGGGGTGGGCGTTCAGCGTTGCTTCTGTTCTGACGCCGCTACGCCTAAAACCAGGCTGGGCTGTGGTGGTGGTGGCAGATCAGCCCCCAAGGGAGTTGACGGCGACCACCGCCCCAGGCCCCCTGCCCTCATCCCTGAATCAACGTTTCAATTGCTGCGGTCACGTCGTCCTGGCGCATCAGCGCTTCACCCACCAGCACCGCATCGGCTCCGGCTGTCAGCACGCGATCGAGATCGTCGCGGTTGAACAGGCCCGATTCGCTCACCAATAGGCAGCCTTTGGCGCGGATCTGCTCGCCGTAGCGGCCCATCAGGCGCTCGGTGGTGGCCAGATCGACCTCGAAGCTGCTCAGATCGCGATTGTTGATGCCGATCAGGTGCACCCCATCCAGGGCCAGCACCCGCTCCAGCTCGGTTTCATCGTGCACCTCCACCAGGACAGCCAAAGCCAGGCTGCGGGCCACCTTGAGCAGGTAGGCCAGATCCACATCGGTGAGGATCGCCGCGATCAGCAGGGCCGCATCGGCGCCGGCGGCCCGGGCCTGATAGAGCTGATACGGGGAGAGGATGAAGTCCTTGCAAAGCAAGGGCAGCTCCACCGCCTGGCGCACCTCCACCAGCACCTCGAAGCCGCCCTGAAAGAACTGACGATCGGTGAGCACCGACAGACAGCTGGCGCCGCCGGCCGCGTAGCCCTTGGCGATCGCCACCGGATCGAAGTCCTCGCGAATCACCCCCTTGCTGGGGCTGGCCTTCTTCACCTCGGCGATCACCGCCGGCTTGCGGCAGCTGGCCTTCAGGGCTGCAACGAAATCGCGCGGTGCCGGCAGCTCGGCCACCTGGCTCTGCAACTTCTGCAGCGGCACCCGTTCGCGGGCGCTGGCCACCTCCCGATCCTTGGCCCAGACGATCTCCTCGAGGATGTGGCGCGGCTTCTCCTCCGGGTGAGGAATGCCGAATTCAAGATGGACCACTTTCACCGAGGGGTTGGGTGGCCGGCGACGGATCTCCATCTCAGGACCTCACAGCTGCAATAGCCATGGCGGCCTGCTTGTAGGCCACTTCCACCACCTCGCTGAGGGTTGGATGGGTGTGCACCTCATTGGCCAGCTGCTGCACGCTCTGGCGTCGGGCCACGGCGTTGGCCACCTCCTGGATCAGATCGGCGGCATGGAGGCCATAAATGTGGGCCCCGAGCACTTCGCCGGTGTCCTTGCGGAACAGCAACTTCATCAGGCCATCACTCTCCAATTCCGCCAGTGCCTTGGAATTGGCCTTGAAGTAGCTGCGCACCGAACCCAACTCAAAGCCTTCACCGGTCGCCAGCTCCTTGGCTTCGACCTCACTCAACCCCACGGAGCTGATTTCCGGATGGGTGAAGGTGGCGGCGGGAATCGAGCGGTAGTCGATGCGGCGCGGATGGCCGAGGATGTTGTCCACGGCCACGGCCCCCTGGGCGGCGGCGGTGTGGGCCAGCATCATCTTGCCGGTCACGTCGCCGACGGCCCACAGATGGGGCACCACCGGCGCTCCGGCCTCAGAGCTGGTCAGCACCCGCATCGTGTCGTCCACGGGGATGAAGCCGCGGTTGGTTTCGACGCCCACCGAAGCCAGGTTGAGGTTCTGGCTCACCGGCACCCGGCCGGTGGCCACCAGCACCGCATCCACCTCCAGGGTTTCCACCGGCTCGCGGGTCTTCATGTCCACCAGTTCGATCAGCACCGGGCAGCCGGGGGTGATCGTCTTGGCCAGCACGCCGGCGCGGGCGTCGATCTCGCGGCCCTCGATCAGCTTGCGGGCCGCCAGCTTGGCGATGTCGGGATCAAAGGTGGGCATCACCCGATCCAGGGCCTCGATCATCGTCACCTCACAGCCCAGGGCGGTGTACACATCGGCGAACTCCAGACCGATGTAGCCGCTGCCGATGATCGTGATCCAGCGGGGCAGCCATTCGAGGTTGATCGCCTCGTCGCTGGTGAACACGGTGCGGCCATCGGTTTCGATGCCGGGGGGCACGAAGGGATCGGAGCCGGTGGCGAGGATCACCTCCCGGGCCCCATACACCCGCTCGACACCACTGGCCTCGCGCACCGCCACCCGCTGGGGCCCTTCGAGCCGGCCCTTGCCCCGCAGGATCGTGGCGCCGGCGCGCTCGAGAGACTTGGTGAGGTTGGTGCGAATCGTGGCCACCAGCTGGGCGGCGTGATCGGCGATCTTCTGGCGCTCGAAGCGCACCGGAGCTGCATGGATGCCGAAGCCCTTGAGATGTTCGGCATCGGCCAGTTCCCGCACCCGGCCACTGGCGGCCAGCAGGGCCTTGGAGGGCACGCAGCCGCGGTTGACGCAGGTGCCGCCCATGTCGCGGGATTCGACGATCGCCACCTTGAGGCCGTGGTCCGCCGCGTGTTTGGCGGCGTCGAAGCCGCCGTAGCCGGCACCGATCACGATCACATCGAAATCGAAGGAACCAGGGTCTGCGATCACCGGGGGATACTGCGCTTGTTGCCCGGCATTCTCCCCCCTCAGGTGGCCGGCGCCGCCGCACCGCTGAGCAGACGCTGGCGCCAGCGCTCCAACAGCAGTGGCGCTGCCGCCACTGCCACGTTCAGCGACTCCACCGCCCCGCTGTGGGGAATGGTCACGCAGTGATCGGCCAGGGCCAGGAATTCCGTTGCCAGGCCGGCACCTTCATTGCCCAGCAACAGCACGGTGGGCAGGGTCCAGTCCAGTTCCCAGTAGGGCTGGGCGCCGTCACCCACCTGGGTGGCCAGCCGCTGCAGCCCGGCGGCTCCAGCCTGGTCCAGGCGCTGGCGCAGCTCGTCGCGCTGCAGCCGGTGCACCGGCAGGGCCAGGGCAGCGCCGCTGGAGGCCCGCAGCACCTTGGGGGCATGGGGATCGGCGCCATCCGCCAGCCACACTTCGTCCACCCCGGCGGCCAGCGCCGTGCGCAACAGGGTGCCGAGATTGCCCGGATCCTGCAGCCGATCGAGGGCAAGCACAAATTTCGGGGCTGAAGCGTTCGCCAGGGAGGGGATCGCGACACTGGCCACCACACCATCGGGACTGCGGGTGGTGGCCACCGCCGCCAGCACCTCGGCGGTGGCCGGCTGCAGACGGGCTCGGGATTCAAGCGCCGCCAGCAGCGGACCATGGCGGGCGAGCCACTCGGGCGTGGCCAGCACCAGCTCCAGGTTCAGTCCCAGCCGCAGGGCTTCCTCCAGCAGGTGGGTGCCCTCCAGCAACAGGCGCTGCTGCTGCTGACGACCGCGGGCGTCCTGCAGATCGCGCAGTTGTCCCACCAGGGGGTTGCGCCGACTGCTGATCGGTTCTGACTCAGAAGCTCTGGTGAGAGCGGACATGCAGCTTGTCCTGCAAGATGAGCTCCTTGTCCTTGAGATCAAGACCGCGTACAGATGCCACTTCACCCTCCAGACCCTGAGCCTGGAGATTTTCCATCAATTTACGAACTAAAATGTCTTCGACCGTGGTCTGGTCGAAAGCATCGGGTGTCAAGCTCTCGAGGAACTTGCCCACCTTGGTTGCCATGAACGCCGAGGCGTTGGTGATCTTGAGAACGATCATGGAGTGGGTGATGCGGATGGGGAGACTTGAACTCCCACGACATTGCTGCCACTAGTACCTGAAACTAGCGCGTCTACCAATTCCGCCACATCCGCGGGCGTAACGCCGCAGCGGGAACCGCAACGACCCAGCCACCATAAAACACCGTGGTCACCCCAGCCGACTCTCCGGCCATTTTCCGCGCCCTGGGTCAGCTGCCGAGCCGCCCTGGCCGGCCCTGGTCCGCCCGCTCCCAGGCCAAGCCAGTTCTTGATTACCCAGCTCACTCCGCGCAGGGCGGGCTGGACGCCTAAACTGATACGCATATACCAGCCTTGCTATGTCGCGCCGTGCCATCCAGTTCCAGAAAGGCCTCTCCCTGCCTGAGTTCCAGGGGTTGTACGGCACCGAGGAGC
>CAMBZX010000116.1 GCA_945872185.1 Synechococcus sp. UW140 | reverse complement strand
GTTGAGGCGTTCGCGCAGCGCCTGCCAGAGACCATCGGCACTCCGCTGCCGCAGGGTGATGGTCACACCCTGGGGCGCAGGCGGCGGCGGTTCGGGGCTCCCGGTCGCACTGGCGGGCCAGGCCAGGCCGACAGGGCCCCAGAGCCAGACCAGCAGTTGGCGGGCGGCCGCCAGTTCCCGCAGCCGGCCCAGCAGCAGCAACTCGGCAAGCCAGGCTGCCGGTGGTGGATCCAGCAGGCGCTGGCAGACCCGGATTTCGGCATCGATCTGCTGCAGGCCGCTGATCAACAGCCACTGGCCCAGACCCAGGGCTCCAGGTTCCTGCTGGCCCGCGGCCGCAGGCTCGGCGCCGCCGAGCTCCACCACCCGGCCGCCATCCAGCAGGGTGGACACCGCCTGGCGCAGGCCAGCGGCGTCCGGTTGTTCCAGCAGTCCCTGGAGTGGCAGTTGCAGCAGAACGCTCGTGGAATAGCGATGGCCGTGGGGCAGCAACAGCAGCAGGGGAGCAGGCTGCCAGCGCTCTTGCAGCTGCTGCAGTTCGGCCGCCAAGGCCGCGGGCTCCGGCTGGCTGGTCAGGCTCCAGATCACCAGCTGGGGAGCCCCGTCCAGTTGCTCCGCTGCCGTGACGGGCTTCCAGCCTCCATCGCCGGCCATCAGCCAGACCAGCAGACCATCCCGTTGCAGCGGCTCGGCAAACACCAGCAGCTGGGCTGGAACGGGCGGGTCGCGGCGGGCCACGGGGCGAAGCGAATGGCTTCACGCTAACGAGAGTGGCGCTTGATATCCAGGCCCTTTGTGGCTCTCTGCCCGATGGGCCTCTGGGAACTGCGGCAGCAAGCGAGCGCCGGCGGCTTCGTGGATCGGGCCGTTCAGCCTCTCGCGTCCAACAGCTGTTTGCCAGCAGCATCTCGAGAGTCCTGAATCTCAATCGTTGTGCTGCGCGAGAGATCTTTTACAACAAATGGCCTGCTCAGCCCAGAGGCGAACTCTATGGATAATGATTTGAGCAGCCAGAGTACATCTCAACCACTTGAGTTGCTGACTGCTCGGATCATACGATCCATCTGGGGCAATAGCCTTCAGTGGCTTTTTAAATGCGGATAGAGATCGCCAGTGAACAGTCCTCCTGGTCGTCCTGCCTGCCAACAACAGGACAACTCCCTGCAAGTCAGATTTTCATATCCGTTCGGGGGCCGGTTAATGTGGCCTGCAAAGCCTCCCGACGAAAGGACAGCCCAACTGCCTGGGATGAGTCAGAAAGCCTTAAATGGAGCGAGTGGTGCCTGCAGCTGTGGGCCATGCTCCAGGGCAAAAGCTCAGACAGTAAAGTAAAGCCAGGGACCCGTAATGGGTCGAAAGTTCATCCTGGCCCTGGTGCAATTTTTTCTGGTGAAGAACATTTACGGGAGCAATTCTGTCTTGACGGACTCAGTATCCTGCCCGGGGGTGGCCGCAGAGATGCAGGGTGTAAGACTCGATTGTGAAGCCGGTGAGGGCTTCAATCTGCTGAAGCAGTTCAGCGGGCAGGGTCACATCAAGATCCTGGATGCTGCCCGACTGGCTGCAGATCAGATGGCTGTGGGGATCGGCCCGATAGCCGTAGAGACGGCCACTGGCACGATCGAGGCATTCGATCACGCCGGCGGACTGCAGGGCTTCGAGGTTTTGGTAAACGGAGGTATGGCCGATGTTGCGGCCCTGATTGTTGAGTTTTTCGAAGATATCGCGGGCACTGAGGTGGCTTTTTTCGTCCCAGAGCAAATCGAGCACCATGCGGCGTTGGCGACTCAGGCGCATGCCCAGATCGCGGCAACGGCGATAGACAGCTTCGACGCCCGCCAAGGTCGCCGACTCCACAGCGCTGCATGGCCCTGCACCGAGAACGCTGCTGGCAGGGTTCTCCGGATCAGCGCCGGTCTGGCCGGCGCGGCTGGGGATGGTGGCGATAGCCACGCGGACGTCCGAGAGAATGAAGTCTGTTATAGGCGAGAGATTCCTGGGCTGCATGGTTCAGGCCTGGGCCAAAGGCTGCGGTGCAGGCTTCAGGCCTCTCCGCGCCAGTCCCCGCGTGGCCACGTGCCTCACGCCACCGGCAGGCTGTCAGGATCCTGCAGCCGTTCGGGCCCGATCGCCTCCAGAGCTTCGACCAGATCGATGCGGCCGTCGTAAAGGGCGCGGCCGACAATCACTCCTTCCACCCCCAAGGGCGCCAGACTCAGCAGCGAGAGCAGGTCGGCCAGGTCGCCGATGCCACCGGATGCGATCACCGGGATTGAACTTGCCTCAGCCATGGTGCGCAGGAACGCCAGATTCGGACCGGCAAGGGTGCCGTCGGTGGCGATATCGGTGGTGATCAACGCGGCGACGGCTGAGCCCGCAAAGCTGCGGGCCAACGCGCTGGCTTCCACCGTGCTGGCCTCAATCCAGCCCCGGGTGGCCACAAGGCCATCCTTGGCATCGATGCCCACCACGATGCGGCCGCGATGGCGTTCGGCCAATTCGAGAACCAGTTCGGGATGTTCCACGGCCACGGTGCCGAGAATCACCCGATCCAGCCCGTAGGCCAGCAGTTCTTCGGCCCGTTCGGCACTGCGCACGCCACCGCCGAGCTGGACGGGAATCGAAAGGGCTGCAGTGATGGCTCGCACCACCGCATCATTGATCGGTTGGCCGGTGCGGGCGCCGTCGAGATCCACCAGGTGCAGCCGCTGGGCCCCCTGCCGCTGCCACTCCAGGGCCTGGGCGATCGGATCATCGCTGAAGCGAGTCACCTGGCCGTAATCCCCCTGGTGCAACCTGACGCACTGTCCGTCGAGGAGATCGATGGCAGGGATGACTTGCATGCGGACCGCGGGGCACTGGCCCCATCATCAACCGTGCCCGTTGGCCAGCCTCGGGTCCAACGGGGTTGAAGCTACCCAGTTGAATCGAGCTGCTGCTTCCGGGCTGGGGGGAGCAACGTCCCGGCGGCCAACCAGCCCAGGCGTTTGAATGGCCTTCCATGATTGCTGCTGGCTGATGAAAATCCTGGTGATGGGCGGCACGCGCTTTGTCGGCAAGCCCTTGGTGGCCCAGCTGCTGGCGGCGGGTCACACGCTGACGCTCTTCACCCGCGGTCGCCAACCGCTGCCGGACGGGGTGGAACATCTGGCGGGGGACCGCAGCAGCGACGAGGGACTGCTGGCTCTGCAGGGCCGGCCCTTCGATGTGATCGTCGACAGCTCCGGCCGCAACCTTGAGGACAGCCGGCGGGTGATCGAGCGCACCGGTGCCCCCAGTCATCGCTTCGTCTACGTGAGCTCCGCCGGTGTCTACGCCGACAGCGAGCTCTGGCCCCTGGATGAGGAGTCGCCGCTTGATCTTGCCAGTCGTCATGCCGGTAAGGCTGAAACCGAGGCCTGGTTGCGGCAGCAGGCCATCCCGTTCACCAGCTTCCGGCCCACCTACATCGTCGGCCCTGGCAACTACAACCCGGTGGAGAGCTGGTTCTTTGATCGCATTGTCCATGGCCGTCCGGTGCCATTGCCCGGCGATGGCAGCACGATCACCCAGCTGGGTCATGTGGCCGATCTCGCGGCGGCCATGGCCCGCTGCATCGAAGTGGAGGCCGCGACCAACCGGATCTACAACTGCAGTGGCGCCAAAGGCGTGACCTTCCGCGGTCTTGTGCATGCCGCGGCCAGGGCCTGCGGCAAGGATCCCAGCCGTGTGGAGATTCGCTTCTTTGATCCGGCCGACCTCGATAAAAAAGCCCGCAAAGCCTTCCCCTTGCGGCTGGCCCATTTCCTCACCGATATCCAGCGGCTGCGCCGGGAGCTCGCCTGGGAACCGGCCTTCGACCTCGAGACCACCCTGGCCGACAGCTTCGCGAACGATTACAACCTGCAGAGCCCGACCCAGCCTGACTTCGCCGCTGACGAGGCCCTGTTGGCGGGCTGAGGCTCGAGAGCTGGCTCTCTGGTGCCAGCTCCTGACCTGGCCGGCTCAGGGCTGGGGGCGATCGCCTGGGCCGGACTCGCTGCCAGTGGCGGCAACCTCGGCCTGCCGCCGGCCTTGGCGTAGGTAGCCAAGGGCTGAGCTGAGGGCCAGGAACAGCGAAGGCCAGAACAGCCACCAGCCGATCCCCCGCAGCAGCAGCGGCAGCTCGAAGCCAGCTGCGCCGAAGCCGCCAGGTAAGCCCCAGTCGGCCGGCCAGAGCAGCAGCAGCAGCGCCAGGAACTGCAGGATCGTTTTGGCCTTGCCTACCCAGGACGCGGGTCCGCCACTGCCCTGGCCGGCCCGCCATCCCGAGATCAACAACTCCCTGGCAAGCAGCAGCCAGATCGCCCACAGCGGCAGGGCTCGCTCGGCGGCCAGCCAGAGCAGCGGGGCCGCCACCAGGATTTTGTCGGTGAGCGGATCGAGCCGCGCACCCCACACCGAACCGCCGCCGCTGCGGCGCGCCAGGGCCCCATCGGCGGCATCGCTGAGCCCGCCCAGGAGCAGCAGTACCCAGGCCAGCCCCTGCTGGCCCCCAGCCAGGGCCAGCAGCAGCGGCAGTCCCAGCAGCGCCCGGCTGATGGTGAGCAGATCGGCGAGGCGGCGCAGCTGGAGCTCCTGGGGGCAGAGCTGGGCATTCTCGCTGCTCAAGGAGCGGCCAAATCGCGATCTGCAGCCGACGCCGCAGCAGAATGACTCCATCCGGAAAATCCCGCATGGTTGTCGAGCGCTCCGTTGCTGAGGTGATGAGCAGCCCCGTGCTGCAGGTGCGGCGCGACACGCCGCTGCAGGAGGCGGTGCAATTGATGAGCGACCATCACGTCTCCGGCCTGCCGGTGGTGGCTGAGACCGGTGAACTGGTGGGCGAGCTCAGCGAAAAGGATCTGATGGTGAGGGAGAGCGGATTTGATGCCGGCCCCTACGTGATGCTGCTCGATGCCGTGATTTATCTGCGCAATCCGCTGCAGTGGGATCGGCAGGTGCATCAGGTTCTGGGCAATCTCGTGGCCGACGTGATGGGCACCCATCCCCACACCTGCAGCCCCAGCACCGGCCTGCCCGCGGCCGCCCACCAGCTGCATGAAAACGGCATTCAGCGCCTGTTTGTGCTCGATGAGGCCGGACAGCTCGTGGGTGTGCTCACCCGTGGCGATGTGGTGCGGGCCCTGGCCGCTGAGGCCTGATCCAAGCTGCCGCCCTCGGCTCAAGTCGAGGGCCTGGCTGTTGGAGCGATCGTTTTGACTGCTGTTCTGGATTGGATCCTGGCTGGGGTTCTGGCTGCTGGCCAGGCCACGATGGCGTCCTCAGCCACAACCCAGAACTCGGCGGGCTGTGGATAGGGATGGCCCCCCGTCAGCCGGCCGAAGGAGGGCAGCACCAGTTGCTGGCGGCGGCGATCCAGGGCGAAGCAGGGCAAACGCAGGCGATCGCCACCACCGCTGAGCTGCACCACCGGATGCAGATGGCCGCAGACATTCAGCAGGCCCGGGCGCGGATCGGGACCATGGCTCAGCCAAAGGGGGCCGATCGCCTGGGCGGGCTCCTGGGGCATGCCCTCATGCCACTGTCCGCGATCGTGGTTGCCACCAATCAGCCGCAGGGGGCAGCCCAGCAACGCCGGCAAGGCCGCCAATTTCTGCCGCAGGCTGCCGGTGAGGCCCAAGCGGTCGTGGACCAGATCGCCGAGCACGATCACCTGTTGCGGTTGCCACCGGTGGGCGAGCGCCAGCAGGGCATTGAGGGTCTGGGCGTCGCCGTCACTGGGCAGGGGAATGCCGTGGGCCTGGAAGCTTTCGGCCTTGCCCAGATGCAGATCGGCCAGCAGCAGCAAGGACTGGGCCGGGTCCCAGAGGGCCCGGGCGGCCAGCAGCTCCAGCCGATGGCCTTGCCAGTCAAGAGCTGCCTGAGCTGACGGCGTGACAGCCATCGCCATCAGCGCTGGCCCATCGCCAGTTGGTAGGCGGGCCGTTGCCGCGTGGCGTCGATGCTGGCCTGCACGTGGGGGAAGGGGGCCAGGTCCACCTGGGGGCAGAACAGGGGTAGGTAGGCCAGATAGGACTGGATGGCGCAATCCGCCGCTCCCCAGGTGGGCTCGCCCGCATCAGCGCCGGCGCCCAGCAGCGAGGGGCCAGCGCTGAGCAGGGGATCGAGGGTGGCCAACAGTCGTCCCAGCTCCTCCGGTTTGGTGGCGGCCTGGATCAGGGCGGGGCCGAAGCTGGCATTGGCGAACAGCAGCCATTGCAGCGAGAGCGAGCGACGGGCGGCGCCCGCCACGCCGCCAAACTCCTGGCCGTGCTGTTCAGCCAGATGCTGAAGCATGGCGCCACTTTCAAAAAGTTTCAGCGGTCCCCCATCGGGCCCGCTCAGGCTGTCATCCACCAGGGCGGGAACTTTGCCGAAGGGATTGATCGCCAGGAAGGCGTCCTGCCGCTGCTCACCGGCGCCGAGATCGAGGCTGATCCACTCATAGGGGATTCCCTTCTCCTCGAGATACCAGCGAACCATCGAAGCCCGGCTGCGGGCGGCGCCATAGAGGGTCAGGCTCATCGTGAAGCTGGTATGGCGAGCCCATCATCCACGGTCCAGAATCGAGGCAGCCGTGGACTCAACTGTGACATCGGCGTCTCATGACTGTGGCCCGGCCAGGGAGCCTCGGCCAGAGCCCCCCGTTGGGCTGCGGAACGAGGCTGGACTGACTCGCGAAATTGAGCTGTCTAGAGAGGTTGAGGTGCCTAGCGAGACTGGGTTGCCTAGCGAGACAATGTTGCTTAGCGAGACAGTGATGCCTAGCCAGACAGTGGCAGGCTCGGCGGCCTGTCTGATGCGCCTGGCCCCCCATCTGCTCGGCCGTGCCCGGCGGGGCATCGTCGGCAGCAGCCGCTATGCCCAGAACCTGCGGGAATCGATTCGTCGGGCCTCCTCAGCCGTTGATGGCAAGGCGGTGCTGATCAGCGGCGAGCCGGGCCTGGAAAAAGACAACATCGCCGCCCTGATCCACTTCGGCTCTGCGGCCCGCCAGCAGCTGCTGGTGCGGCTCAATGCCGCCCTGCTGCGGCCCGATGGCGCCGAATTGTTCGCCAGCAACGCCGGTGAAGCCTCGCTGCTGGCGTGTCTGGGAGCCGGCTCGCTGTTGATCGATCAGGTGGACCTGGCGCCGGCGGCGTTACGGCCGCTGCTGCTGCAACTGGCCCGTGACGGCAGCTGGAGCGATCCGGATCAACCTGGCCGACACTTTATTTTCCCGGGTCGCGTCTTTTTCACGGCGGAAAAGGCGTTGCCGGAACTGGATGGCCCCTGCCAGCTGATCCGGGTGCCGCCGCTGCGGGTGCGC
This sequence comes from Synechococcus sp. UW140, assembly GCA_945872185.1. Classification (GTDB taxonomy): domain Bacteria; phylum Cyanobacteriota; class Cyanobacteriia; order PCC-6307; family Cyanobiaceae; genus Cyanobium. Next base: position 1,587 of record CAMBZX010000116.1, on the reverse strand, counting down.
CGCCAGGACTTAGGGGAATGGCTGCGCTACGGCGTGCGCCAGAAGGCCCTCAGCCTCGGCTGGAGCCGGCCGCCGATGGTCAGCGAGGAGCTGGTCAAACGGCTGCAGACCTACGACTTCCCCGGCAATGTGCGGGAGCTGTCGCAGTTGATTGAGCGGGCCCTGCGCCAGTGCGGTGCCGGTTCCTATCCCCAGCAGCTGCCCGACGACGTCTTCTGGACCGGTCGGCGCGGACCGCAACGGGCCCGCTTCGACCTCTGGCGCTGGAAACCGCAGCTGCGCGACTGGATGCGCTCCCCGCGGCTCTGGAACGGCCTGCTGTTCGGCCTGGTGAGCTGGGTGTTCGTGCTGGTGAATCTCTGGCTCTGGCTCGGCCCCCAGGATCGCCAGCACAACGGCGCCCTGAATCTGTTCTGGGCCTGGTGGTGGCCGTTGATCCTGCTGGCCTATCCCCTGGTGGGCCGGCTCTGGTGTTCGTTCTGTCCGTTCATGGTGTGGGGCGAAATCACGCAGCGCCTGGCGCGCAGCCTGGGCTATCAACCCCAGCGCTGGCCCCGCGGTGAAACCGATCGCTGGGCCGCCCCGGCCCTGGCCGCTGGTTTTGGCGGGATCCTGATCTGGGAGGAGCTGGGGGATCTGGTCAACACCGCCTGGCTGAGCAGTTGCCTGCTGCTGCTGATCACCGCCGGTGCCGTGATCGGCTCGCTGCGCTTCGAGAAACGCTTCTGGTGCCGGTATCTCTGCCCGATCGGCGGCATGAATGGGCTGTTCGCCAAGCTCGCGATCAGCGAACTGCGGGCCCAGGTGGGCACCTGCAGCGGCAGTTGCAGCAGTTATGCCTGCTTCAAAGGCGGACCGGCGGAGGGGGAAGGGCTGGCCACGGAGGGTTGCCCGCTCGGCACCCATCCCGCCCATCTCGACGACAACCGCAATTGCGTGCTCTGTCTCACCTGTGCCCAGGCCTGCCCCCATCGCTCCGTGCAGTTGCGGCTGCGGCCGCCCGCCGCCGATCTGCAACGCGAGATGGCACCGCCGGCAGGGGAAGCGGGCTTGATCCTGGTGCTGGCCGGTGGCCTCAGCCTGCAGCACTGGAACCGATTGCTGGGCTGGCTGCCGCTGGCGCCGGATTCGCTGCAAAGCGGTCTGCTGCTGCCGCGGCTGGCCTTCGCCCTGTTGGCCCTGGCCCTGCCGGCAGCCCTGTGGCTGTTGTTGCGGCAGACAGCGCTGCGGCAAGCCGGGCGGGGACAGGGAGGGCAGGGCAGTTCGGCGGCGGGCCGCTCCTGGCTGGTGCTTTATGCCCTGCTGCCGCTGCTCTGGGCCCTGTTGCTGGCCCACCATCTGCCGCTGGGCATGGCGGAGGCGGGGCGGCTGCTGCCGGTGGCGCTCTCCCCGCTGGGGGCCCCTTCGGCCCTGGATGGCTGGCAATGGAGCGCGGACGTGCATGTGATCGCCTTCTGCCAGAGCCTGGTGGTAGCGATCGGGGTGCTGGGGGCGATCGTGCTGTTGCGCCGCTTGCTGCAACTCAATCTGCGGCAGTGGCTGTGGCTCAGTGGTTTACCCCTGCTGCTGGGGGCCGGGGGCCGCTGG
>CAMBZX010000115.1 GCA_945872185.1 Synechococcus sp. UW140 | reverse complement strand
TGAGCGCCATTCAGGTCCTGGCACCGCTGGCAGTGAAATTCCTGGCGCCGATAGCCTTCTGAACTGAGCCAAACTCAAGGGAGACAATCTCAGGGATTGCTGCCACCCAGCAGGCGACGGGCATCAGCGCTGGAAGGCTGATAGCCATAGCCAAAGGTGCCGCCTTCGTTGTCGTCGATAATGCGGGGGGTTACCAGGATCACCAGTTCATTCTTCGTACGCGTACCACTGGTGGAACGGAAGAACTGACCGATCAACGGCATATCGCCCAGAATCGGCCATTTGTTCACGCCCTGAGAGTTGAAATCGGAGATCACACCCGTGAGGATCAAGGTCTGGCCATCCCGGACTCGCACCGCGCCGGTATCGAGTCGGCGAATGCTGAGGATATTGATCGGACCACAACCCTGGACATCCTGCTGATCGGTGACAGCGGACACCGAAGGAGAGAGGTTAAAGGTAACAAAGCCATTATCATCGATCTTGGTGACCCTGGCACCGAAGGTCAGACCGGATGTACTGAATTGGGGTTCACAGGCATTGCCATTGCCTTGGGTTCCCGTTGTCACGGTGTAATCAGTGATCACCTGAGTCCCAACCGTGACAAAGGACTCATTCGAACGCTTCCTACCGATGGTGGCACTGCTGAACACCGATTCAGCCGCCCCACCAGCCGAGGTTGAGGATGTGGTCGTGACCTCGCCGCCGCCACTGATCTCACCGGGATTATCGGTAAGGATGAGCGTGGGCGAAGCCAGCAGCTTGGTGGACTGGGACTGAATGGTGGCCTTCAGCACGTCAAAGAATTGATCCTTGGGATACTGAAGCCCTGGATTGGCAATCGGGCCGGCAAGCGTATCCAATCCCAGCCGCGCCGAAGGCGGCAGATACTGGCCCCAGGCGCCGGCGAGATTGCCTTGGTCGTTCACGATGAAGTTGTTGCCGTAGCGAAAAGCAAAGCTGTTGGTAATCGAAGAATCATTCTGCAGACTCACATCCAGAATCTTCACCGAGAGAGCCACCTGCCGCTGGCGCAGATCAAGTTGCTTGAGATACTGCTCCGCAATGGCCACCACCTGGGGCGAACCCACCAAGGTGATCGTCGTGAGGCGAGTATCAGTCGTACCGATCAGTCCCCGCAGCGGGCCCACCCCAGAGCCATAGGCCTCCACAGTGGTGGAGGTACTGGCCTGGGTTGTGGCCGCATTGGGGGCACCGGCGACAGCATTGTTCACGGAAGCACCCTCCGTGACTGCCGTGGTGATGGTGTTGGTCTTGGTGACCGTGGCACCGAGATTGGCTAGATAATCAGCAGCAGCAGTTGCCGAAACCTGATTGAGCCGATAAACCTTCGACATCGTGGAGCCGAAACCCTTATCGAGCACATTCGGACCCACTACGATCATATTTCCATCCCGGCGGCCCTGCAGCCCCGCCGAAAGCAAGGCAGCATTAAAGGCCCTGGAAAAGCTTTCATTGCGGAATGCAATCGTCACCTTACGGCTCGATATCGACCCCGCCAATTCCTTCACATCGCAATCAATGCCACCCGGCCTTGTTGAACCCGGATTTTTGCAATCCTCCACATACACGAATCCATAGCCGCCCAGATCACTGAGTCGCATCAAGACATCCTTGACCGGTGCATTGCGCAACGTCATTGTCACCGGCGGACCGCTGACATTCACAAAACTGGGATTGGTGAGCAGCATGGTGCCCACCGCCATATCCCCCACCGGCGGCGCCACGGCCCGCGCCTGCAGCGGCGGCACGAATGCACTCTGGGGCACCCGACCCGGCTGGTTCAGATCGGGGCGCGCCGTCTGCAGGCTGGCCTGGTTCGGGGCCGCGAAGCTGAGGATCAGATCCCGGCCATCGGCGCTCACCACCGGCCGCCCCACCGGGTAGCCGGGCACCGGTGTCACCTGCAGGCGGTAAGTGCTGCCCGAACCATCCAGGCTCACGGCCTGGAACCCCACCTCCGGCAGGCTGAAGCGCTGGGGCCCGCGGCGCAGGCCATTCGGTGCCGCGGTGAGCAGCAGGGCCTCCCAGCTGGATCCACGGGTGGTTTGCTGCAACTGGGGCGCAGTTCCCACCCCTTCCAGCACCAGCTCCACCGCATCACTCAGGCGGCGTAGCTTGAGCTCAATTGAACCCCCCACCGGGATGCTCAGCGACGGTCCCGCCGGGCTGCCGGTCCGGGCCGGCAGCCCGGCGGGACCGTAGGGAGAGGTGGGCTGGGCCACTGCCGGCAGCAGCACACCCCCAAGGGCAGCGAACGTGGCAACGGCCAGAAGTCGATTGAACCAGCAACTTCTCACCACGCGTGCCTTCACCATCAAGTCGGCCGCATGCTATCCAGCTCAGGCTGTGAGAACCAGCGTTATCTCACAGTTCAGGGGTTGGCCGGCTGGACCGTACCGGCGGGATCCCCACCAGGGGAAGGCGGAGCCGGTTTGAGCCGGCTGCCAGGCGGCCGGCCGTACAGGCTGAAGCCGATGGTCATCGTCACCGACGGAACGGGCGCAGGCCGCTTGGGATCCGTACTGACGGGGTCTTTGAGATCAAGCTTGAGGCCGCTCTGCTCCACCAGCACACTCAACTCCTCCAGACGTTCCAACAGTTTCAACAGCTGGGGATAGGCCCCCTTGGCCAGAATCTGCATGCCGTTGCGCTGCAATCCCTCGGCTTCAAGTGGATCGGGCTGGGCCTCCGTGGCGGCGGGACGGCCTGGGGCAGGCGTGGCGATGGGACTGCCTGGGGCAGGCGGACGAGGGACAGCAGCAGCTGCCTGCGGTTGGTAAAGGTCAAGCTGCACGCCGGCCGCTTTCGCCTCCCGATCCAGCATGGCCAGGAAGGTGGAAACATCACCGCTGCCGATGATCAGGTTGACGAGCCTGTCCTTCTGGGCAAGGGAGCGCACCTCCAGCTTGTCCTGACTGACCAGCTGCAGCCGCATCAGACCAACCTGGTCCTGCAGATCCTGAAGTTCCCCCAGGCGTTTGCTGTCGGCCTGAAGCGTCGACCACAGCGGCACCAGAACGGCGGCCCCCAGCAGCAGCGTCAACAGGGAGATGGCCGCGGCCGGCAGTCCAAACCACAGCAGCCGCAGTTTCTGGGGTGACAGCCGGGTGGAGTTGGCCTGGAGATTGGTCATGGCAACAACCCCTCCAGCTGCAGCAGCTCCAAGCGCCGGGCCAGGCCACCGGAGCCCAGCTGGCGCAGAACCTGCAACTGTCGGTTGGGCTCTAGCTGGGCGAAAGAGGCGGAGAGCTCGAAGGTCACCGGCGGCCTGACGCCCACCGGCAGACTCGCCTCCGGCGCTTTGCGTTCCACCTTGGTCAAACTGATGGCCCTGGAATCCAGCAACGGCGAGTTCTGCAACTCAAGCTGCAGGGCATTGATGCGTTCAAACGCCTGGGGATCGAAGGTCTGACCCCGCAACACCAGGGCTGAGCCAGCCGCATCTGCCGTCAGCAACTGGATCCCCACCGGCATGCGGATCTGCAGCTCCTTCATCAGGGCCGAGCTACTGCGCACACCGGTGAGGGAACTCACCAGCTGCTGGTTGATCTTGCTGATCTGCTGGAGCCGGGCCTTGCGACTACCCAACTGCTGGCGCAGCTGGCTTGCCTGAGCTTCCACCGCCTGGAGCTGTCCCATCTGGGCCTTCACCATTTGATGGCGCAGAAAGACCAGGCCGGTCAGGCCCAACACCAGGCCAAACACGATGGACCCGAGCACGGTGCCCTGCACCAGCAGGCGACGACGATCCGCCAACGCCACGGTGATCGGCTCCTGGCCAATCTGGCGGCGGCGCTCCCGCAACAGATCCAGCCCAGGAGCGAAAGCCGCCGGCGGCAGCTCAGAACCACCGGCCCCGAGGGGAGACGAACCCTTGCCGGCAAAGGACAGTCCTTTGAAGGAGGGCCAGGGCAAAGGCGTTCTCACTAGAGCAATCCCCTCTGGGCCGCCAGCCCCTGCAGCAACAACGAGCCATAGGGCTCCCATTGCAGCGGCCGTGCGGGCACCCCCAGGGCCTCCTCCACCAGCTCCTGGCCGAAAAACTCGGCGGTGATCAATAGCCGCAGGCTGCGCAGGTCAGGCTGCTGACGCTGGTAAAAAACCAGACAGCGCTTGAGTTCAGCAAGGAGATCCTCTCCAGCCATCGGCAAGGAACGCTCGAACACCGGCAGACCTCGGTGAAAGAGGTAGAGCTTGCATTCGAAATCCTCCGGCACCAACAGCACCAGCAACTGATCGGGCGGAGCCGCTTCCAGCTCAGCAGCGAGGGCCGCCAGCAGGCAGCTCTGGGCCGGAGCCAGGCGGTCGAGCTTGGCCCCGGCCAGGGAGAACACCTCGATCCAGCCATCCACCAACTTGCGCGGGGCGGCCACCAGCAACATCTGGGGCGGCGAACCCGGCACGGCCTGGAGATCCAGGTAGGCCTCCTCCAGGCTGAAGGGCAGATTGAGCTCGGGATCGAGGCGCCGCAACTGGGCCTCCGGATCCGCTGGCATCTCCCCATCAGCCCAGACGATCACGCGCCAGTGGGCCGCCTCGTAGGGCAACACAGCTTGCACATAGGCGTCCTGCTGGTTTTCGTTCACCAGCAGATCACCGATCAGATCACCCAGGGGCTCCCGCTCCAGGGGCATGCCCTCCCGGCAGGTGAGCGCAGGCAAGGGGGCCTCCAGGCTCACGGGCAGGGGGGCGTCATCCCTGAGCACCTGCCCACGCAGGAAGTTGTCCTGCAGCTCGATCAAAACCTGCTGGGGGAACATCTGGGCCTTGAGCGGCCGCAGACGATCCTGCAGATCCTCCAATAACCCGGAAAGCACCAAACACCCGATCCTTTTTTACAACGCTACCGAGTTTTCAGCGCCAGGGCAGCCCCGTACCAACCGCTTCCGCAAGCGTGCGCAGGCCGTGGCGATCCAGTTGCTGGATCAGCCCCTCCAGGATGCGGGGAACCAGCTCGGGGCCCTCATAGATCCAGCCGGTGTACACCTGCACCAGGGAGGCTCCGGCCGTGATCCGCTCCCAGGCAATCGGGGCCGAATCGATGCCGCCCACACCGATCAACGGCAGGGCCGGCCCGGCGGTGGCCCGCAAGCGGCGCAGCACTTCCAGGGCCCTGCCTCGCAACGGCCGGCCACTCAGCCCTCCCGCCTCCTCCGCCAGGGTGCGCCCGGTGGCGGCGAGGCGGCGGTCAGCGAGACCAAGCCGATCCTGGCTGGTGTTGACGGCGATGATCCCGGCCAACCCCTCCTCATAGGCCAGGCGGGCGATCGCATCGATGGCGTCGTCCTCGAGGTCGGGGGCGATCTTGACCAGCAGCGGCGGGCAGGCCGGCAGGCGCCGCAGGCGCTCCACCAGGCGCCGCAACAGGCTCTCCTCCTGCAGATCCCGCAGACCGGGGGTATTGGGCGAGCTGACGTTGACCACGGCGTAGTCGGCCAGGGGGGCCAGCAGCTCCAGCGAGGAGGCGTAGTCGTCGGGGGCCAGGTCCAGGGAGGTGAGCCGCGACTTGCCGAAGTTGAGCCCCAGCACCGCCGGCCGCTGGCCCGGTGGCGGCAGCAGCTGTTGCTCCAGGATCCGTTTCACCCCCCGGGCCCCTTCGTTGTTGAAGCCCATGCGGTTGAGGGCCGCCCGCTCCGCCGCCAGGCGAAACAGGCGCGGCCGGGGATTCCCGGGCTGGGCTTGCCAGGTGATCGTGCCCAGCTCGGCAAAGCCGAAGCCGAAGCGATCCCAGAGGCCGGCGGCCACGCCGTTCTTGTCGAAGCCGGCTGCCAGGCCGAGGGGATTGGCGAAACGACAGCCGAAGAGGGTCTGCTGCAGACGCGGATCGCGGCGCTGCAGTTCGCCGGCCAGCCCTTCGAGCGTGCCGCTCACCAGCGGCCAGTGCCGCCGCAGGGAGGCCTGAGCCAGAACCGACAGTGTGGCCCGACTGAGCTGCTCGGCGTCGGTCCCCTCGTCCTGCAGCAGCAGCGGCCCAACAAAACGCCGGTACAGCGCGCCCGTGCGACCGCTGGACTCCGCCTGGACTGAGGGGGGCGCTGGATCGCTGGGGTCCGCTGCCGCTGTGAGGTCGTCCTGATCCATCTCCACCCGACTCACTACCGCGACTCCAATCCTCCCGCGTCCCGTACCAGGCGCCAGCGGCCCTGGCCAAGGGGCACCACCGTCCAGTCCCGCCAGGGCCAGGCCTGCTCGCGGGACTCGAGGCTGCGCAAGGGCAATTCCACCAGTTGGGCCAGTTCCACCAGGGTGAGCGCAAAGCCCCCCGCCGCCAGGCGCTCGGCCAGCTCCAGCCGGCTGAGCAGCTTGCCCAGGGCCTCCGGCGCCAGCTCGCTGGGGGCCGCGACCGCAGCTTCGCTCTCCAGAACCAGGGTCCCGGCAGCAGCGGTCCTGGCGGCGGCGGTCCTGGCGGCGGCGGTCTTGGCGCCTGATTTCGTTGCGGCTGAGGCCTTCATCACCGGAGTCTTCAAGCCTGAGGCCATCAGCACCGGGGCCTCCTGGGCCGGCAATGGCAGGGCCGACTCGGCAGGGCCTGCCACTGCCAGCCGCGGCCGCTGACCGCGGGAGAAGGCCACCGCGATGACATCACAGCGGTCGTTATCGGGATCACCGCTGTGGCCGCGCACATGCACCAGCGAGAGATCCGGCAAGCGAGCCCGATCCAGCCGCTCCCAGAGGTCGCGGTTGAGCACCTGGCCGCCGGAGGCGGTGCGCCAGCCCTTGCGCTTCCAGCCCGCCAGCCACTTCTGCAAGCCGTCGATCAGGTAGCGACTGTCGGTGCGGATCACCAGGTCGGGATGCCGCGGCAGATCGCGCAGGTTGTCCAGCAGGGCGAGGGCGGCCGTCAGCTCCATGCGGTTGTTGGTGGTGGCGGGATCGGCCCCCCCGAGTTCCCGCTGGGAGCCATCCTCGAAGCGCAGCAAAGCCCCCCAGCCCCCGGGCCCCGGGTTGCCGCTACAGGCCCCATCACAGGCGGCAGCCACTACGCGCAACGGCTGATCGACCATTGGCCCCCCTTGTCGGCTTCGGTTAAATGGGCCTCCCCTATCCGGGAAGACCCGGGGCCGAGGACGCCTGAACATGAAGCGAACCTACCTGGCCCTGACGGGGCTACTCCTGGCCGGCACCGCCCTTGCGGCGGCCCTGCCGCCAGGCTCCCTGCCTCTGGCCCGGGCCGATGTCCTGTTCGACAGCCGCCCTGTGGAGGCGGCCAACTTCGCGATCCTGGCCCGACCGGTGGGCGATGACGACTGGAACCTGCTGGTGCTGGAGCAACTGCGCCGGCGGCCCACCTGCTGGCAACAGCGCCCAGATGGCCTGGTGGATCCCAGCCTCAATCGCTTCGACTTCACGGGAATCTGCGGGCGCTACCTGGACAGCAACGGCTATTCGCTGCGCATCAATCGCGACGATCTGGCCGGCAGCTGGCGCCTGCGCCTGGTGCAACGGGGCCCCACCCTGTACCTCCAGGCCAGCTCGGTGGCCTCACCCACCGAGCTGGTGGTGGGCCGGGCGGAAGTCGCTCGCCGCGATCGCGATGGCTTTGTGGCCCTGCAGCTGGATCCTGGCTGGGAACTGCAACGCCGCAGCTTCGGCAACCAGGCCCTCAGCCACATCTATTTCGCCAACGACACCAGCCTCCCCCAGCTGATCGCCCAGGCGGCCGGCGAATTGCTGAAGCCACCGCCGGCGCCCCCGGCGACAGCAGTGGCGCCACAGCTGGCCCGTCGTTCCCTCCTCAGCCGCAACTGGCGCCAGGGGAGCAACGGCGGCTCTGCCAGCAGCGACGCGCTCACGCCACTGCTGGCAGAGCCGGGTCGCACCATCGCCCTGCGGGTGATTCCCTTCAAGGACTGAGGCGACAGCAGCGACAGGGGCCAGTTGGATTGCCGGCCGCCTCCCCCTGTCCACCTCCCGAAGCATCCCGTAAGATTTATCTGTGAGGAGTGAGGAACGCCCTTTCAGGGTCGAAACGAGGACAGACTCCTGGAAACGTTCCACTTCTAAGCCCTGCCTTCGGCGGGGCTTTTTTTATGGCCGGCTTGCATGGGCACCCCCTCGATCGCCAGACAGCAAGCGCGGGCCCTGCCGCTGGCGTGGGGATTCCATCTGGAATCAGGCTGAGACAGCAACGCATGAATCTCGACTCCCTGGCTCTGGACGGCAGGCTCAGCGGAGGCCTTGGCGCCAGGCGATCGGGCGACGGCAGCGAGGGGACAGCAGCCAGGGGACAGCTGGGCCATCCCGTGGTCCATGGCCCCGGAGCGCCCCAACAAAAAGCCGGTCCCAACAGGAACCGGCCAGGGGAGCCCGCCTGGGGGCAGGCTCCGAGCAGACGACTGGTTGGGCCGGAACCCAACCGGGCGATCACTTGATCGTGACTTTGCCGCCGACTTCTTCGAGGGTTTTCTGCAGAGCTTCGGCCTCGGACTTGGCAATGCCTTCCTTGACCGCCTTGGGGGCGGCTTCGACCAGGGCCTTGGCTTCGCCCAGACCGAGGCCGGTGGCCTCGCGGACGGCCTTGAGCACCTTGATCTTGGAGGCGGGGTCGAAACTCTCGAGAATGACGTCGAATTCGGTCTGCTCTTCCACAGCCTCAACGGCGGCGGGAGCGGCGGCCATCACCACGCCGGCGGAAGCGGCAGCGGAAACGCCGAAAGCCTCTTCAATCTGCTTGACGAGCTCGGAAGCTTCCAGCAGGGAGAGGGTTTTCAGCTGCTCGAGGATGGTGTCAGTGGTAGCGGACATGGTTGTGAATCAGCAACAGATCGGGTGATTGGACGGTCGGGATGACAGTCGGAGGAGCGGCTCAGCCTTCGCCGGATTCGGCGTGCTGCTTGAGCGCCCTGGCAAGGCCGGACGGAACTTCGTTGAT
>CAMBZX010000114.1:0-8906 GCA_945872185.1 Synechococcus sp. UW140 | reverse complement strand
CCCGCAGGGCCTCCAGGCTCGATCCGATCGTGGCTCTGCGCAGCCTCTGAGGCTCCCAGAAACCGGCGACAAGCCAGCCAACAAGACAGAAGCAGCAATCAGGAGAAATCCTTAAGACCGGCAAACCGTGGCGATGGTCACCTTCGCTCAAGCGTGGTTGGTGGGTAAATCAAGGGTGTGTTGTCTTCGTATCGAAACTTGGAGCTCCAGGCCCTTTTGGATTGTGGTTACCGCAACGCCAGCGATCGGATGGTGATCCTGCGGTGTTGCGGGCCCAATGCTTTTTATCTGGAGCGCGTCGTCTTCCCGTTTGAGCTGCTCAGCTTCCAATGCCCGCTGCAGAGCGAAATCGAGATCTGGACCCACGGTCTCGGCGGCGCCGAGCTGGTCGAAACCCTGCCCGCTGGCGAGTTGCTCGTTGAAGCGCCCTTGCCCCTGGCCGCCTCCCCCCTGATAGAGCCCCAGCTTGAAGGTGCAGAGCTCAGTCCCTGGCTGCAGGCGAGCTGAAGCGAACGGTGCTGGGGCAGATTGGGAACGTTCGGGGCGTCACGATCCCAAGACCCACCCCGTTACGATTGTTCAACAATTTCTTCCCACCATGAATCAGCGCTGGCGACTCCTGGCTCTCTGGCTGCTGCCGATCGGAGTGGCGCTCTTCCTGGGCTGGCAACTCCTGGGTAGCGGGCCCAACAAGCTCACCGCCAACGGCCCCACCGTGGCGCCCAGCAATGCCGCCGTCGCCCGCATGAGCTACGGCCGCTTCCTCGACTACGTCGAGGCCGGCCGTGTCACCGCTGTCGACATCTACGACGGTGGCCGCACCGCGGTGATTGAAGCGGTCGATCCCGATCTCGACAACCGCGTCCAGAAGCTGCGGGTCGACCTGCCGGGCCTGGCACCGGAACTGATCAACAAGCTCAAGGATCAGGGCATCAGCTTTGACATCCATCCACCGCGCACCACCCCACCGGCGATCGGGCTGCTTGGCAACCTGCTGTTCCCGCTGCTGCTGATTGGATCCCTGGTGCTGCTGGCTCGTCGTTCCAATGGCATGCCCGGTGGGCCTGGTCAGGCGATGCAGTTCGGCAAGACCAAGGCACGTTTTGCCATGGAAGCCGAAACCGGCGTCAAGTTTGACGATGTGGCCGGTGTGGAAGAAGCCAAGCAGGATCTTCAGGAGGTGGTTACCTTCCTGAAAACGCCAGAACGCTTCACCTCGGTCGGCGCCAGGATTCCCAAGGGTGTGTTGCTCGTGGGCCCTCCCGGCACCGGCAAAACCCTGCTGGCCAAGGCGATTGCCGGTGAGGCCGGCGTGCCTTTTTTCTCGCTCTCCGGTTCGGAGTTTGTGGAGATGTTCGTGGGGGTAGGCGCCAGCCGGGTGAGGGACCTGTTCAAGCGGGCCAAGGAAAACAGCCCCTGTCTGATCTTCATCGATGAAATCGATGCGGTGGGCCGTCAGCGTGGTGCCGGCATCGGCGGCGGCAACGACGAACGGGAGCAGACCCTCAACCAGCTGCTCACCGAAATGGACGGCTTCGAAGGCAACAGCGGCATCATCATCATTGCCGCCACCAACCGTCCCGATGTATTGGATTCAGCCCTGATGCGCCCGGGTCGCTTCGATCGCCAGGTGCAGGTGGATGCCCCGGACATCAAGGGCCGTCTTTCGATTCTCGAAGTTCATTCCCGCAACAAGAAGCTGGCCGAGGGTGTTTCTTTGGAAGCCATTGCCCGCCGCACCCCTGGTTTCACTGGCGCCGATCTGGCCAACCTGCTGAATGAGGCCGCCATCCTTACGGCCAGGCGCCGCAAGGAGGCCATCAGCCTGGCCGAAATCGATGATGCTGTCGATCGGGTGATCGCCGGCATGGAGGGCAAACCGCTCACCGATGGCCGCAGCAAGCGTCTGATCGCCTATCACGAAGTCGGCCATGCGATCGTCGGCACCCTGATCAAGGATCACGATCCGGTCCAGAAGGTCACCCTGATCCCCAGGGGGCAGGCCCAGGGACTCACCTGGTTCGCTCCTGATGAGGAGCAGATGCTGGTGAGCCGTGCCCAGCTGCGCGCCCGCATCATGGGCGCCCTGGGTGGTCGGGCCGCGGAAGATGTGGTCTTCGGCCATTCCGAAGTCACTACTGGAGCTGGTGGCGACATCCAGCAGGTTGCCTCCATTTCCCGCCAGATGGTCACCCGTTTCGGCATGAGCGACCTGGGCCAGTTCTCCCTGGAAGCCGGCAATCAGGAGGTGTTCCTCGGCCGCGATCTGATGACCCGCAACGACGGCTCTGACGCCTTGGCCAGCCGCATTGATGATGCGGTGCGTCAGATCGTCCAGAGTTGCTACGTCGATACGGTGAAGCTGGTGGCGGCGAACCGGGTGTGCATCGACCGCCTGGTCGATCTGTTGATCGAAAAGGAAACCCTTGACGGTGAGGAGTTCCGTGCAGTTGTCGCTGAGTTCACCCAGGTGCCTGAAAAGGAGCGCTTCAGTCCAATCCTGAGTGCCGTTGCCAGCGATCGCGAAACGGTCAGCCAAAACGTCTGAAGTAACCTTGATTTAAGTCAAGGCAGGGCAGGGCTGCAGACCCTGCCCAAACGCTATCTCTTACAGAAATCACCATAAAATCCTGCACCCAGCACCACTACCAGCCCTCCCTGCGGAGGGCTTTTTGATGCAGACCAGGCAGCCACAGGGCGCCAGGCAACGGGACAAAGCAACAGCGCACCAACTGACAGCAAACAAGGACATTCCACGACCGTGGGTGCCCTTGTGGGTTCTGCGAGCTGAACGATCAGCCGATTCAGACCGGCCGCACGGTGCGCTTGTCGATCACCTTGTCGATCAGTCCGTAGGCCATGGCCTCAGCCGGTGACATGAAGAAGTCCCGATCGGTGTCGGATTGCATCCGCTCCAAGGGCTGACCGGTGCGCTCGGCCAGCTCGCGGTTGAGCTTGTCTTTGAGGTAAAGAATCTCATCCGCCTGGATACGGATGTCGCTGGCCTGGCCCCTGGCACCGCCGAGGGGTTGGTGAATCATGATCCGGGAATGGGTGAGGCTGCTGCGCTTGCCCTTGGCTCCAGCACACAACAAAAACGCCCCCATGCTGGCGGCCAGGCCAACACAGACTGTCTGCACATCGGGTTTGATGTGCTGCATGGTGTCGAAGATACCAAGGCCGTCATACACCGAACCACCGGGGGAGTTGATGTAGAGGAAAATGTCCTTGTCCGGATCCTCCGCCTCCAGGAACAGCAGCTGGGCCACCACCCGATTGGCTGATTCGGCTGTTACCGGCTCGCCAAGGAAAATGATTCTCTCCCGCAACAGGCGGGAGTAGATGTCGAAAGCCCTCTCGCCGCGACCCGACTCCTCAATCACAATCGGGATCATGGACCGCTGCAGCACAACTTGCCCGATCCTACTGAAGCTGCCGGTGCATCGGCTCAGGCTGCAGCGCTAAGGTCGCTGCACCTTGATGGCCGACCTGCGTGAGCGACGCCCAGACCGTTGCCGACAGCAAGCGTGCGTTCCACAGCGCCTTCCCCCATGTCATCAGCCCGATGTACCGGCGGATGGTGGATGAGCTGTTGGTGGAACTGCATCTGCTGAGTCACCAAAGCGGCTTTAATGCCGATCCGCTCTTCGCCACCGGCCTCGTGCAGGTGTTTGACGGGTTCAGCCGCGGCTACCGCCCCGAGCAGCAGCGGCTGCCCCTGTTCAACGCGCTGTGCAGTTCCTCCGGTTTCGACGCCGCCAAGCTGCGCCAGCAGCGGGATGAGGCGATGGCTGCCTTGGGGCAACACTCCGTGGACGCGGTGAAGCAATGGATCGAGCAGCAGGGGGAAGGGGCACCAGCCCCGGTGGCCCAGGCCCTGGCCAGCATCCGCCGCAATGATTTCCACTACTCGCGGCTGATGGCTGTCGGCCTGTTATCCCTGCTGGAGCAGGCCCAGGGTGCCGACGCGCTCGATCCCCAGGCTCTGCGGGCAGCTGCCCACGAGGTGGGTGAGTCCATGGGCCTGCTGCGTGATCGCCTCGACAAGGATCTCAGCCTCTATGCCGCCAACCTGGAAAAGCTGGCCCAGGCGGTGGAGATGCTGGAAGAAACAGTGGCCGCCGACCGCCGCCGCCGCGAACGCCAGCAACTCAGCGAGTCACCTGAAGGCGTCCCGTCAGCTGGCTGATCGGTAGGGATTGATCTCCCGCCTGGCGAGCCTCGATCTCCAGTTGACTGGCGCGGCGCACCAGATCCGGCACCTCGGCGGGCAACATCTCAAGCGCCGCCAGAGCGGCGGGCCGGCTGCGCATCAGCAGCCCCCCGGCGGTAGGTAAGGGGTTGGCTGCGCCGCCTATGCGGGCCAGGGGCCCTCTGGGTTCGGGACCAAGGAACAGCAGCAGCTGGGCTTCACCGTCGCCAGTGGGCAGCCAGCGCCAGCCCCCCACGATCACGCCGTCAGCCCGGCTCCAGGTGGCGGCGGCTAGGGAAATCCTGGCTGAACCAGCCGTTGGGGTGACGGTGGGCAGTATCCCGGAAACTGTCGGGCTGGGCTGCTGGCTGGGGCCTGGGCTGCCTGGTGTGGCACCGGCGGGTCCAGCCGCGGTGGCTGCTGGGGCAGAGGCGGCAGCACCCGGGGCCGGCCCCGAAGATGCCACCTGGGCGGCTGGTTTGAGGCCCTGCTCCTGCAGGGAACGGCCGAGGCGATCCAGCAATCGCTGCCAGGCGGCCCGCTCCTTGCCCGCCAGCAACTGCAGCTCCAGGGAGGCCTGGAACGGACCCTGGGACAGGGGGCGCAGCCGCAGCTGGAACGGGGCCTTGCGCAACAGCGCCAGCCGGTCGGTGTCGATGCCATAGCGGCTGGCCAGTGGATCGCGGATCATCTGGCGCGAGAGCAGACCCTGAATCAACAGATCCAGCGACGCCCCCTCGATCTGCAGCAGTTGATCGGCTGGCAGCGGCCCATGGCGTGGCGGCTCGATCCAGGTGGGATTGGTGGCGTCGCCTGTCAGCACCCCATCGACGGCCGCCGCCTCCCCAGACCAGACCACACCCGTGGCATCGAGGCCGATGCTGAGGCAACCATCCTGGAAGCGCTGCAACAGGGGTGCCATTGGACCGGCAATCACACCGATGGCGGCGGAATTCCAGAACACCGCCTGGGTGCTGCGCAGGCGATCGAGGCAGCGCCGCTGCAGGCCACGGCTTCGCCGTTGCTGGGGCCGTAAGCCATCGCGCAGCATCTGCAGCGCCAGCGGATCGGGCGCCACCACCACCAGATCACCGAGGCGCATCGCCTGGGCGGGCAGGGAGGCGACCGTGCTCGGCGGCAGGCTCGAAGCGGGCAGGGCCAGCATCGGCGCCCCATCCACATGCTCACCCCAGAGCTGCCACCAGAAACCTCGCTGCTGGCGCCAGGCCCGCTCGGCCAGGGGGCCGCCGAGGCGCTGGCGCCAGAGATCGGGAACGGCCCGCTGCGGTGCAGCGGGAAAGCTCTGCAGCAGCGTGACGCCATCGAGCAACTGCTCCAGTCCCTGGGCCCGGGGCCTGGGCAGCCGCTGCAACGCCGCCAGGGGCAGCGCCACCAGCAACAGGATCGCCGTGGCCGTGATCGGCAGCGGCAAGGGGCGCCGGGGCAGTCTCCCCGCCAGTCCCCCGGCAGCAGCCAAGGAAAGGGCGGGGATCTGCAAATGCCGCAATCGCAACGGTCTGAACAGCCTCATGGCGCCACGGATAAAAGGGCGGCGCAACCTGCACCGAGCGGCACCACCGGGCTGGGGGTGGACATCGCGCCGCGACAATCAAAACGAGGCCGCCTGCCAGGCGAGAGCCAGACGCAGCGGCCAGTCCTGCGAAAAGTGCTCAGGGACGGGGCCGGGAGCGGGATTCGAGCGCTTTGCGGCGCCATCGATCCCGCCACTCCATGGCGGAGAGGTAGATCACCCCGGCGCTGACGAACAACAGCAACAGCGAGGCGATGGCTGCCAGGACGGTGCCGCTGCTGAAGGTCAGTTCAGAAATCGAGAGAGTTGTCACCGTTCCGGCCCCACACCACCATGGCGATCGAAAAGCTGAACATGGCCGCCAGGGAGGCCCAGCCGAGGGTGATCAACATCGGTGACTTGCGCCAGGTACAACTCGTGCATGATACCTAGGCTTCAAGCCGGAACCCGTCCGGGATGCGATGGTTGTCACCCATGCCACCAGTTCGGGGGAAACTCCTGCTGGTTCGCCCAGCGCCGTTCAGGAGCGTCAGCTGCAACGCCAGCCCTATCCGAACTACCGGGTGATCGTGCTGGACGACGACGTCAACACCTTTCAGCATGTCGTTGACTGTCTGGTGCGGCATATCCCGGCGATGCTGCCTGATCTGGCCTGGACGCTCGCCCACCGCATCGATTCGGAGGGAGCGGCCACGGTCTGGCGTGGACCCCAGGAGCAGGCGGAGCTATATCACCAGCTGCTGGGAGCGGAGGGGCTGACCATGGCTCCGCTGGAACGCGATTGAATCCCTTTTTAGCGGAGCCGGAACCATGGGCCGGGTGGTGATCACCCACAGCACCTACATCGAGGGCTTGATTCCCTTGCTCAAGCAACTGGCCCAGGAGAGCGGCATCGAAACGGTGACCCCAGCGGTGATCAGTCGGGTGCGGGGTCGCAGCACTAGCCTGCGGCTGCGGATTTCAACCCCGATCACCGGCGGCTACAAGCTGGTGGCGCGCCGGGGCACGAGTGCCCAGGAGGTGTTTGTCGTCACGGCCCGGGAACGGGAAGATCTACAGGCCCTTGTTGATCAGCTCCTCCAAGAACGCTGAAGCCGGGAACGGCTGCTGAAGCCCCAGGAGGGTCTGCCGCCAGCAAGCGCGATCACGCCCAGACTGCAGCCAACCTGGGGCAGGGGGCGCCAATCCCGGGTGGCTCAGGAGCCCACCAAGCTGGTGGGAGCCGCCCGCTCGTAGGCCGCCGTCGCCGTGAAGCGGCACCAAGCCCCGCCCTGGCGAAACCAGGGTTCGTCCGTTTCCAGGATGAGGTCGGCGGGCTGCAGCTGCCAGCGCTCCTGCAGGTAGGCCAGGTAGTCGTGCGCTTCGAGCTGGGGTCCTTGCCAGTGCACGAGGGCAAAGCTCAGGGCACGCACCCGTAGGGCGCCGGCGACCGTCTCCTGAATCTCCTCCTGCAGCAGAAAAGTGCGGAAGCGCTCTGCTGCGGTGGCCTCGAGGCAGTACTTGCGTCGGTAGAGCTCCCTGGCCTTGGGAAACACCGGCCCGGGGGCGCGGCTGAGCAGCTGTTCGAAGGCCTGCTGAAAAGTGGGCATCACGGCAAGAGAACGGCTGACACAAGCGCAGCGCGCCTGCAAAACCAAAAAGCCAGAGCGTGGAAGCAACAGAAAGGCAGCCGCTGAGGGGATGCCCGAAAGGGGTGGACCGCCGTGCCGTCTTGCCCCAGTGTTCGACCTGGATGAACCAGAAGGGGAATCAGGGGCGGGGCTTCGTTTCCGACTACGAGGCCGGTTTACGTTGCCGTCGCTGAAGACTCCCCATGTCGAAGGGGAGTCAGATCAGAAAACTGTGAAAGGCAGTCACCAACACAGCAGTCCGCAAAAATCCTAGACCATTTTCAGAGGATCTGGAACTGCTGCAGCGGCCAGATCGCCCGCACCTCGGCCAGCCTTTGTTCCAGCTCCTCAGCCCGTTCCACCGGGGTGCGGGACTCCAGCACCAGGGTGAGATGGCCCAGCTTGCGTCCCGGATGGGCCTGGCGCTTGCCGTACCAGTGCAACTGGGCGCCGGAAAGGCCGGCCAGGCGCTGCCGCAACTCGGCGTAGTCACTGCTGGATTCTTCAAAGCCCAGCAGATTGACCATCACCGCCCCGGCCACCTGGGGTTCAACCGAGGCCAGGGGCAAGCCGGCCACAATCCGCACCTGCTGCTCGAACTGACTGGAGCGACAGGCCTCAATCGTGAAATGGCCGGAGTTGTGGGTGCGCGGAGCCAGCTCATTCACCTGCAGACCACCGGGGCCATAAAAGAACTCGATCGACAGCACTCCGACGTAATCGAGGGCTGTGAGCAGCGAGACGGCCACGTTGCGGGCAAAGGCCTCAACGCAGTGGTCCACTGGCGCCGGAAACAGCACCCAGTCGCAGACCTGGCGATGCTGGTGGGTCTGGACCAAGGGGAAACAGGCGACGCTGCCGCAGCGATCGCGGCAGGCCACCAGGGCCAGTTCCTGCTGGAACGCCACCATCTCCTCCAGGATCCAGCCGTCGAGCTCCACCTCCGTCAACAACAGCTCCAGCTCGCTCTGATCCCGAAGCGGACGCGTGCCCTTGCCGTCGTAGCCGCCGAGGCAGGCCTTGGCCATCACCGGGAAATGGAACCCCTCGGGCAAACAGGGCGGCGGGCTGGCGGGCTGGCCAGGGTCACTGGCGGCGGCCAGGGCGCCCTGCTCACCATGGGGCTCCAAGGGGCCTGAGGCGAGGGGATCCGGCAGCGGGGGCGCATAGACCGCCGCTAGCGGGCACCAGCGGGGAGCCGGCAGATAGAGCTGGTTCAGCAGTTCTCGCTGCGAACGCTTGCTCACCAGGGGATGGAGGGCATGGAGGCCCGGGATGAACTGCACCCCTTCCTCCGCCAGCACCTCCAGGGCCTCGATCGGGATCCACTCGTTCTCAAAACTGATGGCCCCGCAGCGCCCGGCCAACCGGCGGGTGGCCGCCACATCGTCCACCGCGGCCAGCACCAGGCTCGCCGCCCGTTCGGCCGCCGGGTCGTCGTCGGCCGGAGTCTGCACGTGCAGGGCCACACCCAGCCGCGAGGCTGCCGCCGCCAGCATCCAGGCCAGCTGCCCCCCGCCGACGATGCCGATCGAGGCCAGCGCTCCAGGCGAAGAAGCGTCAGCTCTGGCCA
>CAMBZX010000113.1 GCA_945872185.1 Synechococcus sp. UW140 | reverse complement strand
CGGCGCCCGCTGGCTGCCGGCGTCAGCCGCAGGCAAGCTGGAAGCCTCCCTCCCCCCTCGATTCGGCGATGGTGCGCCCCCAGCTTCCCGGCTCCACCCTGGCTGCCGGCCGATGACGGTTGCGGTGGCTCTGGCGATGCTGGAGCGGCAGGGCCACTGGCTGCTGCAGCTCCGAGACGACATCCCCACCATCGTGGCGCCGGGATGTTGGGGGTTGTTCGGCGGCCATCTCGATCCGGGTGAAACCCCTGAGCAGGCGCTGCGCCGCGAACTGCTCGAAGAGATTGCCTGGGTGGCAGGTGAGCTGCCCCGCTGGTTCAGCGACTCCAACCCTCAGCGCCGCGCCCATTTTTTCCGCGCGTCGCTGACGGTGCCGTTGGAGGCGCTGCACTTGCTGGAGGGGCAGGACATGGTGCTGGCCAGCCTGGAGGCGTTGCGCAGCGGTCAGATCTGGAGCCCCCGCTTGGGGCAGCGGCGGCCGCTGGCCCCTTCCCTGCAGTGCGCTGTCGCGCGGCTGCGATCCAATCCGATGCCACCGCATAGCAGGAGCAGCCGCTGACGTTCCGGTCACTTGCCGCCGCGTGGGAGCTGTTGCAGTGGTGCACCACTCCCCGGCCGGAGTGCCGCCTTTCTGTTGGTCAGCACGGGTAGGCTCCGTTGCCCCCGTTGCTCTCAGCAGCAGGTCGCGTGATGACGGCGACTGGCCGGCAGCGGAGCTGGTGCGTCGGCTCGGCGGATCCGCACCCGGTAGGTGCTGTGGGCGGCACCCAGATGGCGGATGAGGGCCTCTCGGGCCTCGTGGTGCAAGTCCTCCAGGGAGGCGGCCGTGATGGTGATCGGGTGGTCTTCAGCTGTTGCTTCGATCTGGCCGGGCCTGTCGCTGAGAACGCGAAACACGATCTCGCGCATGGATGGAAGGGGGCGATAGTCCTGCACCATCCTTGTGCCTGCTGGCGCCTTTGCTGGGTGCCGCGGAATACGGGGACCCGCTCTTTCAGCCACGCTGTTGGAGCCGGCAGGAGCTGTGGGCCAGGCCTCGCCACCGTCCAGCCTCGCCACCGCCACAGATCCGGCGCACCAGCAGCTGGCGACCGCAGCGGGTCAACCGAACCCCAGAGCAAGACCAGACTTTGTAAAGTCTTGTGAAATTGCCTTGCCGCCATGCAGCCGCTCTCCCTCAGCCGTGAATTCGCCATCGAGTCCCATGCCCGTGCCATCGATGCCTGTGACGACATCGAAGAGCTGCGCTCGGCAGCCAAGAGCCTGCTGAGGGCCTGGCAATTGCAGGCCTCCTTCAGCGAAGACTTCGCAGCCCAGTTGCTGGGTCTGCAGGCCCGAACCATCTGAGCCAGCCGGCGCCAGCTTCCAGGCTGCTGATCCTGTGGGCAATTTCGGCCTATTCCGTGGCGCCGCTCAATGCCGTTGCGAGTCTTTGAGGGGCTGGATTGAGTTCGGTCCGTCCTCAGCTGCTGACGGCGTCACCAGCGCCGAAATGAGCAGGCCAGCATGGCCCTCCGGTTCGTGAACTGTTGCGTCAACCGCTTCGTGAGCGGTGTGCGGCATGTCGTGTGCTGGGTTCAGCCTTGTCGTTCCCAGTCAGGCGAGGCGTTCTGGGTGAGTGTCATCGTCCATCCCTCGCCTTCGCTCCTGTACGGCGCTGGCCTTCTGCGGCTGACAGCCTGCCACCGACAGCCTTCCGCTGCCCTGCCCAGGTCGGAAGGGGCCGGGCGTCGTGAAGGCGCTGCCGGCTGATCGGGGGGCCAGCGCTGCCCTTCCTCCGCGCGCCTGAGCCCAGCCGTTGCTCTGGTCCGCTGCCCAAGCTGATCTCGGCCCGATGGTATGGCTGCCCATCTGTGCGGCTCGACTCCTTGCTGCCGCTCACCTTGGTTGGGGAGCAAACCTGGCCAGGGGCCCTGCTACGGCTTTGCCCGTCCTGCCTAGTTTGACCGCAGGGCACCGTTTCCACGTTGTTCTTCGCTGCGGTGCTTTCGGCCCCAACGCTTCCTGGAGCGGCCGTTTGGCGCTGGATCCCTGTTCAGGCTCCATCGCCTTGGTCCACGCTGATTCCATCCACGCTGATTCCATCCACGGCTTCTCCCGCAGCGCCGCTCCCACAACAACGAACCCTCAGCTCACCCAGCCACGGCCCATCACCCCGCGACTCCTGACGCCACACCCGCAGCCTGGGCGGCCCAGGGTGGCGCGCCAAATCCCCGTAGCGAAGCTGAGGCGCTGGTTCTGCTGGCTGCCCTCAGCACAGCCGAGAAGTTGGCGCTTCTGGACGGCGACACGCCGTTCTGGGCCGGGATGGCCGATATCGCGCTCCATGACGCCTCCCATCGCCATCCCTGGCCGGCTGCTGCCATCCCCCGGCTGGGGCTAGCCGGACTGCAATTCGTGGATGGCCCCCGCGGCGTGGTGCTGGAGGGGGGCGCCACCACTTTTCCGGTGCCGATCGCCCGCGGCGCCAGCTGGGATGGGGAGCTGGAGGAGCGCATCGGCGCAGCCATCGCTTGCGAGGCCCGCAGTTTCGGCGCCAACTGGGTGGCGGCGGTCTGCGTCAACCTGCTGCGGCATCCCGGCTGGGGCCGGGCCCAGGAGACCTACGGCGAAGACCCGGTGCTGCTGGGAACCCTGGGTGCGGCCATGACCCGGGGCCTGCAGCGCCACACGATCGCCTGCCTCAAGCATTTCGCCCTCAACTCGATCGACAGCTCCCGCTTCCTGGTGGATGTGCAGGTGAGCCAGCGGGTGCTGCAGGAGCTCTACCTGCCCCATTTCCGCGACTGCATCGAGGCGGGCGCCGGCTCGGTGATGAGCGCCTACAACCAGGTGAACGGCCAGTGGTGCGGCCAGCACCGGCAGTTGCTCACCACGATTCTCAAGCAGCGCTGGGGCTTCGGCGGCTTTGTGGTGAGTGATTTCATTTTCGGGCTGCGCGACGGCGTCGAGGCCATCAAGGCAGGTCTTGACCTGGAGATGCCGTTCCCGATGATCTTTGCCGGCTGCCTGGCGGAGGCCCTGGCCGATGGCCGCTTGGCGATGCAGCGGGTCGATGACGCGGTGCTGCGGCAGTTGCGCTGCCAGCTGGCTGTGCCGGTTGGCGATTATCCGCCTTCGCTCCGGGGCTGCCCGGCCCACATCGCCCTGGCCCGGGAGGCGGCCACCAAGGCGATCGTGCTGCTCAAGAACGACGGCCCCGTCCTGCCGCTGCAAGGCGTGCGCTCCCTGGCGCTGATCGGCGCCCTGGCCGCCACCGCCAACCTCGGCGATCGCGGTTCCTCCGACACCCGGCCCGATCCCGGCGTGGTGGTGACCCCCCTGGCGGGTCTGCGCGCCGCCGATCCCGATCTGCAGGTGCATTACAGCGATGGGGCGGATCATGCCGCCGCTGCCGCCTTGGCGGCCACCAGCGAGGTGGCCGTGGTGGTGGTGGGCTTGGACTGGCGTCAGGAAGGGGAGCACATCCATCCCGGCGACCTGGCCCCGATCCTCAGCCAGATGCCGCCCCCGGATCCGCTGCTGCAGCGCTTCGGCCACCGGCGCCTGCGGCCGCTCTGGTCGCCGGTGGCCGCGGCGATTGCGGCTCTCACCCGTTTCGCTTCGGCGCGAACGGGCGGGGACTTCGCCTCCGGGGATCGCACCGCTCTACGCCTCGATCCCACCCAGGAGGCCCTGATCCTGGCGGTGGCGGCCGCCAATCCCCGCAGCGTGGTGGTGCTGATGGGGGGCGGCGCCATCCTCTGCGAAGCCTGGCGCCAGGCGGTACCCGCGATCCTGCTGCTCTGGTATCCAGGCCAGCAGGGCGGTGCAGCCCTGGCCGATGTGCTGCTGGGTCGGGTGTCGCCCTCCGGCCGGATGCCCTTTGCGGTGCCCACCAGTGAGACGCACCTGCCGCCGTTTGAACCGCGGGCGCCTCGGGTTGTCTACGACCTGTGGCATGGCTACCGGCGTCTGCGCCGCGCCGGCCATCCATCCGCCTTCCCCTTCGGTTTCGGCCTCTCCTACAGCCGCTTCAACCACGCCGATCTGCAGCTGCAGCTGGATCTTGACCAGGGGGCGTTGCAGGTGGCGATCACGGTGAACAACAGCGGCCCGATGGCTGCCGCTGAGGTAATCCAGGTTTATGCGGAGCCGCCGGGGCAGCTGGTGGAGCGGCCGCAGCGATCGTTGATCGGCTTTCAGCGGCTCCGTCTGCAGGCGGGTGAGCAGCAACGGCTCCGCCTCACCATTCCACTGCGGCGCCTGGCCTACTTCGATACGGCCGCCGACGGCTTCCTGCTGGAGCCTGGGCGCCATGGGATCCGGATCGCCCGCCATGCCGAGGACGACGGACTGATGCTGCCCCTTGATCTGGAGGCGTGTCTGGTGGGCCGTTGACGGGCTGGCCAGCGGACGGCTAATCGACGTTGGACCGGCGGGGATACCGGAAGACGCAGCCGGCTTAGATCTGATCGGATGGCTGCCCTGAGCCGTTGAAGCAAAGGCCTTTTGACCTGTGATCGGCTCCAGGTGTGATGCACCTGCCGCCAGATTCAGGCCCGGTTCTGGCCCGGCATCAGGGCCGCATCAACTCTTCGCTCAGCGGTTGCAGCGCCTGGCGATCCCACAGCAGCTGCGGATGGGTCCACACCGGCAGCATCCGCTGCACGCCCACCGGCAGCACAGCGCGCCAACCCGGCAGCACCACCAGATCGATCCCGGAATAGAAGCTGCAGCAGGCGATGCGGCTCAGGTTGTCGAGGTTGCCATTGAGCTCCTGCAGCAGGGGACTGCCCCACTTCAGATCGGCGATGCCGGCCATCGGCTGGCGTGGCCAGGGCATGGCGGTGAGGGTGCCCTGCTGGGGACTGCCGACACTGATCAGGCGCCGGGTGCGGTGATGGCCGCCCAGCAGCTGGATCCAGGTGCGGGCAATCACACCACCCATCGAGAAGCCCAGCAGATCAATCGGCTGTTCCGGGCCGAAGGCGGCCAGGATCTGCTGGCCGAGCAGGGCGGCGGACTCGGCGATCGGTGTCATGCCGAAACGCAGCGGCAGATCCGGCAGCAGCAGCGGTCGCCGGGGTTCGCGCAGGTGCTTCAGCAGCCGATGGAAGACGCGGGAGCTGTCCAGCATCCCGTGCACCATGACCAAGGGGGGCTGGGAGGCGGAGGGTGGGGCCAGACTCATGAATCCCATGCAAGGACATGACGGGCCCCGATGGGGCTGGCCGGATGCGGGGATCACCGCCCCGTGCGTCTCTCAGGCCGCCAGCAGTGATTCATCCCATCACGGCGAGCCAGCGTTCCGGGCACCGTTTCTGGCTCCCTGAACCGATCCCTCAGCAGCAGCTTTCCGCCCGCTCTCTGGCTGCGTCGCCCCCGCCTGTGGTGAAGGGCAAGCTGCTGCCACAGCCGGCAAAGATGCCGAAGTGGCGGCTGAAGTCGCCGATGAAATCAAAGTGCTTCCGAAAGCGGCTCTGGTTGAGCATCCGGTAGGTGTTGCCACACACCGGCAAGATCCGCCCGGTTTCGAGGGCGTGGTGTTGATCGAGATCCCAGCGATCGGGATGCTCGGGGATCGTGCCCCGATAGATCACGGCCTGGCCGTGGTCCTCGCAGGCATCTTCCAGCTCGCTGATGTTGAACAGGCGGTAGGTGGCTGAATAAAAGCGCGCTTCACCCACCAGGGGCGCGATCTGGGGATCGGTGATGCGAATCGGCCGATCCAGCACCAGGCGGGGATCAGCGAAGCCCGCAGCCCGGGCCAGGCGCAGAAAGTCGTTCCAGTAGAGCGCGCCGCCGAGGCATTCGCCATAAAGCACCGGATGGCGACTCACGCTTTCGGGCAGCCGCCGGTCGGCGTAGACATCAGAGAAATAGAACTCCCCTCCGGGCTTGAGCAAGCGCTGCACCCCCCGCAGCACCGCCGCCTTATCAACGGAGAGATTGAGCACGCAATTGGAGACGATCACATCGAAACTGCCTGGCTCCAATGGCAAAAGCTCAAGATTTTCAATGGTTCCTTCCAGAAAGGAAACGTTGTCATAGCCGAACTGATTGGCGTGATATGGCTGGTGCCTGCGGGCTATGGCGAGCTGTTCCGGCGTCATATCGACGCCCACGACAGATCCCTGGGCTCCGACCAGCTGGGCCAACAGATAGACATCCCGTCCAGCACCGCTACCAAGATCAAGAAGGCGGCAATCCTGCAGCAGCGGTGGGCAGATCAGGCCGCAACCGTAATAGCGGTCACTGACTTCCGGATGCACCTTCGCCAGCAGCGGCTTGAGCCAGGCGGGCACGGCATCGGCATCACAGCAGGCCGACGTCTTGAGGTCCGCCGTGCAGGTGAGCTGCTGGCCGTAATAGTTCTGAACGGCTTCCCGGGTGTTCATTGATCGGGGCTCCGGTGCTGACGGCTGCAACGCGTTCTAGGGGCTGAACCGTCTCCCCCGTCTGGTTGGTTGCGGCGTTGGCAGCCGAGCCGGGGGGGGGGCTTGCCGGCACTGGAGGTGGGGCGCGGGGCGTAGCTTGACAAGCCAGTCGATCACCGCCGACCTAATGCACGCTCTGCCGCTGCACCTCGGGCCTGGGAGTGATCTGCGCCACAGCCTGGAGCAGCTGGCGAGGGACCAGCAGCTGTCCGGCTTCGTGCTCGGGGTGGTGGGCAACCTCGCTCAGGCCGCTTTTCAGTGCCCCGGCCAGGCCGAGCCCACCCTGTTGCGCGGGGATCTGGAGATCATCACGCTCAACGGCACCCTTTCCCCCCAGGGGGTGCATCTACATCTGAGCCTCTCGGACGGCAGCTGTCAGGTCTGGGGCGGACATCTGGAGCACGGCACCCTGGTGCTGAAGGGAGCCGATCTGCTGGTCGGTGTGCTCACCAACCAGGCTGTCGAGGAGCCCGCTGAGGTGCCACTGGAGCCCTTGGTGGAGCTCGCGGTGCTGCCTGGCTGTCCGTTCTCCGCGCGGGCCCTGCGCATGTTGCGCACCCTGGGCATCCCCCACCAGGTGCTGGAGGTGGGCAGCGACGAACAGAGACGGGAGCTCGAGCAGCGCAGCGGCCAGTGGAGCTTGCCCCAGGTCTTCATCGATGGGCAGCCCATCGGCGGCTATGGGGCCTTGGCGGATCTCCAGGCGCGCGGGCAGCTGGAGCACCTGCGCCGCTGATGGCCACCCTGCAGTTGCTGACGCAATCAGGCTGTGGCTTGCTGATCGGCCGCTATCCCCGCTTTCAGTACAACGCCAGTGGCGGCGGCGGCAAGGCTGCGCTGGGGCCCCATGATCGGGCCGGCTGGCAGTCCCTCACCTTCGACCCCGCTGCCCTCACCATCCCCGCCCTCAGCTGGCGCACCACCCGTTTTCTGGGCTTGCCATTGCCGCCAGGTCTCAGGATCGCCGTCCATCCCGAGCGGTTAGAGGGGCGCTGGCAGCTGGCCACCGGTGCCCTGGAGCTCCAGTTCGACGCCCGCTTCCGTTTCGCCTTTGCCGATCTCTATCAGGCTCCCGATCTGCTGGTTCACACCCTGCTCACCACCAAGGCGGTGCAGGGCCAGCGCCATAGCGCTCAGGGTCAGCCGCTTGACGGCAACGGCCAGGCGCTGCTGGTGGGGGTTGCCACGGTGCAGCCCACGGGGACGGCCTGGCTCGATCGTTTTCTTGGCCTGCCTGATGAGGCTCTGGCCCTGCTGCGCTGCCGTTTTCAGCAGGCTTTAGCCTTGCCGGCCTGAGGCCTGAAGGTGGCTCGGACGCCTCGCTGGGCTCCGGTAACGGCATGCCATGGCAATAGCACGTCAACACCACACCAGGTGCTTGATCGGGCCCTGGGCAGCGCGCCTATCCCTGCGAAAACCGTTGTTGCCCTGTTTTGCGCCAAACCTCCTGCCCGGACAAGCGCAGTGGCTGCCCTTTCCCTCCAGTCCCTCCAGGCCCAGCGGTTCCAAGGTCTGCGGCGGAAGCGAGCCTGCGGGCGTCCGTCCGGGCCTGACAGCTGACCAGCACTGAGCAGCTCACTACAGGGGTGGGCTGCTCAGCCCGCCGACCTCCGTGGCCATGCCTGCGTCGATCGACTCGCCCATCGTCTTGCGAAGGCATCTCCGAAACCAGCCCGGCATGGGCCCGCTCGCGGGTTTCGGTGGTCGACACGGTGGTCACGGTGCGGCTTCGGCTCGTCCGCCAGCGGCGATGGCCAACCGCCTCGACGCAGGGTCGTTACATGCTGTTACGCTTCTCGCAACAACCCGAAACACCCATGGCTGAATCCACTCCCCGCTTCGGTTTCGTCGGCTTCGCTGAGACCTGGAACGGCCGTCTGGCCATGCTTGGTTTCGTGATCGGCCTCGCCACCGAGCTGCTCACCGGCCAAGGCATCCTGTCTCAGATCGGTCTTGGTTGATCGCCATGAGCACTGATTACACCGCCGCAATCGCCGCCCTCGTCGGCCTCATCGTTCTGCTCACCGGCATGACGGTCTTTATTCTCAGCCGTCCCAGCGACCTCGCTCCCACTGGCGACCGATGACCGGCATCCTCGCTCTGCTGCTGATCGGAACCTGGCTCGTTGGTGCCCTGCTCCGCGAACCCAGGCCAGCGGCCTGAAGTTTTTTAACTCTTCCACCGCAACTGCAGGCTCCATCCATGACCAACACCCCTGTCAACGACCAGTTTTTTCAGCACAGCGCCGAACAGTTGATCCACATGGAGCAGCTCAAGCGGGTTGAACTCTTCAATGGCCGTGCCGCCATGCTCGGTATCGTGATCGGCATCCTCACCGAGGCAATCTCCGGTTCCGGGATCGCCCACCAGATTGGTCTCGGCGCCCTTGCGGACGGCTATGCCGCCTGCCGTACCCAGTTCCTGCCTTTCTGTTTCTGATCTTCATCGCCTCAAGGTGATGAATACCAACCCCCGGGCGCTGCTGCCTGGGGGTTTTTGTTGTGGCCGTGCCGCCGCCCCATCCCGGCTCTGTCTCCGGCAGGCTGGCAGTCTTGTGTGCTGTCTTAGCCCGATCCATGGTCTTTCGGTTTCTGAGCCGGTCCTTGCTGGCCTGCCTGTCGGCG
>CAMBZX010000112.1 GCA_945872185.1 Synechococcus sp. UW140 | reverse complement strand
CACCCGGCTGGGCCTCGCTGCGGGCGCGACGGGCAAACAGCTCCAGCTGGCCCACCCGCAGAAACGACGGGGCAACCCGGGTGGTGATCGCCACTGGGTTGTCCACCAGGATGTCGGGATCGAACGACCTGGAGTTCGGGGAGTACCAGGGCCGGCGCACGGTTTCGGATCGAGACACAAGCAGCGTCAGCGAGCGGGAGGTGGGAACCCCCAGGGCGTGCATGAACTCCTGCGCCAGAAACTCGCGCACACTGGAGCGAAGTACGGCGCGACCATCGGCGCCGCGGCAGTACGGCGTCGGGCCACCGCCTTTGAGTTGCATCTCCCAGCGTCTGCCCTTGAAGAGACCTTCGAACACGGAAATGGCCCGACCATCGCCATAGCCGTTACCGGTGCCGAACGGACACTGCTGGATGTATTCGGTGCCGTAGATCGAGAGGGCATAGCCGGTCGCCCAGCCCAGCGGTCGCATCGGCTCCTGCGCCACGCTGATGTCGCCGGAAAACAAACGGCAGAACTGGTCGTCGTGGGCCAGCGCATCGCTCAGGCCCAGGTCGTGGAACAGGGTTCTGCTGTGCGCGACATACTCCGGCGCTGTAATCGGTGTGGGCGTCACCGGCACATAGTGACCGGAGAACACCTGGCGGGGCTGGTGATCGTGGCCATCGCCGCTCGCCTGAGGATCCGCATGGAGTGCAGCCAACAGCGAATAATCGGCCCGTTGGGCAAACTCAGCGAAGCTTGTCGTTGTCGGCGCTGCGAACGCACTTGAACTGGCTGGCATGGGGCCGATCGTCACGGGTCTATCGGGGTCTGGGCTTGCCGGGGCCTGGCCCTGACGCTGAGGTCATCATCCCCCTCTGGGGGACGCCGATGCGGTGGACAGCCGCCCGGCGGGACTATTCGATTTCGCTCTGCAACTCCTGCTGGCGCTGGCTGTGCCCCCATGGGCTTTGCTGTCACCACTGTGCCCGCCTGAACCCGCTGCGCTTCAACTTCTCCGTTGAGGGGCTGCGCCCCATGTCCATCGGCGGCCGGGGTGGGTCGTTCACCATCCCGGTGAGCCGCAGCTCCTCGGCCACGAACCCCAGGGCTTCTGCCGGGGCCACGTCCGGAAGCCGCCATCGCTGGCAGAATCAAGGCTGCGATTGCTTGGAGCAGGGCAGCCATGGCAGCAGCGCCTTCGAACACGGACCAGGTGCGCCAGATCAATGGCCTGGAGCTCGTTCCCCAAGTTCTGATCCACCAGAGTCCGCCCCGGTTCGAAACCCTTGCGGAGGAACGGCGCTATCGTCTCAGCCACCTCGCCGGTGCCCTGCGGGTGTTTGGACGCTCGGGCTTCGGCGAAGGCGTGGCCGGCCATATCACCGTGCGCGATCCGGAATTTCCAGACCTTTTCTGGGTCAATCCCTTTGCCCTGTCCTTCCGGCACATGCGGGTCAGCGACCTGATTCTGGTGAACCATGCCGGTGAGGTGGTCTATGGCCACCGACCCGTCAATCGGGCCGCCTTTGTCCTGCATGCCGCCGTCCATGAAGCCAGACGGGATATCAATGCGGCCGCCCATGCCCACTCCCCCTACGGCAAGGCCTTTTCCTCCCTTGGACGGCTACTCGATCCGATCACCCAGGATGCCTGCGCCTTTTTCAACGACCACGTCCTGATCGAGGCCGATGGCGGCAAGGTGGTGTTTGAACTGGAATCGGGGCGCACCTTTGCCAGCCAGTTCGGCAGCGGCAAGGCCGCCATTCACCAGAACCACGGTCTGTTCACCGTGGGGGAGACGGTGGATGCGGCGGCCTTCTGGTTTTTGGCGATGGAGCGCTGCTGCCAGGCCCAGCTGCTGGCAGAAGCGGCAGGCAAACCAAAGCTGATCAGGCCGGAATGGGCCACCTTCACCCGCGAAAATACGGCCAGTTCCCAGGCCGGCTGGTTGAATTTTCAATCCTTCTGGGAGGAGATCAGCCAGTCCGATCCCGATCTATTGAACTGACGGCAGACATCGCGAGCGATCACTTGTTCACCCCAAGGGTGGATGACTTTTACACTTAAATAAAACCTTGAACTTGAAGCAAGGACTGAGAGGTTCAGCAGATTCACCCAACGGCCAAGCTGGATGCTGAGCAACGTGGATCCCTATCAACCGGGCTGATCGCCTGGGGAGAAAGATGGGCCCGAGCTGAAGGTCCAGGAAGTAGTTCAGAGAGAATCCTCTCGCCTCTTTCCCATGCGCATCGTCGCGACAGAAGCTCCAAATCATCGAACCAGGTTGCTTTGGTCATCTGCCCCTCATGCAAGCGAATATGATAAACATGGGCATCGATTACCACGCCAGGCGCCATACAGGTTACGGCTATCATCATGCCAATATCTTCTCCCTGAGGTAAGCCCATCCAGCCACCAGACCGCTTCAGAAGATTGGCTTCCACGAGTAAGGTTGTTGGCCCCAGGGGGATGCTGGCCATAGGCGTTGGCCAGGCACGCCAGACATCTCCAGGGGAACTGGGGCCTGCTGGCACGATACCTGGATCTATATTGGAGTCATCAGTGCAATATCCCGCAGACCAAAGTGCGCCAGCCTGACCATGGATTGCATCCAATCGCTTATCAATAGAGCGTGGATACAGCCAGTCATCGTCATCGGCGCTGGTGATCCATTCACCTTTCGCAATGGCCAGGCCTAAATTGCGCGCAGCGGCTTGGCCGATGGGCCGCCCTGTCGCAATGACAGTAGCCCGTTCGCACAGCTCACGCGGAAGCTCTCCCCGACTAGCGCCATCAACAACAACAACATGCTCAACCAAGCAATCATTATTCTGCAGGCTCACATTCAACTCCACCAGCATGCTGAGCCGATCCGGCAGCAGCCTGGTTGGAGTGATCACGCTGACAGTCGTCAAGTTATCAAAAAACATGCTGTTGAATCCTCACCGTAGACAACCAAGGCCAGAACATCGAGCAAACATCATTGCCCAATTTTAATGACAATAAATGCATTCTTGGGCTGGCGCAAAAAGACTTACTAATATTAGGTCCCAGAAATTTACGAGCAAAGGTGCTGGATATGGCAAGCAAAAGCCCTTCGGGCTATGGCGATCAGCTCCTATCGCTGCGGGGAAGCCTTCGGCGATGATGACGCTTGAGAAGCTGCCACGTCGGATCGCTCTCTGGATGATGATCTCAAACCATCACTCTACCTGGTTAAGCCAGGAGGCGTAGGTCGGCGTGTAGAGGAGGTAGAACCGTGGTCGCTGCGCCAGCCAGTAGTGCACATATCGCTGCGCGGAAGAGCTTCGCTCTACGGCGTGGTTGTGAGTGCAGTAGTTATCAACGATCAGGTGCTCGTCGAGCTCGGAAGGGACCTCCTTCTCGATCCGCCTCTGGAAACTCAGGAACTCCTGGTGCCGGTGCCTGGGTTTGCACTCTGCGATCATCGAACCGATGGCCAGGTCCAAGCCGGCTAACAGTCTGGTGGTGCCGTGGCGTGGCGGATGTAGTCGCGAATAACACCCTCGACGTGGCCCAGGTCCAACGGCAACAGCGGCTGGGTGCGATCCAGGGCCAGGATCTGCGTTTTCTCGTCAACGCAGAGCACTACTGCGTGATCGGGCGGGTTGAGGTAGAGCCCGACGATGTCTTATATCTTCTCGAGCTTAGTGAGGCCTTGGACCGAACTTGGCGGAGGCACTGGAAGGGTTCGTCGGAGAGCTGGTAGTCATCAGACTACCGCGTAGCGGCGGGATTTCTGGCGGTGGGTCTGCAGGGAGAAGGTCTGCAGCCAGCGGTGAGCCGTGCTTTTGGTGATGCCGGTAGCAGCCGCCAAGGAGCGATCTGTCCACCAAGTGTGCCGTCTGCAGGCTTGCTCTGCAGGGCCCGGTTGATCACCTCGGCCGCCTTGTCATCCACATAGGTACGGGGTCGCCCCGGCCTGAGCTGGTCGTGCAAACCCTTCAGACCGAGGTCCCGGCAACACTCCTGCCACCTGCCCACGGTCATACCAGTCAAGCCGATTGATCTGGGAATGGCCATGTTAGTTTCACCAGATCCGTAAGCCAATACGATCTGAGTTCGCTGCACGATCGAGTTGGGCAACGATCTTGAATTAGCGATGCTCTTTAGTTGCTGAACCGCGTCGTCGCTGAGAGCCAGCGGCGACATCGGGAGAGCAACTGCTGTAGAATAACTACACTCAGAAGATACTTCTTATTTTAGCTTATACCTACCATAGTATACACTAGTGGCATGCTTCTGCGATGGCGAATCCTTTTCGGCCGCAGCCGAGGATGGGTCGCCATGGCTGTGGTGCCGGCCAGCAGCAGCTTGACGCCCACCAGCAGCATCCCGATCGGGATGGGCGGGTTGAGCATTACCTGAAAGCCAGGCAGATAGATACAGCCCATCCACAGCCCAGTGAGCACCTGAATGGCCAAGGCCGTCAGGCGCCGCGGCTCGAACGTCTCCTCAAATGAGCGGACCTGAACCGAGCTCTGGGTGCGCTGCGGTCACAGCGCTTGACGAATGCTGCCCAGGACTGGCAGCCCTGGCAGCGGCTGGGACGGTGCTCGCCAAAGCCTGCAGCATGGCGCAGCTGAAGGAGCAGCATATCCGCTAACCATGATCGCTGGCCGAATCCAGCTGGCTGAACCAGGGAAACGACAACAGACTGCTTCCGCTGGCGGTAGTTTTTGTCAATGCCGGAGCCAGAGTTGATGGTGCGGGTGACCCGGTTTCCACAGCCTGATGCGCTGTCCACAGGCGTCGCAGCGTTCCGCCCGTCCTCAGATCCTGGAGCTCATGGACCAGAAGCCTACCGTGTGAAGTGACTCATGGGGTCGAAGAGGGCTTTCCTCCTGTTGCCGCGCTGCACACACCCGGAGGGCATCGCGGTCGAACAAATTGCCGGAGACCCAGAGCCACCGAAAAGCCGCCAGGACTGGCATACAGCTCAAAACCATGCACATCGCGCATGATTTACCAGTTTACTGATGCCACACATCGTGTAGAAAGACCAATAAACCCACGCTTTGCAGTTCGGCCGAGCTAGCTGTGGTAACCGGAAAATCCCCTGTCCATTCTCTGTGTCAGCTCGCAGTTCCTCGCGTCCATCCAGTAAGCCAGCGGCTACCAGGGCTACCGGCACGGCGACCCGCAAGAGGCTTGATCTTGCTGCCGTGCAGCAGCACATCGGCGCATTGCTGGCTGTCGGGGCACCTGATGCCGCTGCTCTGCTGACCTTTGCCGAGTTCATCCACGGCAAACCCTTCCCAGAGCCGGTACTGACGCTGACGCAGCTCAAGATGGAAGTCTGCATGATGTTCGGTTGTAGGAACGCGACGGAACTACGTAAGTCGAATGAGTTCAACCTGGCCATAGCCGGCCGTAGCTTCGATCTCAAGACCAAGGCCGACTGGCAGAAGCTCTACCGCGAGTGGGTGGGCGTGCCGCAGGCGGAGCGGAACCGCAGCGGCGCGACCTGTATCAATGGCATCGATGTACTGGAAAACTTCCGTCCTTGGCATGTGTTCGGCCTGGAGCCAGCGACGGCTACGGTCGATGACATCAAAGAGGCCTTCCGTCGGCTCGCCAAGGAGCACCATCCGGATGTGGGCGGTGACCCCCGCGTGATGGAGCGTCTGCAGAAGATGCGCGATTCGTTGCTGGCTTTCCGCTGATGACTCCGATCCCCACCTCCCCAACCCCGCCCATTCCTCGCCGCCAACGCCAACGCGACGCCTTCTCCGATAAAGAAGCGGCCAAGATGCTCGGCATCCCGGTCACCAAGCTCTACCGGATCTGTGATTTCTTTGATGCCGCTGCTGACGACCCCTGGGAGTTGATTGAAGGGGAGTTCTTTGAATACGAACCGGGCCAGGCCCGCAAACGCCGCTTCTATGAAGAAGGCGTGATAGCTATCGCCAAATATCTGGAGGAAACGGAGGGGGGCAGCTTCCTGGCCAAACTCAAGGAGTTCTTCACTCACCACCGGGCACGGGTGACGCGGGCCCTGGTGCAGCGGCGCATCATCCAGGTGACACAAGACCGCTCAGCCCTGGTGATCCGCGGTGATCTGGTGTTTCTGCAGCAGCGCTCGGTGATGCGGGTGCTGGGCACCAACGGCAAAGGGATGGCCGGCACGGTGCGGCGAATCCAGGAGGAAAGCGCCGGCCTCGAAGGCGCCGAAGGACTGGAGATTGATGTGCATTTCTCTGACATCGATAGCAACGAAAACCGTTGCAATGAGAACCGTGGCAATGAGAACCGCCACTGGAGTCAGCGCGGCATCGCCCGCCTGGCCCGCACGATGCAGGACCGGGGCCGGATCACCAAGGCGCGTAAGGCCTGGGTAAAGGCGGTGGCCGATGTGGCGGAGGACTGCTTTGAGGTGCAGCGCAAGATGCTCGAAAGCCATGATGCCCGGGTCAGGGCGGTGATGGATCGGGCGCGCAGCAAGGCCAAGAGCTGTGCGGTGACCCAGCAGAAACCCACCGCCGCCGATAGCAACCCGATCGAACTGGAGGTCCACCATCTCTTTGATGCCGCCACGCGGCCCGATCTCGCGGACCAGGAAGAAAATCTGCTGGTGATCAGCTCGGCCCTGCACCGCAACTTCCACAAGTGGATGGGTCAGTACCCCTGCGAACCTAAGGATTTTGTCGACTATCTGCTGCGCAACGAACTTACCCATTTCGAAGGCAGCGCCAGTACTCGCGTCCGCCAGGAGCAACGCCAGCAGAAGCTGATCCACCGGCTGGAACTGCTGCAGGTGTGCTACGAGGGGAATAAACTTTGCTATTGAATGAGGCCCCAGATTCCATTACCCAGTTACGGCTGGGCCTCAGCGACTGGGCCGTCACCTCCAGGAAGGCCACCAGGATGGTGAGTAGCAGGATATAAATGAGGAGAGCAGGATCGAGTCCGTGTTGTTGGCCTTCTCCTGCCTTGAGAGCTGCCTATTCTTCTAGGATACGCTTCAACGCAGCCCAGAGGGGATTCGCTCTGGCTTGCTGGGAGCTCTGTCCGTCAGCAGCTGATGGCTGGGCTGATTCAGTGAGGCGACGGCCGTGGAGTGGGCAAAGGCAATGCGCACTTTGCGCGAGGCCTCCTGCGCCTGTTCGACGGAGGCGTCAAGCAGGCCCAGCCGTTGGGCCAGGGCGATCCGCGCTCCGAAGGAGCCCAGAGGCCTGTCAACCGCCAAGCCCGTTTCAGTTCTGGTGGGGCGGGGACCAGTGCCTTCAGCAGCAACTTCAGGGCGGCACCCACCAGGACCGCCCCAAGGCCTCCGCTCGCTGAACATCCGCGGGCAGCAGGGCGATGGCGCGGGCTGATCCGGCGAACCGCAGAGCGTCAGGATTCGGCTGTGGGCTGCTCCAAGCGCTACCGCTACGCCGCCAAGGACCTGCCCCCGCGTGAGCTGCCGGAGGCTCGCAGTGACGACTGGCAGGGCTTTGAGAGCCAGGCCAGTTTCGTCGGGCGGGTGCGGGAGGCAGTTACCCAGTATTGGAGCTTCCGGCGGCTGCTGGAGCGGTGATTTTGTCTGCGGGTAAGACTAGATACGTTTTGTCGGCAAGCGTCATGGTCTGCGATTTCAGACCAGCGCATCACGGCCCCGTACAGCCCCCAGGAGCTGCGCTGGGAGCAGAGGGCCGGCGCCATGGGGCAAAGAACAATCCCGCACTGCTTTGGCAGCCCAGGCAACTGCAAACCTCCAACCCATGGACGCACTGAACGGGGAAGGCAAGCCCCGTCGCCCTCAAAAGCCCCTGGGCCGCTTGATACCGCGCACTGCCTCAGGCGTTTCCCCGGGCCCTACAGGTTCTCATCTGGCTATTCGCTGTCGCCATTGTCTTCTGCATCCTCGTCATCTTCGCCGAGGACCTCCTCCAGCAGCTCCCGGGCGGTCTTGAGGCGAGCACTGTCGGCAGCCCAGACGGCGATGCTGATGGCATCGGGCTGCTCATCGGCAAGAAACTCCTCAAGGTTGTCAAGATGGTGCTCCTCGACGAAGTTCAGCAGCACCAGGCTGATCTGCAGGGCATCCTCAGGGCTGATCTCGGCGGCCTCCATGGCATCGAGCACCTGCTGGACCGCCGGATTCACGTCGTCGTCGAGTTGGATGGATTGGTCGGCGCTGCTCATGGCCTGGGCAGAAAGGTCGAGTCCACCATGGGCGACGGTGAGCCGGATCGCAGCAATGGGGAATGCAGGATCTGGTGTTGATTGCAGCACGGGCATCGGCGGTGTGGGCTTTGCTGACTGCCGCACACAGGCCAGTGCTGCCGATCGCAGAGCCAATCAGCACGCAGCGCCCGATGGGACTGCTTGTCTCAGGGCGGCGCAGGCTGAGCCGCCTCCGCCGCCAGCAACCTGTTGCCATCGCGCCTCCCGTATCGCTGAGATTGTCAGCAGAAACGGTGGTATCCCATCTCCCCAACACTCCGCAATGAACGGAGTGCGCGCCTGGGTGGATCAGACGGATACCAACCAGGATCGAGATCCATCCAGCCGGAGCAGGCGCTTCTGCCCAACCGATCGCTGGCTGGCTGGCTAGCCCTGGGATGGTGAGGCAACGCGGAGGGGCTGGGAAGTGCCACCGTGAGTGCCACCCAGCCCTGAACCCCGTGGAAGCCAGTAGCCATGACCAGTGAACCCATCCACTTCAGCGATGGGGCTAGCTACGACCGTTTCATGGGGGTCTGGAGCGGTGACTGCCAGGAAAGATGACGCTCCTGCCGCGGATCAGGCGGCCATCACCAACGTAGTCGGAATGATGCTGTTTTCTGGAGGTGGTGGATTGATCCAGACCACCTCCGGCTGACGCCAACAGCGGGTGGTTCGACTCCAGCGGCGGGGATGGCGCTGACGAGCCTGTTCGTACAGCTGGGCTCGTTGGCGGCAGATCGCAACGGCCTGACCGCTGTGGCGCTGATCGGGCGTCACGAACCGGATGCCGCTGTGGCGGTGCTGGTGGTTGTACCAGTCCACGAACGCCAGTACCCAGGAGCAGGCCTCCTCCACGCTGCGGAATGGGCGTCTGGGGTAGTCCGGCCGATACT
>CAMBZX010000111.1 GCA_945872185.1 Synechococcus sp. UW140 | reverse complement strand
TCTACTCCCTTATGCCGGTATCGTGAGGCTGTTATGCAGAAACTGC
Organism: Synechococcus sp. UW140; assembly: GCA_945872185.1. GTDB lineage: Bacteria > Cyanobacteriota > Cyanobacteriia > PCC-6307 > Cyanobiaceae > Cyanobium. Next base: position 9,295 of record CAMBZX010000111.1, on the reverse strand, counting down.
ATACGTTCTGGGTTCCGCCTGGGGCGCGATGGCCCTGGCTTGGGCTGCGGCGCCTGCGTCGCGTTGGCCGATGCAGCTCTACGTCGAGCCAACCCAGCTGGCTGAGCAGGTGAGCGCCCTGCTCGCCGATGCCGCCAGCCCTTCCGCTGCCCTGCAGCAGCTGGCCCTGCTCTGCCTGCAGACCGCCCACCCCGAATTGGCCGCCGGTCTAGGCCGCAGCGGCCGACTCAGCTTTGACCATCGGGCCGAGCTGCAAACGCTGGAGACCATTGATCTGCTGAGCCTCTACACCAGCTGGAAGGCCACCAGCACCGCCGGCTGGTAGGCGGCGCTTGCACCTGATGCCCAGCTGCGCCTGGGCCTGCTGCTCAACCGCAGCCAAGGCGATGCCATAGCCCGCCTGCGCAGCGACCTGCAGGAGGTCTACGGGGAGGGGATGGTGCAGGCGGATCGGCCCCAGGCGCTTCAGTTGTGGGATCAGCTCTGCCGCCGCTCTCCCGACTGGAGCTGGGAGCGGCTGATGGCCTGTGACCTGGCCCTACAGGAGCAGCAGCTCGACCTCTGCCACCACCACATCGAGGACGCCCCAGCCGCTGAGCGCCGCAGCATCTCGCTGCTGGATGTGGAAGCACGGCTGCGGCTGCAGCAGGAGTTTGAGCAGGAAGCGCTGCGCTGCTGGGATGCAGCAATCGTGCAGGCCCGCGCAGAAGGCCAGTTCAAGTGGGCGGTGGGCGATCGAACTAACGCGCCGGAGGCATGACACCAAAAATGGACTATCTCCATCGCCGAGCGCCCAACACCGCAGACCCAGGCCCAAAAGGCGGCCACTGCGGCTTCCCAGGCGGAACGTCAGCGGCTGCAGGAGGCGCTGGATGGTCTCAACAGCAACAGCAAGCCCTGAGCTCAAGCTCTGAGTTCAGGTCCTGGGCAAACCGGCGCCGCCCACCTCAGCTGGAGACGAACACATCTGCATGGAGCAGATCCATGACGGCCAGCACCTGGCTGGTTTCTTCGCTGGCGAGCTGGAGTGTGATCGCCAGATTGGTCAGAATGTTGTGTTCGTCAGCTTCCAGAGGACCATCGGAGCGCATGATCTCAGCCGCGACGGCATAGGCGGTGGAACGCTGGGCCTGGTCGAGGGCCTGGGCGGCCTCCACCATCAGATGCTGGGGGCCCTTCTGGCGCAGTTCAATCAGCAGGGTATTCATCATCTGCACCATCTTCTCGTCGCCGTAGTTCTGAAATGGCAGGCGATAGTCGAGGGAATGACGCAGAGCACGGGAGCCGGCCATCGTCAAGTTGCCGTCCCAGGAGACGGCGGCGAGGGCAATAGCCGCAAAGGCTGTCGCGGCATCCATGGAAACGGTGGTGAGCATGAATCGAGGAACAGAGAGAAAATGGACCCGAGTGGGGCTTGCTGGACAGCGAATATGAGAGGGGAGGCAGCCGCCCGAGGGTCTTGCCCCCAGACGTTCACCAACAAAAGGCAGCACGGTCCGATCGGCGGTAGCTGATCACACCGGAAAGTGCCCTTTAGGATTCCTACCTAGGAGAGTCCAGCGTCTGAAGCACCGGCTGACGGTACTGGCCGAGTTTTTCAGCTCGATCAGAGACGCCATTTAAACCCCGATCAAAACGCACTGGTCGCGAAATGCTGACCAATCTCGCGCTTGGATGGCCGGGTGCTGATGTGTCGCGGATGCACCGGGGTGGCCTGGACTCCTGCCGCCTCGCAATCAGCTGTCCCTGCCCTGCACGGCCCTGGTCATTGCAGCGGATTTGATGCGTTTCTATTTCGCGCTGGGGAGCTGACGTTCAGGATGCAATCTGAGGGCACTCCAGCCCCTCTGCCATTGGGGCTTCTGGTGGCCAGAGGCTGGTTGGCGGCGCTGTCGCCTCGATCGCCATGGCTGTTCGCTGCAGCGGCTTGGAAGCTACGGAACCGGCGATGGGCGGCACTGATCGTTCCTGTCAGGTAGTCCGATGGAATTTCAGTTGTGATGGACTCGCCTGCGACGATCGTCAATTCAGGTGCAGGCCGGCCCAGAATGAATCCTTGCCCATCGGTCTCTCTTGCGGTCACCATGTCACCATTAATCGACCATGGTCTGCGGTTACGCCACCTCTGGATCGCCTATCTGTTGGCGATGCTGTTTCACGTGGATCTGGGGCTGATGCCCCTCTTTCATGGGCAGTCAGCTCAGATTGAAAGTGCGGTGAATCCTGCCAGGCTTGCGCTGGTGTTCTGGGGAATGCTGCTCTATTTCCTGATCCCCCTGGCCAGTCTGTTATTGATCACCTACGCCACCGGTGATGCCCATCATTGCCGCCGCTGGCGCCCCTGGCGGCGTCTTCATTTCTGGATCAGCATTGTCTACACGGTCACCAATGTGGGGCATTTAATTGCTGATATCGTGATTCCCGATTCCCGAGCGGATCAGGTGTTCCTGATGGCCGTTCTTTTGCTGATTGGTTTCCTGATCAACCGTGAAGCCTGGTGCTGGTGGCGCCAACTCCTTCTTCCAGTGGCAACCCCTAACCTCTCGCCCACAGCAGCCACTCGGCCAATGGATTAGGTTATTTTCTTGCAATTGTTTTCCGCCATGGGGCAACTTGAGCCTCACTCCGGTGGCACAACGTTTCCGCCTCAGGGCCCAGCCTCATCGCCGGCGGGCCTGGGTCAGCCGATTCTCGTGCTCGGTGGCTTCCTGATCAGCGCTGAGGCCTACCAGCCGATGGCGGAGGAACTGCAGCGGCTCAGCCAGCAGGAGGTGGCTGTGGTGCCGGTGAGCAAGTTCGACTGGCTGCTGACAGTCTTTGCCTTCGGCTGGGCCCGCATCCTCGATCGGGTGGCGGCGGCGGTGCAGGAACTGGCGGCAGGCTCGGCCACGGGCAAGGTGACCCTGATCGGCCATAGCTCCGGTGGCATCATGCTGCGCCTGTTCCTCGCTGATGGTCCGTTTGAGCGGCGCCACTACCGCGGCCGTGAACGGGCCGACACGTTGGTGATGCTGGGCAGTCCGCACACCGCGATCAAGGCCACGCCCTTGCGCCAGCTGGTGGCGCAGCAACTGCCGGGCGCCTGGTTTGGCCGGGCCACGGAGGGCCATGCGGTGCGCTACGTCTCGGTGGCCGGCGACCTGCGGCTCGACGATCCTGGTGTCACCGCCACGGCCAGGCGCCTGGCACCGACGGCTTACCGCAACAGCACGGGCTGCAGCGCCGACCGCGGTGATGGCTTGGTGCCGGTGCGCTCCGCTCTGCTGGAGGGTTCCGAGACCCTGGTGCTACCGGCCGTAGCCCATGGCGGTGCCTTCGGTTGCCGCTGGTATGGCAGCCCCGACGTCGTGCGCCTGTGGTGGCAGCAGCTGGCCCAGCCAAAGCTGAGTGATCCGCCGGTTTGAAGCCAAGGCTCAGATCAGGGCCTGCTCAAACGACCGACGCAAGGCCTCGCTCAGCTCGGCCAGCAGCTGGCGGCGCTCCCCCTTGCCGCGGCCGCGACGGCATTCCGTCACCGAGATCGGGGTGCCGATGCTGATCCGCGCCCGGCGGGCCCCGAGCCGGGGCCGGGCCGGCAACCCCTCCGCGCAGATCCGGGCCAGGGCATCGTGGATCAGCAGGGTGGTTTCCATGTAGCGCTCGAAACTCGGACGCTCCGCCACATACGAGCCGGAGACCGCCACCAAGGTTTCGGCCAAACGCATCGGCAGCAGCGCCAGTGCGGCCCCATGGGCGGCCCGATCCGCCAGGGCCCGTTCCAGGCGCGAGAGCTGGGGGCGCGGCGACAGATCCTCGCGGTAGATCCAGCGCCAGCTCTGCTCCTCCAGCCGCCGGCAGCGTTGCGCGGTCGTTCCGGTCGACGGGCAGTGGAAATGGCCCTCAGCCAGGAGCAGGCACTGGTCCACTAGCCGCTCCAGACGGCAGCCCAACGTTGGGGGCTCAGACTGTGAACCTGGGCCGGATTGTTCGCAAGGTTGTCTCGGTGAGAGCGGTAACGCGGGAGCGTGCCCAAAGAAGCGCTCCAGCCGCTCCAGAACCGCCTCGCTGATCCGCAGCAGCCGCCCGTAGGGCTCGTCGACGGCTGCGGCCTCGCCCCTGCGATGGCCCGCAACCTCGCCAGTGGCAGGGATCGGCCGCGGTTTCTGCTCGGGTGCCGGCAGACCAATCGAGGCCTCAAGGCTTGCCATCAATGTCGCCAGCCGCGGCCAGTCCGCCTTGCAGTAGCTGTACTGAATCGCAATCGGCAGCAGCAGCACCTCCTCGCGGCGACCGGCCTGGCGCAGGTCGTCCACACACCAGAGGGCGAGCTGGGCGACACCAGGCTCGAGCGGGCCGATGCGTTCGCTGTGGCCATTGGTGGCCCCCTCCGGAGCCACCGCGAAGGGGAAACGCCCGGCCAGCACCAACTGGCGGGCCTGGCGCAGGGCCGTCCAGTCCGGCTGGCGCCCGCGTCGCAGCGACACCCCGCCGAGACTCGCCAACAGCCAGCCCAGGGGACGACCGCCCCAGAGCGGCATGCCGCGGTCGAACAGGAACTGGGCATGAAGGGGTGCCGACAGCTTGAGACCGAGCTTCGCCGCCCGGCGCGGCAGCACCCGGGAGAACAGGTGCAGGCCCAGCAGGGGGTCATCCACCTCCACGTGGCGAAAGGCCAGGATCAGCCGCGCCTGACCGCTGCCGAAGCGGTGCCAGCAACGGGCCAAAGTGTCGTCGCCTTCCACATCGATCCGCGTGATCGCCGCCGGCAGCCAGGCAAAGATCCGCAGCCGCAGCAGCAGGGGCAGCAGTGCCTGCAGCATCGCCAGCACCCAGGGGCGGAAAGCCGGGGGGATGGGGGCCAGGGCTGGCTGGAAGCGTTCGATCATGGTGCCAATGCTTACAACGGCTGAAGCGAAACGCCGCCTCCTTACACCTGATTCCCGAACAGCTACCCCCCTTTCGCCATTCCCGAGCCGATGTGGCACTCCAGCCACTCCAGCAGATCAGCGAAGACCTGGTCGCGGTCGAGGTCGTCGTACACCTCGTGATAGCTCTCGGGGTACTGCCGCCAGGTCTTGTCCGTGCTGCCGGCGGCAGCGAAGAAGCGCTGGGCTCCGGCTCCCGGGGTCACCTGGTCGGCCCCACTCTGGAGCAGCAGCAGCGGCAACCGCAAGGCGGAGGCCGCCTGCCGCAGGCGATCGCTGGTGGTCAGAAACTCGCTGCCGAGTCGGGCCGAACAGCGGCTGTGGCGCCAGGGATCGGCTGCCCGCTGAGCCAGCACCAGCGGATCGCGGCTGGCGGCTGTGTCGGCGATGCCGGTCTCAAGGGTGAAGGCCGGCCACAGCCAGGAGAGCAGCCGCGCCAGCAGCAGGCGCCAGGCTGCGATGCCGGCGGGATCAAGGGCCGGATTGGAGAGGATCAGTCCCCGCACGTCAAGACGTTGCAGCGCTTCCGGCTCTTCCAGGGCCAGATCGAGCACCACGGTTCCCCCCATGCTGTGACCCACGAGGACACAGGGGATCCCTGGGGATCGGGCGATCCCGTCGACCAGGAACGCCAGCACGGCCCCGCGCCAATCGCTCCAGCGCCGCATGGCGCCGCGCCGCCCTGGGGATTGGCCATGACCAGGCAGATCCAGGGCTTCCACGGCATAACCGTGGGGTGTCAGGGCCCCGGCCAGGCGCTCAAAGGTGCCGCCGTGGCCGCCGATGCCATGAACACAGACCACTAGCGCCCGAGGCCGGCCCATGGGACGCCAGTGCCGGTAGGCCAGGGGGCCAACAGCCGAGCTCAGCAACGTTGCCAGCGGCGGTGGTGGGTTGGTGTCGGGTTCATAAGCGACCATCCACCCATGATGAAGTGGACGGCCTGGCGTCCGTATCCATGGTGGACTCCAGGTTGATGTGGCGTCATGGAGCTGTTGCAGTTCGATCTTTCGATTCCCTGTCGGGATCTGGACGAAACCGAGGGCTGGTATGTCGATGGCCTGGGCTGCTGCAGCGGGCGCGGACCCAGCGGCTGCGCTTCGGCGTTGAGCCGAAATGCCGCTTCCGCGATCAACAGCTGGAGCACCAGAATTTTTTCTGATTGATCCCAGTGGCAATTGGCTGGAGTTCAAGCCTTACCGCAATCCCGAAGCCGGCCTGGGACGGCAGGAGTGCCGGCAGGTGGGCGACGCCGAGCTGCGCTGAAGGCCTAGGGGCTGACGGCCGGAGCCCCAGCGGCTGGCTGCGGCCGGGTTTCGAACCTCAGCAGCATGGTGCCGGCGTCATCCAGCAGCTCGAAGTGGCGATCGACGAAGCGCCAGCGCCGCACCCGCTGCAGATCGCTCAGGATGCGGCGCTCATCGGCCATCACTTCGGGCTCGCACTGAAGGATGGTGCTATCCAGTTGGCCGAAGCTGAGCCGATCGCCCTCCAAGCGGTAGGTGCCCTCCAATCGATTGCAGTCGGCGCTGCCGCTCACGGTGGGGCTAAGCGGATCAAGCCGCAGTTGCACCTCCTGGCGCGCCGCCTGGGGGGAGGCCGGCACGCTGGCGGCGGGTGCCTGGAGCCAGGTCACACCACGCAGGGGCGCATCCCCCACCGGGATCATCTGCAGCAACAGAGGAGTGGCGGGATCTTGAAACACCGGCTGAACCGTGTCGGTGCTGAACAGCAGGCGGCCGGCTTCGCTGATCACGGCTCGCACGCTGTAGCGATGACCGGATTTCACCATGCCATCGACATAGGGAATGCGGAAATGGAATGGCGCCCCTGAGGCCGCCTTGAACCTGGCCTTACCGAGCAAGACAGCAGGGGCATCAGCCGCACCGATTTCCTGCAACTGGGCTTCGAAAATGGCGTCGGGTGGCACCGGCAGGGGCAGCATCAGCGTCGCCGTGCCTTGCAGGGATCCAGCCAGTGCTGGCGATGCAATCCCCACCAGAATGGCCAGCAGCGATCCCATCGCCAGGAGGGCATCGCCATGGGATCGACGACGGACGACCATCAACGCAGCACCTGGTTGGGAAGCGTGATTTCAGGCTAAGGGCCCCGGCAGAGCCCTAGCCGGCGGGTTCGAGCAAATTGATGCGGTAGAGCACGTCTTCGAGAGCCGCGGCGGCGCTGATGGCGCTGTAGCGCTGGGGGTTGGCGGCGCTGCAGCAGCTGGCCAGGGGCGAGAGCACCGTCCAGGGGCGGGGATGGCAGAACTGCACCACGCTGTAGCGCTCGTCGCTGGCTCCTTCAGGGGCCACCACCCGATGCCAGCCCGCCGGGATCAGCCCATTGCTGAGGCGCTCAAGCATCAGGCCGGTGTTGATGATGACGCGCCCCTGGGGCGGCAGGGCATCGACCCAGCGGCCATCCACCTGCACCTGCAGCCCCGCAGCGGTGGCCCTCGGCAGCGCCGTGATCAGGTTGATGTCAGCGTGGGCTGCAGCCCATACATGGCCCGTGGCCGGAGCGGCCGCCATCGGCGGATAGCGGATGGCCCGGGTGAGGGTGGGGGCATCGGCTGTCATCTCCTCAAAGAAACCTTCGGCGACGCCAAGGCTGAGCGCAATGATGCGCAGAAAGCGACCTTGCAGGGCGGCCACGGCCTGGTGAAAGGTGCCCAGCACCGCCGTGATGCCCGGCACCACCGCTTCCGGTAACAGCTGTTGGGGGTAGCTGGCCGGATAGTGCCGGCGCAGTGGATGGGCTGCCGCAATCGGCACGGACCAATTGAGCATCTCCTTCCAGTCAGCCTGGGCGCTGCCGGCCGCCGTTTCCACCAGCAATCCGGTGTATCCGGTCTGGCCGTTGGTTCCGGTAGCGACAAAGCGCTGCTTGATCGAAGACTCCAGCGCGAAGAAGCGGGCCAACATGCCGTAGGCCGTATCCAGCAGATCTTCCGGTAGATCGCAACGGGTGTAGACGAAACCCGTCTGCAGGCTGCGACGCACCCCATCCACCACCGCCGCGCGGGCCGCCTCGCCACCGCGCTCGAAGGCCAGCAGATCAACATCAAGGATGGAATACGTCATACGAGACTGGCTGCTGGGCTGACACGGCTGGACCATGACACTCGCAAGCCGTCGCCCCAGGAACCCTAAGAGCTGGTATAAAAACGCTTCAGGCGCCCTTGCTGCCGCTGAGGCTGCTGTCGCTGAAGCCGATGCTGACCGGCGTTCTGGAGATCACCCAGCCCCAGCCATTGGCTTCGACACTGGTTGTTCAGCAGTCTCCCCAGCGCCTGTGAATCTCAGCAGCTGCCAGTTCAGGAGACGAGCTGCTCCTCGGTCGAGCTCCGGTTCGGCGTGGATTGGCAGCATTGTCAACACAAGCGGCTTGCCCGTCGAATCGCCGTCGGTGCCGTGGTCCTCGCTGGCGCGGTTGCACTGAGCCCCTTCAATGATGCGGAACATCTGGCGCCCGCAACCCGACACCCTTCGGCAGCAAAAGCTGATCGCCACGACAAGCTGATCAACAGAGCGCTCAGCAACAGAACGGACTGGATACGCTCAATCTCTGGCCACCGCCGGGCCCAGGGCCCATCACCCCGTTCCCGGGCCCCAGGCCCGCCGTCCCCCCTGCTCCTCTTCATGCGGTCATGACACCGACGCCATCGCAGCCCAGGACCAGTCCATGACGAAACTGCCCTTTTCGCTGCTGCTGCCGCCACTCCTGCTGGCCATTGCCTGGGGTCAGGAGCTGATCGACCAACTGCTTTTCGCCGGTCATTGGAATCTGGCGATGCTGCCGGGGGGATCGATCCTGGGCGTCCTCACCGCCCCCTTCAGCCATGGAGGGTTTGGCCATCTGATCAGCAACAGCCTCTGGTTCCTGCCCCTCTCCTGGCTCGTGCTGGCCAAAGGGCGTCGCGATTACCTGGCGGTCTGGATCGGCGTCTATGCCACGGCCCTTCCGGTCTGGCTGTTCTGGCCGGTGGGTAGCCACGGCCTCTCCGGGGTGATCTACGGCCTGCTGGGCTATCTGCTGGTGATCGGCTGGCTGGAGAAGCGGCCGCTGTCGCTATTGCTATCGCTGGGCTGTCTGCTGCTCTATGGCGGCATGTTGCCGGCTCTGTTGCCCCTGCTGAGCCCCGCCGGAGTGAGCTGGATCGGTCATGCCTCCGGCTTTGGCGGCGGCGTGCTCGCCGCCCTGGCCATCCATCGCGAACCCTCCCCTGCCTAAGCGCCGAGATCTTGTCCATGCTCCCGCCCCTGCTGTTGGCCCTGGTCGCCGCCCTGATCCAACTCAAGGGCCAGCCGCTTGCGGGGGGGATCCTCAGCGGTAGCGCCAGCTTCCGCCTGGAGCGGGCCAGCGGCGGCGACACGCCAGTGCTGACCCTG
>CAMBZX010000110.1 GCA_945872185.1 Synechococcus sp. UW140 | reverse complement strand
ATGTTGTAAGAAGCCGAAGGATCCGTTGGCGCGGCGTCGGGGTTCGGGAACAGGGCTTTCTGTTCTGGACTTGTGGGGTCGAACTTGTAGTTGTCGGCGGTTAGTGCATTTTCCCCTGTGAGATTAAGCTGGGCATTTCTTTCGGTCGCTTCTATGACTGTGTCTTTATTGTTGAAATCGTAGTAGCCGGCATCCGTCATGATCCGCGGCGTGTCCAGCATCACCACATGCAGCAGTGGTCGAGATGTGCCGCCGCTGGTTGTTTCGCCCAGGTCGACGCTGTAGAAAATCCCGTCGTAGCCATTGGGATCGTTGTTGCCGATCCGCACCTGGCCCGGCTTGAGGTAACTCGGTTGGGTGGCGTCGTCACCGGTCTGCAGCAAGGGGAGGTAGTCGAGCAGTTGCTGGGCGCTGCCGGTCTTGTTGGGGATCTTGTCGCCCGGTTGGGGAGGGGGGTCCTGTGTGCTGATGTTGTTCTGATAGTCATAGGCATCGGGACCTTCGGGGTCGCCGATGAATTGGTTTTTGCGATCGACTTGATTAACGTTGTAATCGTTGTAGCTGCCGATGATGGTGCCGTAATCATGGTTGCCCTGCAGGGCCCAGAAGTGATTCAGGCCATCGGGGCTGCCGCCGGCGCCGCCGTTGGCTGGATTGGGGAAGCCGTAGGGGAAATTGTATAAATTGTAGGCCCATTGGGTTTTGCCAGGTTCCGCTACGATGCCGCCGGCAGCGGTGCTGTAGATGCTGTTGGGATCTGCATAGGCAAATTCAGAAGGTTTGTTGCCATAGGGCTGCATGTAGTCGTTGTAATATTTGCCGATGTTGTAATCCAGCAGGCTGCTGGATTGGGCGTTGTAGGCGGTGTCCCCCAGCTGAATCAGTTCGGTGACCCCCCAGCTCCGCACCATCTCGGCCACGGCCGCTTGAACTGGTGCCGTGCCACCGCTGTTGAAGAGGTTGTACCAGCCTGGCTTGTAATAGTAAGGATTGCCGTTGTAGTACGAGTTGCCGGCATCTCCGAAGACGCCCAGAGTCAGCTTCGCCATCAGGTCTCCAAGTGGGTGACATTGGCTTGAATATGGCCAGCCACCTCGGAAGCGTCCACGATCTTTACTTGCTGTTGTCCATCGCCCTGCTGATGCCGCTGCAGGCTCGTTTTGGCTGCAGGCGGCGACGCCAGGCTGCAGTTTTGCCCTCAGCCGATTGGATGCCTCAGCGCCGCCGATCGAGGCGGCCCAACCGTTTCGATCAGCGCCTTGGCTGCGGCCAGGGTGTCGGCTTCGGCGGCGGGCTTGTCGTGGCGCCAGCGGCTGATGCGGGGGAAGCGCACGGCCAGGCCACTTTTATGGCGCTTGGATGGCCCAATCCCTTCGAAAGCCAGCTCGAACACCTGCACCGGTTGCACGGCGCGCACCGGGCCGAATCGCTCGAGCGTGTGGCTGCGGATCCAGCGATCCAGCGCCACGATCTCTTCGTCTTTGAGGCCCGAATAGGCCTTGGCGAAACTGACCAGCACCGGCGGTTGGCTGGGTTCCCCGTCGCCCGCCGCGGCGCCCGCGTCGCTGGGGCGGTCCCAGAGGCCGAAGGTGTAGTCGGTGTAGAGGTTGGCGCGGCGGCCGCTGCCGGCCTGGGCATAGAGCAGCACCGCATCCAGCCGCAGGGGCTCCAACTTGTGTTTCCACCAAGGACCGCGGCGGCGCCCCACCAGGTATGGGGAATCCAGATCTTTGAGCATCAGCCCCTCGGCGCCGACGGCTCGGGCACCGGAGCGCTGGGCTTCCAGCTCCTGCCAGGCCTGCAGAGGCAAGGTGGCAGACAGGCGCAGGAGCCCGGCGCGGGCGGGGGATGGCGCCGCCAATAGCTGTTGGTGCAATGCCTCCAGGGCGGCCCGGCGTTGGCGCAGGGGCTCGTGGCGCATGTCACAGCCCCCTAATTCGAGCAGGTCGTAGGCCACGAACGCCGCTGGAGACTGGGCCAGGAGGGCGCGGCTGGGGGCCTTGCGGCCCAGGCGCTTCTGCAGATCGGCGAACGGCTGGGGGCAGGGAGCCGCCGGCGGCCAGATGATCACCTCGCCATCGAGCGCCAACCCATCGGGCAGGGTTTCGCCCAGTTCCAGCAGCTCGGGAAAGGCCGGATGGATCAGCTCCTCGCCCCGGCTCCAGAGCCAGCACTGACAGCCGCGGCGGATCAGCTGGGCGCGGATGCCATCCCATTTCCATTCCAGCTGCCAGCTGGTGGGCGCCGTCGCCTCCAGGCGCTCCGCATCGAACGGGCAGGCCAGCTGGAACGGATAGGGCCGGCTGCTGAGGCTGGCGTCGTCGTCTATGGGATCAAGCAGGGCCGCTAAACCGGTCGCCGTAGGCACAAAGCCGCCCATCAGCCGGTGGCGTAGCCGGGCCGGCTCCAGGCCCGAGAGCTGGGCCAGGGCCTGCACCACCAGCCCTTCGGCCACCCCCACCCGCAGGCCGCCGCTCAGCAGCTTGTTGACCACCAGCAGCTCGATCGGCTCCAGACCCTGCCACAGCTCCTGCATCGCCCGGGCCTGGGGCTCTGGTTCCAGCGTCGTCAGGGGCGGCAACAGTTCCTCCATCCACCGCTGCAGCGAGGCCACGGATCCCGCAGAGACGGTGATGCCAGCCCTGTCTTCTCCTATTGCCTGCCGCCACAGCAGGGCGATCGTTTCGGCGCTGTCCCCCACCTGGCGGTAGCAGTCATCGAACAACCAGGCGGGCAGGCCTGAGCCCTCCAGGCAGATCTGCCGCAGCCGCAGGCTGGTGAGCAGCCGCCGCCGCTGGCCGCCCAGCAAACAGTGCAGGGCCCAGGCCCCATCTCCCGGCGGCACCTCGCGGAAATAGTCCACCAGGGCCCGCACCCGGCCACTACTGGCCTTGCTGCGATCGAGCAGCTCGAACAGGCGGCAGAAGCGCTTCAGGGGAGGGCCTCCCGGGGCTCGCCGCCGTGGATCGGATCAGCGTGGATCGGATCAGCGTTGATCAGCCCGACGTTGATCAGCCCGGCTGCGCCTTCAGGTTCAGCGGGTTCAGCACCCGGTTCAGTGGTGTCACCAGCAGTGGCTTCTCCAATGGTGATGTCACCAGGAATAGCTGCACCGGTCTCGCCGGTGTCGTCAGCAGTGGCTTCGCGCCCAACTTCGCCATCGGGATTGCCCCGTTCGGCCAGGCCGCCGCCCTGCAGGGGCTCGGCAGCGATGCCTTCCACCTCGCGCAGATAGCGGGCCAGCACGTCGCTCTGGCCGTGGGTCACGTACACCTGGCGGGCGCCGGACTGGCGTGCCGTGGCCACCAGGGCCGGCCAGTCGGCATGGTCGCTGAGCACGAAACCGCTCTCGCAGCCGCGCCGGCGCCGGGCGCCACGCACGGCCATCCAGCCGCTGGCAAAGGCGGTCTGGGCGCCGCGCAGGCGCTTCATCCAGGCAGAGGCCTGGGCAGCGGGCGGCGCCAGCACCAGCCGACCCGCCAGCGGCTCGTCGCGGGACAACGCCGAGAGGGGCCGGGTGGGCACCAGGGCGATCCCCTGCTGGCGGTAGGGCTCGATCAGGGCCGCCACGGCGCCATGCAGCAATACCTCCTGTTCGACGCCGAGGGCGTGCAGTTCGGCCAGGATCCGCTGGGCCTTGCCGAAGGCATAACAAAAGAGCACCGAGGGGCGCTGGGGACAGCTTTGCCACCAGGTGCGGATTTCGGCGGCCACCTGGGCGCCGGGGGACCAGCGGTAGATCGGCAGGCCGAAGGTGGCCTCGCTGATCAAGACATCGGCGCGCACCGGCTCAAAGGCGGCACAACTGAGATCGGCATCGCGCTTGAAATCGCCCGTGACCAGCCAGCTTTCGCCGCCGGCCTCCAGGCGGATCTGGGCCGAGCCGAGCACGTGGCCGGCACTGTGGAACGACACCTGGGCGTCGCCGATCTGGAGCGCCTCGCCGTAGTCGAGGCTGTGCAGTTCAATCCCCTGCCCTAAACGCTTGCGCAGGATGCCGGCACCGGCACCGATCGCCCAGTAGGTGCCGCAGCCGGGCCGGGCGTGATCGGCGTGGCCATGGGTGATCAGGGCGCGGGACACCGGCCGCCAGGGATCGATCCAGACATCGGCGGCCCGGCAGTAGAGACCCTGGGGGGTGAGGCTGATCAGTCCGTCGGGCGGCAGCATCCGCGCCTCAGGCGCTCATCGCCAGCATCCGCTCAATCGGCGCCAAGGCGCGCTGGCGCAGGCTTTCCTCCAGCTCGATGCCGGGTTCCAGCTGCTCCAAGCAGCGCCAGAGCTTCTCCATCGTGTTGAGCCGCATGTAGGGGCAGGTGTTGCAGCTGCAGCCATCGGCGCCGGGCACATCGTGGAAGCTCTTCTGCGGTGCCCGCCGCCGCATCTGATGCAGGATGCCGGGTTCGGTGAGCACGATGAAGCTCTCGGCGGGGCTGCTGGTCACCCGCTCCAGCAACTTGCTGGTGGAGCCGATGAAATCGGCCAGATCAAGCAGGTGCTGCTGGCATTCCGGATGGGCGATCACCTCGGCCTCGGGATGCTGTAGGCGCAGCTGCAACAGCGCCTGCTCACTGAAGGTTTCATGCACGATGCAGCTGCCGGGCCAGAAGGTGAGCTCCCGCCCCGTCTGGCGCGCCACCCAGCGGCCCAGGTTCTGATCCGGTGCGAACAGGATCGGCCGCTCGACGGGCAGTTGCTCGATCAGGTGCACAGCGTTGCTGCTGGTGCAGATCAGATCGCTCTGGGCCTTCACCGCCGCTGAACAATTGATGTAACTCACCACGTAGTGGTCGGGATGCTGGGCGCGGAAGGCGGCGAAGGCCTCGGCGGGGCAGGCATCGGCCAGGCTGCAACCGGCCTCCAGATCCGGTACCAGCACGGTCTTACCGGGATTGAGGATCTTGGCGGTTTCGGCCATGAAGTGCACACCGCAGAAGACGATCACCTCTGCCTCAGTGCTGGCGGCCTTGCGCGAGAGCTCGAGCGAATCGCCGATGAAATCAGCGACATCCTGAATGGCGTCGTCCTGGTAGTAGTGCGCCAGGATCACGGCCTTGCGTTCCTCGCAGAGATCCCGGATCGCCGCCCGCAGCTGCGGGGCCGGCGGTGCGGAGGGCGGGGTAGACACCTGGGAGAACACCAACGGCTTCCTCGGCTCGGGCAGGATGGGCCAAAGACTAGGAAGACGGCCGGCTTGGCAGACCTCAACATCGCCATCGCCGGCGACCTCCATGACCAGTGGGATGCCTCCGACCATCTGCTGCTGGATCTGATCCGGCCCGATGCCCTGCTGCTCGTCGGCGATTTCAGCGATGGCCACAGCCGCATTCCCATTCTGTTGAACGAGCTGGAGCTTCCCGTCGCCTGCATCGCCGGCAACCACGACACCGGCAAAGACGGCAGTGGCCAGCGGCTGCGCCAACAGCTGGAGCTGCTGGGGGAGCTCCATTGCGGCTGGGCGCTGCGGCAGCTCACCCCGCCCGGTCTGGCCGTGGTGGGCTGCCGGCCGTTCACCGCGGGCGGTGGTTTCACCCTGTCGCGGGCGGTGCGGACGGTCTATGGCCCGGTGACCCAGCAGGAGTCGGCGGAGCGGATCTGCCGGGCGGCCCTGGCGGCCGATCCGGCGCTGCCCCTGGTGCTGCTGGCCCATTCCGGGCCCACGGGCCTGGGCACCCAGGCCGGCTCCCTGTGCGGTCGGGACTGGAAAAGCCCCTCCTGCGACTGGGGCGATCGCGATCTGGCCCTGGCGATCACCCAAATCCGCCGCCGCCGCTCCGTGCCCCTGGTGGTGTTCGGCCACATGCATCACACCCTGCGGCGCTTTCTGGGCGAACGCCAGAGCTTCCACCGCGATGCAGAAGGCACCGCTTATCTCAACTGCGCCTGCGTACCCCGCCATGGCAGCGACGATCGCGGCCGCTCGCTGCGCCACTTCAGCTGGATTCGCTTTCAGGATGGGGAGCTGAGCCAGATCAGCCATCGCTGGTACGGCCTCACCGGTGATCTGCTCTATGAGCAGACCCTCTGGAGCGCCGCTGCCCTGAGCCGATGCTGATCTATGCCTGCATCAGCAGCCACGGCTTTGGCCATGGCTCCCGCAGCGTGGCGGTGCTGCAGCAGCTGGCCCGGCTGCGGCCCGCCTGGCGCCTGGTGGTGTCCACGGCCTTGCCCCGTTCCTTTCTGAAGCTGGCCTTCGGCCATGGGGAGTTTGAGCACCGACCCTGCCGCTGGGATGTGGGTGTGGTGCAGGCCGATGCCCTCGGGGTGGATCCCCAGGCAACCCTGCGGCAGCTGGAGGCCCTGGAGGCCAGCCTGCCCGACCAGCTCGAAACGGAGCTGACTTGGCTGGAGCAGCAGGGGCTGCCGGTGCTGGTGCTGGGCGATGTGCCGCCGCCTGCGGCCCTGCTCGCCGCTCGTCTGGGAGCGCCGTTGGTCTGGCTGGCGAGTTTTGGCTGGGATGCGATCTATGCAGCGATGGGTCCGGAGCTGGCCCGCCGCGGTGAAGCGGCCCGCCAGCTCTATGGCCAGGGCGATCTGCTGCTGCGTTGTCCCCTGAACCTGCCGATGGACTGGGGCCTGCCGGTGCAGCCGATCGGGCTCACGTACTCCGAACCCCGCCCGCTGGCCCCGGCTGTATTGGCGGAACTGGCCCTGCCTGCCGAGCGCGATCGCTGTGTGCTGATCAGTTTCGGTGGCCTGGGGCTGAGCCTGGATCCGATGCTGCTGGCCCTCTGGCCCGAGCATGTGTTCATCGGCAGCGACCCGGCTCTGGCCCAGGCCGAAAACGGTCGCCTGATCCCGGCGGGGCTGCGGCCACTGGATGTGATGCCCCATACCGGCCGGCTGCTCACCAAGGCGGGCTACAGCAGTTTCTGTGAGGCCTTCAGCCAGGGGGTGGGAATCCATCTGGTGGAACGCCAGGGCTTCGCTGAAGCCCCTGTACTGGCGGAGGCGCTGCAGAACCACGGTCGCCATCGGCTGCTCAGCCGCAGCCAGCTGGAGCAGGGTGAGTGGCAGCTGGATCAACCGCTGCAGGCCGCCCGCCAGGGGCCGCTGCCCGGTGCCGGCGCTGAGGCGGCAGCAGCAGCGATCGTGGCGCTGCTGTCCAGCTGATCAGCAGTTCCGATCAGTGATCCAAGCCGGGTTGGATCTTCTGTACATCCAAATGCGCCCAACCTTCTTGGTCACAGTGATCTGAACTGAACAGGTGCTTTTGGCTACCTGTGGACAGTTGCATGATCGTCACAAAAAGGGTCGCTTCTCAGGTGCCTGATGGGCAAAGTGGCGCGAACTTCATTTTTTCTCCTGTTTCGATCTCGGTGCGAATTTCAAAGTTCAGCTAACAATGCTGTCTTGCTTTGAAACTCAAATGACCACCTGAGATCTGCCTTCGCGACTGGATTTTTACCTGATCAGCCACGTCATCAAGCGGCGCAGTTTCATCAGGTTTCAAGTCCAATGCCTGCAGGCCTGTCCTCCGCTCGAAACGTCTTGTTGTTCCTTCAGCGCTCCCACCTGGCTCTCCTCCTCGCCGGAGCTGCCCTGGCCGTCGCTGCGCCTGTGGGCGCCTCCGAGCAAGCCGATCCCTGGTCCCTTGCCCCAGTGCCGCCGCCATTGCCCCAGGTGGCGGTGCTGCCGCCCCTGCCCGATGCTCCGCGCTTTTTTGCGATCACGCCCGAGCGCAAGGCGCTGCTCAACACCATCCGCTACGCCGAAGGCACCTGGAAGCAAGGCCATCCCGTGGGCTATCGGGTGATGTTCGGCGGGAGCTACATGCCCTCCCTTGATCGCCATCCGAATCGGGTCAACTACACCCCCGGCTATGCCAGTGCCGCTGCCGGGGCCTACCAGTTCATGCCCTTCACCTGGAACCTGGTGGTTCAGAAACTTGGTCTGAGCGACTTCCAGCCCCCCTCCCAGGATCAGGGCGCCCTGTTCCTGATCCAGCGCCGTGGTGGCCTGTCCCTGGCCGATCGCGGTGAACTGTCGCCGGAGCTGGCAGCCAAACTGGCACCGGAATGGGCTTCGTTTCCCACCCTGGCGGGCAACAGTTACTACGGCCAGCCGGTGAAGCGCTACGAGGAGTTGCGTCGCTTCTACGAGGACAACCTCTCCCAACTGCGCCAGAGCGATGCCGAACAATGGGAAACCGTGGCGATCCGCCAGGTGCCCCGCTGCAACGACAACAGCCTCAGCTGCCGCCTGGAGTCAATCGGCTATCGCGGCAAGCCCGTCAACCAGCCCGACGTGCGGGCTTACTGAAGCTCAGTCACGGAGGTCCAGGGGTTGATAACGCTGCGGGGCAGGCACTCTGAACGGAGCCGCAGCCCCGCTGGCCTCGCAACAACCGCCGAGACAGCACCAGCTAGCGCCGTGATCGCTGAGCTGGTGCTGTCGTTTCCATTCAGGTCTCGTCGAGACAGAACCGGTCAGGTCTCGCCGCTGCTCTTGAGGTAGCGCCCCAAGGTCCGCTGGGCGATCAAGTAAGCCGCAATGGCGCCACCGAGGAAGCCCAGGGCGTTGCGCAGCAGCGGCAGCAGGTCGTTGGTGCGGGTGATGATCGGTGCCACGCCGAACACGCCGAACAGAATCAGCCACAGCGGCGAGAGCAGCAGCACCCAGGCCCATTCAAAGCGGCGCCCGGCTTTGCGCGGAAAGGCGGCAAAGCCCACAATCAGGCCGCCCAGGATTGAGGTGGCCAGGGTGAGCAGCCATTGCTCCTGGGGCAGCCCCGGCACCACCTGGCAGCCGCCGATCGCCAGGCAGCCCTTCACCGCATGCAGCGAATCGAGGACGGCCGCATCCTGGCCGTTGTCACGCACGTAGTACTGATTGCCATAGCGGGTTTGCAGTTCCACCCAGAAGGTGCGGGGCATCAGGGCGAAGAGAGCATCGCCAACGTTGAAATTGAGCAGATTGCCGCCCCGTTCATCGGCCACCAGCAGCAGGCTGCGTTCATCGAGCCCCCAGAACTCCTTGATCGCCAGCCCCGGGGTGCGGTCGTACTGGGTGAGCACGCGCAACTTCCAGCCGCTGCTGGCTTCGAAATCCTCCAGCTCCTGCTCCAAGGCCGTGCGCTGACCATCGGTGAGCAGCTTGGCCAGATCGATCACCGGAGTGGGTTGGGCCGGCAGCAGATCGGGGTTGTCGAAGGCCCAGGCCGGCTGGCTGGTGCCGGGGGCCAGCAGCAGCAGCAACAGCAGGGCCAGGCTGCAGAGCTGCACCATCCCCCGCCGCAGTC
The DNA here is from genome assembly GCA_945872185.1 of Synechococcus sp. UW140. Classification (GTDB taxonomy): domain Bacteria; phylum Cyanobacteriota; class Cyanobacteriia; order PCC-6307; family Cyanobiaceae; genus Cyanobium. The sequence goes on along the minus strand of CAMBZX010000110.1, from coordinate 298 downwards.
CGGCCATGGCCCTGTCCAGCCTCGATTGGTGGCGCCCGGCGCTTCCCAGAGCGGACATGGGGTTCGGCATGGCGGGGCCGCAGGCATTTGGGCCTGCATTCTCCCTCCCGCAGGCCAGGAGCCGTGAGCCGCTCCACCTAGCCTGCAAAGCTGCTTCGCCGCTGGCGCCCGTTCATGAAGATCCTGTCCGTCTGCATCCATCCCCATCAGCCAGCCCGGCTGCGCGGCAGTGTGCGGTTGTCGTTGGCGGATCTCAGCGCTGAGGCCACCGATCCGGTGGATCTGCTGCAGGGACGGG
>CAMBZX010000109.1 GCA_945872185.1 Synechococcus sp. UW140 | reverse complement strand
CGACAGGGCAGCCAGGTGAGCAGATCGTCCAGCCGCGCGCCGGCCGTCCCCAGCCAGGCCAGGCGGCCACGGCGATAGCCAAGCATCGAATCAAGGGTGCTGGCCGCCTTGAAGCCCCAGGCCAGGGCCAGGGGGCCGGGATAGGCGAGTTCAAGCCCCTGGGGCCGCAACGTCAGCGGTTCAACCGCCAGGGGAGCAGCACCCCACAGGGCAGCCCCCACCAGCATCCAGAACAGCGGTGCAAACAGGCCATCCACGGCGTTTTCACTGGCGGTTTCAGCCGCCGCTCTGAGAATTTCGCCATTGTCGAGCCCACTCACCTCGCGGCCGACGATCCAGGCCAGGCGCTGCCGTGCCAGGGCCGTATCGGGCAGCGCCCTCAACACGGCTTCCACCGCCTGCTCCAGGCTGCGGCCGGCCAGGGCACTGGCGAGGCCGAGCAGCAGCAAAGGCAAGCCCAGCAGGGGCCAGGCCAGGGCCAGGCTCTCCACGGCCCACCCCGCCAGGAGACTGGCGCCCACCACCAACAGGGTGATCAAGCCCCCGGCCAGCCGTAACCGCAGCGGCTGATCACCGGCCCAGGCTTCAGCCCAGCGGCGCAGCTGCGTGATGGCAGCCCCCATGAGTTGAACCGGATGCAGAACCCCATGGGGATCGCCTAGTAAGCGATCCAGACCGCAGGCCGCCAGGACCAGGAGCCAGCTCTGCAGGGGTGACACGAAGGACGGCACCAAGGGCGGAATCAAGAGCAGCTCCTGGTACCGCCCGCTGACCATGACGCAATCAGGACGCCTTCAGCCAGCTGAACATCGAACGCAGGCCCTTGCCCACCTGCTCGATCGGATGCTGGGCGTCGCGCTCGCGGCACTTCGTCATCTCGGGCTTGCCGGCCGCACATTCGGCCACGAAGTTGCGGGCGAAGGTGCCGTCCTGGATGTCGGCCAGGATGCGCCGCATCTCAGCTTTGGTGTCGGCGGTGATCAGGCGCGGGCCGCTCACGTAATCGCCGTATTCGGCGGTGTTGGAGATCGAATCACGCATGGCGGTGAGGCCGCCTTTAACCATCAGATCAACGATCAGCTTCACCTCGTGCAGGCACTCGAAGTAGGCCAGTTCGGGCTGATAGCCGGCCTCCACCAGGGTTTCGAAGCCCGCCTTCACCAGCTCGGAGAGGCCGCCACAGAGCACCGCCTGCTCGCCGAACAGGTCGGTTTCGGTTTCCTCCTTAAAGTTGGTTTCGAGGATGCCGGCGCGGGTGCCGCCGATGCCCTTGGCATAGGCCATCGCCAGCTCACGGGCGTGGCCGGAGGCGTCCTGCTCAATGGCGAACAGGGCGGGCACACCCATGCCGTTCTGGTACTCCCAGCGCACGGTGTGGCCAGGGCCCTTGGGGGCGATCATCACCACATCCACATCGGCGGGCGGCTCGATCAGCCCGAAGCGGATGTTGAAGCCGTGGGCGAAGCTCAGCACCTTGCCGGCGATCAGGTGGGGGGCGATTTCGGCGTCGTAGACCGCCTTCTGGAACTCATCGGGCAACAGCACCATGATCCAGTCCGCCTTGGCACAGGCATCAGCGACGCTGAGCACCTCCAGGCCATCGGCACGGGCCTTGTCCGCCGAGCGGCTGCCCTCGTAGAGACCCACCACCACGTTCACACCGCTGTCCTTGAGGTTGAGGGCGTGGGCGTGGCCCTGGGAGCCATAGCCAATGATGGCCACCGTCTTGCCGTTCAGCAGGCTGAGGTCGGCGTCGGAGTCGTAAAAGAGCTGGGCCATTCCGGGCGGTGGGCAGAGCAAAGAAGGAGCCTACCCAAGTGCCGGAGCGGCCCCGGGTAGCTCCGCTCCGGCCTGCGGCACCGCGGGACCGGTGGCCGGGAGAGGCCGGGAGATAGACCGGTGGCGCACGGCGGCTCCGGCCAGACGCCACCTGACACCATCGTTAAATTCAGGACTGTTGATCCGCTGCGATGCCCCTCTCCGTTGCCAATGATCCCGCCGCCCTCTTCGAGGCCCATATGCGGGCCGAGCTGGAGGCGGATCTGGACAGCACCATGGCCACGATGGTGGCCGAGCCCCATCTGCTCAATCTGGGCTCCGGCACTGGCGGCACTGGTCATGAGGGAGTGAAGGAGTTCTACGCCACCCACCTGATCGGTCAGTTCTTTCCGCCGGATGTGGAGTTCATCTCGATCTCCCGCACGGTGGCTGATGATCGGCTGGTGGATGAGCTGGTGATCCGCTTCACCCACACCGAAACGATCGGCCACCTGCTGCCAGGGGTGGCACCCACCGGCCGGCGGGTGGAGATGGCCCTGGTGGTGATCGTGGGCGTGAAGACAGGCAAGGTGGCCTACGAGCACATCTACTGGGATCAGGCCGGTCTGCTGGCCCAGCTGGGCCTGATCGATCCGGCCGGCCTGCCGATCGCGCCCAACACGGCCGCCCAGCTGTTGGCGTTCACCGGCAAGGGCTGAAGCTCCCCGGTCCGGGCGGAGTCAGGGAATGGGCTGGGACGCTAGAAGCGATCGGTGTGGTGATGCACCACCCGCCAGTGGCCCGCTTCCTTGCGGAAGATCGTGGTGGCGCGGATGTCCGCCGTGATCACCTCGCCGGCTTTGGTCATGCCGCGGGTGCGCTCCACGCACACCAGATACCCCATCTCCGCAGTTTCGACGAAGCGGCGCTCATCGGCCACCAGGGTGCCCTCGAAGCCCATGGCGGACTCCTGCGTGAACTCCTCCATCACAGCCGCGCGCCCCGTGCAGATCGCACCCATGGGGCCCAGATGGCTGATGTCGTCCGCGTCCGACCAGATGGCTGAGAAGGCGGAGCCATCACCGGCCAGCAGGCGGTTGCCGGCCGCATAGAACGCGTCAGCGGCTGCTTCGAGCGTGGAAGGCATGGAGTCGGCTGCAAGACAAAAGTTTCGAGGCCCTGATGCTTCTCCGAACCGTTGTGATGCCCAAGAGGCAAGGGCCGCTGATCGGAACCGCCCCCCGGGACGGAGCAAAACTCCAGGGCAGCACCAAGACAACGTCAGGGTAAGCACTGGAGCCCCTGTGGAGGCATCCGGGCCAGACTCAAGCCAGGCTCTGACCCAGCAGGAGCCCGAGGCCGGGTTTCCGGAGGGGAGGCACTGCGGCCGACTCAGGCTTCGCTCGGATGGGCGATCACCCGGTCGATCAAGCCGTACTCCACCGCCTCGGCGGCGCTGAGGAAATAGTCGCGATCAGTGTCCTTGGTGATCTTCGCCAGCTCCTGGCCGGTCATGTCGGCCATGCTCTGGTTGAGCATGTCCTTGATGCGCAGAATCTCGCGGGCCTCGATTTCGATGTCACTGGCCTGGCGCTGGCTGGTGCCACCCAGGGGCTGGTGAATCATGATGCGGCTGTGGGGCAGGGCCAACCGCTTGCCCTTGGTACCGGCGGTCAGCAGGAACGCGCCCATGGAGGCGGCCAGGCCGACACAGATGGTCACCACGTCACTCTTGACGTACTGCATCGTGTCAAAGATGGCCAGGCCGGCGGTCACCGAGCCGCCAGGGGAGTTGATGTAGAGATAGATCGGCTTGGAGCTGTCATCCGAGTCGAGGTAAAGCATCTGGGCCACCAGGCTGTTGGCGATGCCGTCCGTCACCTCCTGGCCGAGGAACAGAATCCGCTCGACGCCCAGACGGGTGTAAATGTCGACCCAGCGCTCGTACTGGCTGCCAGGAAGGCGATAGGGAACGCTGGGGGTGCCGATGGGCATGGGTCTTGCTGGTGGGGCGGTGAGGGCTGGTGGGGGAAAAGGAAGGGGCTGAGCCCGCTGGGGACTCAGCCGATGCCGGCGGCCGTGGCCACTGGGGCAGGCAGATCCTTGCGGCTGTTGAGCACCCGATCGATCAGGCCGTAGGTCTTGGCTTCTTCCGCCGTCAGATAGGTCATGCGGTCAGAGTCGCGGGAGAGATCTTCGATGCTCCTACCGGTGTTCTCCGCCAGCATCTCCAGCATGGTGTGCTTGTTGTGCAGCACCTCCTTGGCCCGGATCTGGATGTCGCTGGCCTGGCCCCGGGCACCGCTGCGGGGCTGGTGCAACACGATCGAGGCATGGGGCAGGGCAGCTCGCTGGCCCTTGGTGCCGGCACTGAGGATCATGGCGGCCGTGCCCATGGCCTGACCGATGCAGATGGTATGCACCGGCGGCTTCACGTAGCGCAGGGTGTCGCAGATGGCGAAAGCTTCGGTTTCAAAGCCGATCGCATCGCCCGAATACCAGCTGGTGCCAGTGGAGTTGATGTAAAAGAAGATCGGTTTATCCGGATTGTCAAACTCCAGATAAAGCAACTGGGCAATAATCAACTCCGTCACGTCGATGCCCATCTGACGCTTGGCTTCGTCGTCTGAGAACAGCGGCAAACCCAGATAGACGATCCGCTCCTTCAGCAGCAGCGAGGGCAGATCGGGGGGTGGGGTGCGCATCACGGCGGAATCGCCGTAGTAGGGGGCCGACACCGTCATCCGCACACATCAGCAGGCTTGGACCCGGAGCCTAGCTGGCTCCGGGAGGCAGCGGTTCCTGCGGACTGGTGGGTTTGCCTCCCACGGCCCGGGCAGCGGGCTTGCCCTGGGCTTTGGCGGGCGGTGACTCCAGGCCCTTGGTGGCAGGGCTGTCGGCCCCCTTGTCGCCGCCTTTTTCGCTGGACCCCTTCTCACAACGGGCGAAGACGATGCGGCCGGTGGGGGTCTGCAAGGCTCCAGTGATGGTGACGGCGAGCCGCTCGCCGATGCGGCGACGGGCTTCCTCCACCACCACCATCGTGCCGTCCTCCAGGTAGCCCACCCCCTGATCGGCCTCCTTGCCCTCGCGCACGATCTTGAGTTGCAGGTCATCGCCGGGCTGGACCTCCGGCCGCAGGGCAATCACCAATTCGCTCAGGTTCATCACCTTGAGCTCCTGCACCTCAGCCACCTTGGCCAGGTTGTAGTCGGCGGTGAGCAGGGTGCCGCCGGTGTCAGCGGTGAGCTTGAGCAGCTTGTCGTCGGCGCCATTGCCCTCATAGCGGGTGCTGTTCACCACCAGCCGGCGCCCGTACTGGGCGCGCAACTCCGACAGCAACTTGAGACCGCGGCGGCCCTTGCCCCGCTTCTCAGCATTGGCTGAATCGGCCAGCGCCTGGAGTTCGTCAATCACGGCCTGGGCCACAATCACCTGCCCCTCCAGCAAACCCGAGGCGAGCAGCCCGCGAATGCGGCCGTCGATGATCACGCTGGTGTCGAGGATCTTGGCGCTGGCTGGTTGCAGCACCCCTTCGGCCACCAGCAGAGCCTCGGTGCTGGAGGGATTGAACAATCGCAGCAGGGTGCGTCCGTGAACTTCGGCCAGGTTGTAGCCCAGCACCCCGAAAAACACATTGCTCAGCACCGCCGCCAGCGGCTTGACCAGCACCACCTCCCAGGGCAGGGGCAGCAACAGAATCGGCGCCAACAGCAGGTTGGCCACCAGCAGCCCCAGGATCAAGCCGACGGCGCGGCTCACCAGCAGGTCGGTGGGCATGCTGCGCACCTGGGCCATCAGCCGCCGGCGCAATTGCTGGAACATGAAACCGGCGATCAGGCCGAAGAAGGCGCCGAAGCCCGCGAGCACGCCACGCAGCCCTTCGAGGTTCGTCACCTCCAGCAGCAGCTTCTCCGGCAGCAGGTCCACACCAAGCCAGCCGGTGGCCGCACCGGAGATCAGGAACAGCACCAGGATGAGGGTGTCCACCATGCCGGAATCGTGTGGTGGCCCATCACTTCAGCCCTGAAGCATGCCCGATCTGCAGCCGATTCACAGGCAGGGGTTACCGCCCGTGATGGGACCCCCATCAGCCCGCGAGGTGCTGCACCCACCGCGCTCGGCCTATGTGCACATCCCCTTCTGCCATCGGCGCTGCTTCTACTGCGATTTCCCGGTGGTGCCCCTGGGGGATCGGGCCGATGGCGCCGGCGGCAGCGGCAGCGCCTCGATCGCCGCCTACCTGGAGCTGCTGCAGCGCGAGATCAGCACAGCGCCGCCGGGTCCGCCCCTGTCCACCGTCTATCTGGGCGGCGGCACCCCCTCGATGCTCAGCCCCGATCAGGTGGGCGCCCTGCTGATGACCCTTGCGCACCGCTATGGCCTGGCACCGGGAGCGGAGATCAGCCTGGAGATGGACCCAGCCAGTTTCGATCAGGCGCGTCTGGCCGGCTATCTGGCGGCGGGGATCAACCGGGTGAGCCTGGGGGGCCAGAGTTTCGATGACGCCGTGCTGGCAACCCTGGGCCGGCGCCATCGGCTGGCGGACCTGCTGCAGGCCACTGCTTGGCTGCGGCGGGCCCAGGCCAGGGCTGAGCTGGCCAGCTGGAGCCTGGATCTGATTCAGTCCCTGCCGGGGCAGGGGCTGGCCCACTGGCAGCAGCAACTGGATGCGGCCCTGGCGGAGCAGCCGCCCCACCTGTCGGTGTACGACCTGATCGTGGAGCCCGGCACCGTGTTCGAGCGCCGCCTGGGGCGGGGCGAGCTGGAGCTGCCGGATGAGGATCTGGCCGCCGATCTGATGGACCTCACCCAGCAGCGGCTGAGCCGGGCTGGCTACGGCCACTATGAAATCTCCAACTACGCCCTGCCCGGCCACGCCTCCCGGCATAACCGCGTCTACTGGAGTGGCGCCTGCTGGTGGGGCTTCGGCATGGGGGCCACGGCGGCGCCCGATGGCATTCGCCAGGCACGGCCCCGCACCCGGGAGGCCTATGCCACCTGGTTGGCAGCCCGGAGCGCCCCTGCCCCTGCACGGGACGTCACCGCAGGTGAGCCGGCAGCCGCCCTGGGCATGGCGAGCGATGAGCGCTGGATGGTGGGCCTGCGGCGGCGTGAAGGGGTGAATGCCAGAGAACTGGCCGCCGCCGCCGGCCTGGACCCGCAGGAGCTGGTGGCGCTGCGTCAGCAGCTGGCCGCCTTCGAGGAGCGCGGCCTGTTGCTGGTGGAAGGAGATCGCTGGCGGTTGAGTGATCCGGCCGGCCTGGCCCTCAGCAATGCGGTGCTGCGGGAGCTACTGGCCTGGTGGCCGGCTGCGGCGGTCGCTGGGCGCTGATCCACTGGCGCAAGGCCTGCACCGCCAGGCCCCGGCCATCGAGCAACGGTGGCGAAAAGGGCGGTTGGCGGCTGGTCAGACCCAGCAGGTCTGCGGTGACACGCACCTGGCCATCGCAGGCCTCACCGGCGCCGATGCCGATCACGGGGATGCGCAAATCGCGGCTCAGCTCGGTGGCCAGCTCCGCCGGAATGTGTTCGAGCACCAGGCCAAAGCAGCCGACGGCCTCAAGGCGTTCCGCCTGGCGGCACAGGCGATCCTGGGCGATCGGATCCCTGGCCTGACGGCGATACCCCAACTGATGCACCGACTGGGGGGTGAGGCCGAGATGGCCCAGCACCGGAATGCCACTGCGCACCATGCGATCAATCACCGCCAGCGTTTCCGGCTCAGCGCCTTCCAGCTTGACGCCCGCCGCCGGGGCCTCCTTGAGGACGCGACCAGCGGCGGCCAGGGCCTCATCGGCACCGCACTGATAACTCAGAAACGGCAGATCGCAGATCAGCAGGGGCGCGGGTCGATCAGTACCGCAGCGCCACTGCTCCTCGCGCCAGGCATCAAGCCCGCGACCAGCGGCGCGGCAGTGATGCAACATCTCGTCGAGGGTGACGGGCAGGGTGGTGCCGTAGCCGAGCACCGTCATCGCCAGAGAATCCCCCACCAGGACCATGTCGGCGCCGGCTTCAGCCACCACGATCGCCGAGAGGGCATCCCAGGCGGTCAGCATCGTGATCGGCAGGCCTTCCTGCTTGCGAACGATCAGATCAGCGGGACGCATCGACGCAGGCCGGCGTTGAATCGATAAGCCTGGCATCCGACGGTTCGGCCCTCCCCCAGGCGACACCGCCGCGATTGCTACACTTTGCTCGACTCGGACCCATGCGGCCCGGACGCCCAAATCTGGTCAGGACCGGAAGGGAGCAGCCACACGGGATGCTCCAGGCAGGCGTGGACTCCGGGTCACCCATATGACGCAAACCTGGGACAAAGCTTCCTTCGGTTTTGTTGGACAAGCCTCGAGCAGGACCCCAAAGAGCGCTCGCGTACCTGCGAGACGCCACTCGCCCCCGAACATCAGCGAGCCGTACGGCTTGAACACTGGCGAGGAGACGGCTGACCCCCCCTCCAACAGATCTGACCAGTGCTCTGCCGGTCGTGTCGCGTCAGCAGCCCTTGAACACTGGGCTACCGGGTGGCTAAGTCGACGTCCACCATGGCCGAGACAGGTTTTTCAGCAGTCCCTTGGAGCGTGTTGCCAGGAGCCCCGTCCTGAGACCGCGCCGGGTTCTGGTCCCGAGCGCGTGCGGGCTCTTTGCTCAGGATGATCTCACCTGGACCCCAGCTCGGGCCTGTCTGGCACTCGAGATCACAAGCGCAGCAATGAATCTGGTCGAGCCAGCAAGTCGAGACTCATTCACGGCTGTCTCAGCATGATTCCGGAGCGAGTCTTCTCGGCAGCGGAAACCTCGCCGATGTTCTGTTCGGAGATCGCCGACCAACAGGCACCCCTGCCAAGCCGCCGAAGTTGAGATGGGCTCCATCTCCAGGCAGAGCTTCAGCGGGTGGTCTGTCCGCCCATCGATGCCGCTCACCGATTAAGTGCCGCCTCAGGGGGTCGCAACCAGCCTGCAGATCAGGCCGCAGCGCCCTCCCTGGCACCCCGAAAGCGCGAGCCAGTCATCACCGGGGAGCCCCGTCAGCAGACCCGCAGCACTGCGATCCAGAAGCGCCAGAACGGGCTGGGGCCCCAGGCCCATGGCACGGCTCCGGTTCTGCATCCTTCCTTCCTTCGCCGTCAGCAGCGAGTCTGGAGGGGTGCATCAGAAAACTTCAACACTCATAGCCCTCAGGCCGCACCTTCACCCTGCGGACCACTACCTGATACGACCACTGCCTTGTAGGACCACTGCCTTAGAAGACCGCTGCCTTAGAGGACCACCGTCCTGGATGGGCCCTTCGTTGCACAGCAACAGGGCACTGGCCCTCAGTCGATGTGACCCTGGCGATTGCGCAGGAAAGGAGGAATCATGGCGCCGCGCTCCTCGGGCAAGGCGGTGAGGGCATCGACGAAGCTGGTGCGACTGCTGCGCTCCGGGCGGTAGAGGCCGCCGCTCTCGAAGCCCGTGGCGATCACCGTCACATGGATCTCACCCTCGAGGCTTTCGTCCACCACAGCACCAACAATGATGTTGGCGTCTGGATCGACCATGTCGTAGATCACTTCCGAAGCGGTGGTCATGTCCTCGAGGGTCATGTCCTTGCCGCCGCTGATGTTGATCACGCAGCCGCGCGCTCCGTCGATGCGGGCCGATTCCAGCAGGGGGCAGGTCATGGCGGCTTGGGCGGCTTCGCTGGCGCGGGAGCGACCCGAACCCACCCCGATGCCCAGCAGGGCGGTGCCGGCATCCGCCATCACCGAGCGCACATCGGCGAAGTCAACGTTGACCAGGCCCGCCTTGGTGATGATGTCGCTGATGCCCTTCACGCCCAT
>CAMBZX010000108.1 GCA_945872185.1 Synechococcus sp. UW140 | reverse complement strand
TCCTCTGGGCCCTGCAGCACTGGCAGAAGCCAGGCCAGTCCTTGCATCTGGCGCTTGACACCACGATGCTCTGGAATCGGTGTTGCGTGGTTGTGCTCTCCGTGGTGGCCCATGGTCGTGCCATTCCGTTGCTGTGGCACACGCTGGAGGCATCCCAGCGCCAGCGTGAGCGCCGGGATCTCGATCGCGCTGCTGGACAAGGCTGATCGGCTCCTGGCCAGGTTCGGCGCGATCACCCTGCTGGCCGATCGCGGCTTCCCCAGAGCGGTGATGGATCAGCTGAGATCCACGACGGCTCTACCTCACACCAAGGAGGTGGCGATTCCTCCTGCGTCAACTGTCAGCGTGCCGGCTGCGAGGGTGAAGCTGCCGCCGTTGGCGCCACAGATCCGTTCAAAGGTGTCGACATTCATCAGATCCCCTGTGGAGTCACTGGTGTTGTCGATCGTGAAGCCACCACCGGCAGCTGTGATGCCATAAACGCCTTCTCCCAGGAGAATCTGGTCGGCGGAACCCAACTGACCGCGGAAGGTGCCGTTGCCGAAGCCAATCAAGGTGTCGTTGTCGGCCCCGAGCTCGATCGTGCCGCTGCCGCCGAAGCCGCCCTTGAGAGCGTTGACCGTATCCCTGCCGAAGCCGGTCTGGATGAGGCCGTCATTAAGGATCCCATAACCGCCATTGCCACCAGATTCACCGGTGATGACGTCGGCGTCAAGGCCGGTGCTGATCAGGGCACCTTTCTTGTTGACAATGCCGTTTCCATTGGCACCGGCAGTGGTACCGCTGCCACCGGCCGCGCCAATTCCAGTGATGACATCAAGGCCGGCACTGGTGTCGATCACACCGCCGTTGACGATGCCATCGCCACCAGCGCCGCCGTTGCCTTTTCCATCGGTGGAGACTTCGCCAGTGCCGGCATCGCCACCAACTCCGCCAAGACCGTAAATCGTGTCGTTACCGATGAGAGTGTAGATCCTACCGCGATTATCAATACCGGCTCCGCCATCACCCCCATCACCGGTCGTTGCGAATCCATCATTGTCGTCGTCAACTTCTGATTCTCCACCGTCGCCAGCTAGCCCACCCTTGCCAATGATCCGGTCATCACCCGACAACGTGCAGATATCGCCGCTGGACAGAATGCCAGCCCCTCCATCACCTCCATCTCCAGTGGCGATGGTCCCGAAATTGTCGTCGTCATCGACATCGGCCTTACCACCTTTGCCTCCATTTCCACCAGTGCCGATGAGCAGATCATTATCAAATCCAGAATCGAGGGTGCCGTGGTTCTCAATCCCCTGGCCGCCATCACCGCCATCCCCAGTGGTCAACGAGCCGGTGAGGGTGTTGTCCTTATCATCGATTTGATTAAAACCACCATCACCGCCATTTCCTCCAACTCCCTCAATGGTGTCGAAACCGGCATTCAACAGGATGAGTCCCCTGGAGAGGATTCCGGCGCCAGCATCGCCGCCATCACCTGACGTAGCAACGGAATCATTGTTTTCATCGATATCGTCGATTTGACCACCACGACCTCCATCTCCACCCTTACCGAAGAGACGGTCAGCCTCGATGCCCGTGTCAACGCTCTTGTAGTTCTCCAAGCCATGCCCACCGGCACCACCATCGCCCGAAACGATCGAAGCATTGGGCTCGTTGTCCTCATCCTCCAAACGGACAGTTCCGCCCGTTCCACCCCTGCCACCGAGAGCCTCAAGGAAGTCAGCAGCGCTCCCTGTACGGATCGAACCACTGTTGAACATCCCAGCGCCGCCGGCACCACCATTGCCAGAGGTGATCGTGCCTCTGTTGAATTCATCAACTTCGCTGCGTCCACCGTTTCCGCCGTTTCCTCCAGAACCCTGAACGGTGTCAGCTCCTTGCCAGGTCAGAATCTCGCCGCTGTTGTGGATACCAATACCTCCCGATCCACCGGCGCCCGTAGTGATGGAACCGTCATTGTCGGCATCATTTCCCCTACCAACGTCGACTGAACCACCTTGGGCACCGGCACCACCAGAGCCTTTCAGTAGATCGTTGCCTGCCTGGCTGAGGACATCCAGCCCGGTGTCGATCAACTTGTGGTTCTGGATCCCAGCACCACCGTTGCCGCCATCTCCAGTCTCTAACTTAGCTCCCAGTTCATTGAGAATGTCGAGACTAATATTTCCACCCCTTTCAGCTTTGCCACCGCTGCCGATGATCGTGTCGTGCCCGGCAAGCAGAAGCAGTCTTCCCGTATTCGTGATGCCTGCACCGCCATCGCCGCCTTGACCGGTGGAACTACTTGCAGCTGCCTTGTTTTCTTCTTCCAGACGCACATCGCCGGCGATTCCACCGGAACCACCAAGGCCGGTGATGGCATCCTGACGAAGTCCACCACTGATCACCGATTGATTGTCGAGACCGATACCGGCATCACCACCATCTCCTGTCGTGATGGTGGCTTGATCCTCATTGTCATCATCGATATCGACATCACCGCCGTCTCCGCCGCTACCACCCACGGTGTTGATGGTCAGCAGTCCGGCGAGTGCCTCCACAAGGCCGGCATTGCGGAAGCCCGTCGCCCCCTGGCCTCCCTCACCGGTTCCGAGCGTAGCTTCGTTGTCGTTGCGAAGATCAGCGAATCCGCCATCACCACCGGAACCTCCTGAGGCATCGAGGCTCAGATGGGCCAGTCCGGTGAGGATCCTGCCGCTGTTATCGATGCCGAGGCCTCCATCGCCGCCAGCCCCCGTCGTGACGGTGCCGGTGTTGTTCTCCGCCACATCCACAGCGCCACCGTTGCCGCCAGTGCCTCCCTGGCCCTCGAGGGTGTCATTGCCGAAGGACAGGTCGATGAGCCCTTTGCTCAGGACACCGGAGCCGCCGGCACCGCCATCTCCGGAGGTTGTTGTACCGCTGTTGGCGCCTGTGATGGTGACGTCAGTCGCGGCGGCTCCATCACCTCCCGTGCCGGAAACGCTGTCGTTGCCAGTGAATGTCGACAGCTTGCCAGTCAGGGTGACTTCGATGCCATCACCTCCGTTTCCACTGGGGGAAGCACCGGCCTCGCCGTTGCCGACGACCTGATCATTGCCGCTCAGAGTATTGACGGCGGTGTTGACCAGCCAGGCTGGCGTACCGGCATTGTTGATCGCAATATCGTCGCCAAAGGTGAACGGAAATGTATTGAGATTGGCCATGCACTTTAGCTGTAACTAATTACAAAGCATTAGGTTGCCAACCACGGGAAAGCCTTGGGGGAGGCTTATTGGTAATTCGAAGCATCTGTCTGTTGGCCGATTGAGCGGATTGGCAAGCCTCGTGAGAATGCCGGCCTTGACCCCATGGATCGACTGAATGGATCGACTGATTCGTCAGGCGGAATGTGTGCAAACACTTCTGAGACGGATCTTTCCATGCCCTCCTTGGCGCCCTGAAGGCGGGCGGGATATGGACCCGACCGACCCGACCACCCTGGCTGGCGTCTGCCCTTCGGGCGCAGCGCCTGCTTCGAGGCCAACCGAGATGTACCCGCCTCGGATGCACCCCTCGCCCCCGCCGCGCCTCTGCCCAGGCTCGGATCACTCGAAGTCTCGCCGCTATGCGCATAAACTCATATCAATGCGCTGGGGCCTCCTTCGGTCGTCACCTCCCCTCCCTCGCTGCTGCAAGCGGCCGCCGGTGGCGGCGCCCTGATCGTCCGCCAGCTGTTCGACGCCCCCACCGGCATCTTCACCTACCTGCTCGCCGATGTGGCCAGCGGCGAAGGCGTGCTGCTCGAACTCCGGATCGATCAGCACGAGCGGGATCTCTCACTGATCCGCGAACTCGGCATCCGCCTGGTGGCCTGTCTGGACACCCACGCCCACGCCGATTACGTCACCGGCAGCTGGCTGATGCATCAGGCCGCCGGCTCGGCCATCGGCCTGGCTGCCACCGCCCGCGCCGAAAACGTCACGCTGCCGCTCCATCACGGAGATCGGGTGCCGTTCGGTGGCCGGACCGTGGAGGTGCACAGCACCCCAGGCCACACCGATGGCTGCGTCACCTTCGTGCTCGACGACCGAGGCATGGCCTTCACCGGCGATGCCCTGCTGGTGCGCGGCTGCGGTCGCTGCGACTTCCAGCAGGGCAATACCCACACCCTCTGGAGCTCGATCACCGGCCAGATCTTCAACCTGCCGGACTCCGGTGTTCTCTACCCCGGTCACGGCTACACCGGCCGCACCGTCACATCGGTGGCCGAGGAGAAGGCCTTCAACGCTCGCCTGGGCGGAAACGCCACCGAGCACGACTTCGTGGGCCATATGGAGAACATGAAGCTGCTCCACCCCCACAAGATCGCCGAGGCCATGCCGGGCAACATCCGCTCGGGCAAACCCCGGGAGACCGTCACCAGCGCCGCGGGCTGGGCACCGCTTCAACGCAGCTATGCCGGACTGCCCGAGCTGCCCCCCCCCACTGGATCGTGCAGCACCTTGAGGAGCTCACGATCCTGGATGTGCGCTCGATCGAGGAATTCGAATGGCCAGACGACAACATCAGCGGCAGTCTGCTGATCCCACTGCCGGAGCTAGAGCCGCGCGGCGGCGAAATCCCGGCGGGCAAGCCCGTTGTGGTGGTCGGCCATTCGGGAAGCCGCTCGGCCCTCGCGACCCAGCAGCTTCTCAATGCCGGCCGGAAGCAGGTGGCGAACCTGCGCGGCGGTCTCAGCCGCTGGGGCGACGAGGGCTATCTGTCCCCTGGTAGGAATCGACGCCGACAGTCAGGAGAGCTGACGCAGACGTTCGGAAACAGCCCTGAGATCGTCCGAGTCCGGGACATCCGGCTGCACTCCCACTGCCGATCCGACCCACTTGCGATTGTCCCCGTTTCAACGACAGCCATGACCCACACTCCCGCCCGGCAACGCATCAGCGCCAGTGATTTGGCCGACCAACTGGCCCAGCAGCGGGTGACGGTGATCGATGTGCGTGAACCGATGGAATACGCCGGCGGCCACATCGCCGGCAGCCCCAACGTCCCCCTGGCACGTCTGCATCAAGCCGATCTGCCCCAAGGCTCGCTAGTGCTCGTCTGCCAGAGCGGCAATCGCAGCGCCAAGGGGGGGGTCAGTAACGCCGATCCCAGGCTGGAACTGGTCTGGGCCTACGGCCAGCGCTTCTGCTGCGAGCAGCTGTTCCGCGATCAGAAGTCTGGAATCTTCCAGCTGGCGAGCAGCGGCCTGCGCGAACCGGAGCGCATCGATCGGCTGCTGCTGATCGTCGCCATCGCTGTGTTGGTGGGCAGTCTGCAGGGCTATGCCATCAGCCTGGCTGGCCTGCGCCGTCAGGTGGATCCACACTGGCGGCGGGGTATGAGCTTTGTACGGATCGGCCTGGCGACGCTGCAGGCGTTCGTCGCTGATACCAAAGCCAGACTCATGACCTGGATGCCCATCCCCCAGCAGGAACTGGGGCCCTGCATTCCCAGCCGCGGTGTCAGGCGCCGCCGGAAGCAGCCCTGGTTCACGCGGATTGAACTGCCGCCACGATCACAGCCTCAGAGCCGCGATCCGCTGCCGCTCGCTGTCGCATGAGCGTCTCGGTTGAGATGTGTCGGGCAATCAGGTCAGCGCCTGGCTTCTGTCTGGTGATCGCAGCCGGCCAGCCTCACCCAGGAAGTCGGTCCTGGCCGCAGAAGACCCCGCTGTGATCCTGGGTGCTGGATCCGGGATCGCCGCAGGGCGTGACTGGGAATCCTCTCCAGGTGCCGCCGCCCGGGCGAATGGTGTCTGTTGATCGCATCCGCCGGCTGCTCAAGGCGGGGCTGGCCTTGCTACTGGCGGGCCTCTTCCTGGCCAGCCTGCTGCGCCCGGTCGTTCCGGGCCCCTATGACCCGGTGCGCCTGCTGGGACTGGGGGATGGACCCAGCGCCGCGATGCTGCGCGGCACCTTGCTGGAAGATCCGCGCCCGGTGCTGCAGTCCCAGGCGTCCAAGGGTGCAGGGCTGCCAGGAGCGGCGGTTCCAGCCTGTCGGGCGCTGCTGGAAACGGCCGGCGGCCGCACGGAGCTTCAGTTCGAACCTTGCCCCAACCTGCGCCAGGGTTGGCGGCTGCGGGTGACGGGCAGCCTGCGCCGGCCGCAGCCCGCCCCCCATCCGCTGCTGGCCGGTCCCGCGGAACGGCTGGCCCGACAGCAGAGCTGGAGCCGTCTGAAGGTGGAGCAGTTCCAGGTGCTGGAGCGACCACCCACCCCGGTGCTGGATCTTCGCCGGAGCATCGCCGCCCGGCTGATTCAGGCGGCGGGGCCGGAGCGGGGTGGGCTGCTGGCGGCCCTGGTGCTGGGCAGTGCGGTGGTGCCGTTGCCGCTGGATCTGCGCCAAGACTTCCGGGCATCCGGGCTCTCCCATGCCCTGGCCGCATCGGGCTTCCATCTCACCGTGTTGCTGGGCCTGGTCACCGCCCTTGCCCGCCCCCTGGGACGCAGTTTGCGCCTGCTGCTGGCAGCTGGGGCCATGCTGCTGTTTCTGCTGTTGGCGGGAGCTCAGGGCTCGGTGGTGCGCGCCGTGCTGATGGGTGGTGCGGCCCTGTTGGCCCTGGAGTTCGGCCGGCGCATCCGGCCTCTGGGGCTCTTGGCGGCCGTGGTGGTTCTGATGCTGGCTTGGAACCGGCTCTGGCTTGCTGATGTCGGCTTCCAGCTGTCGGTGGCGGCCACCGCTGGGCTGTTGGTGTCGGCGACACCGCTGGAGCGGCGGATCAAAGCCTGGCTGCCGGCAGGCTCTGAAGGGCGCCAGCGCCGCTGGGCCGCTCCTCTGGCTGCCGCCTTGGCCGTACCGCTGGCCGCCACGATCTGGACCCTGCCGCTGCAGCTGCTGCATTTCGGTGTCGTGCCCGCCTATGCGGTGCCGGCCAACCTGGTGGTGGCCCCCCTGCTGACCCCGCTGACCCTGGCGGCCATGGGCCTGGCCGTGGCGGCGGTGTTGCTGCCTGGGTTGCTCCAACCCTTGCTGGTGGCCGTGAATCCTGTGGCGCAGGTGCTGCTGGCGATCGCGAAGGGATTTGCCGGCCTGCCCATGGCCCAGTGGCAGCTGGGACGCCCCATGCCTGTACTGGTGGCGCTGTTTGCCCTTTTTCTGCTGGCCCTGGTCGTGCCGGGACTGGCGCAGCACTGGCGCCGATGGGCCCTGGCGGGACTGGCGCTGGTGGTGGCCAGCCACCTGCTGCTGCTCAGTGCGGATCAATTGCTGCTGGTGCATCAGGACGTGCCCGGTGGCGGCCGAGATCTGCTGATCGCCCGCCATCAGGGCCGAGCGGCCCTGATCGGCAGTCGTGGCGACCCCTACAGCTGCCAGCAGGTGAGCCAACTGGCCACTGGCCTTGGCGTGAGCCGCTTCGACTGGTTGCTGTTGCTGGATCCGGTGGCCTCAAGCGATCCTGCCTGCTGGAAGCGGCTGGCGCCCTTGGTGCTGGCCTACGGCGATGGCAGCATCCCCCTGGCTGCCGGCGAACGGCTGGCCAGTCCGGGTCTGGAGGTGGAGGCGCTGTCGATGGACAGTCATGGACTGCATCTGCGGGTGGGCAAGCGCCAGTGGCTGCTGCTGCCGGATCGCCAGGCGCTGTGGTCCTGGCACCACAGCGGCAAGACCAGGCCCGAGGCCGTCTGGCTGGGATTTCGCCCCAGACCCAAGGACCAGCGAGAGCTGCTGGCGGCAGGGCCGCCCCCGCGCTGGCTCTGGTGGAGTGGAGCCTCGGGCGCCGGCCCATCGCCACCAGCTCCCTGGCAGGCCACCGGGATCAGTGGTTCGCTGCTGGCCTACGGGGGCTGACGGCTCCGTAAAGTGGCCAAGGCCGAGACGATGGTTGCAGTGCCTTTCTGGCCTGTGTCCTCTGAAGGCGATCAGGGAGAGGTGGCTGAGTGGTCGAAAGCGAACGACTCGAAATCGTTTGAAGGGAAACCTTCCGTGGGTTCGAATCCCACCCTCTCCGTTGAAATAAGGTCCTGAGACGACCTTGAGAATCCGAGCACCCAGTCAGTGACTGGGTTTTTTAATGCCTGTAGTCCGAAGCAGTCTCAAAAAGGATGGGACAGTGCTGATCTGGTGTTGGTGTGAATGTTGGTGTAACCTGGAGCGGTGTTGGTGTATTGAGATTGACCTTAAACGACGCCCAGATCAAGGCAGAAAAACCAGGCACCAGCAGGCGTCGGGTTTCAGATGGGGGTGGACTGCTGCTGGAGATCGATCCAGCGGGCGGCAAGTATTGGTTGTGGCGACACCGCTACCCCCCGACCAAGGATGGCAAGCAGCAGGACTTCCGAATTGGTCCCTACCCCAGGATCACCCTCAAGAAGGCACGGCAGATCAGGGATGAGCAGCGGCAACGGATGCTTAGCGATGGCATCAACCCCTGCCTTGCCAAGAGACAGGAGAAGGTTGAACGCTTTGCTGCCCATCAGGCACTGACGACCTTTGAGGTTGCCGCCCGTGACTGGCACAGCAACAAGTCAGCAGGCACCTGGAGCACCCGTCACACAGGGGATGTGCTGCTGAAACTGGAGAAGGACATCCTGCCCTCCCTTGGGGCACTGCCGATCAAGGAGATCACCACTCAGGATTGCCTGGCAGTCTTGAGGAAGATTGAGAAGCGTGGGTCGCCAGAGCAAGGCAAACGGACGCTGGGCGTAATTTCACAAATCTTTGACTACGCCACGGCACTTGGTTTCTGTGCGGTCAACCCTGCTCTGTCCTTGAAGCGTCACGCCCCCATAAAGGTCACGGTGGAACACTTTCCGTGTATTGCCTGGGAGGAGGTGCCTGAGTTGCTGGAGGCGATGCAGACCAACCCAGGCGGTGCTGATCCAATGACGCTGGGAGGGTTGCATCTGCTGATGCTGACTTTCGTGCGAACGACAGAGTTGATCGCAGCGGACTGGAGCGAAATCAACTGGGAGGAGAAGGTCTGGACGGTTCCTGCTGAGCGGATGAAGGGCAAGCGTGGATCAAGGAAAGAGCACCTGGTGCCCTTGTCAGATCAGACGCTTAAAATCCTTGATGAACTTCAAAAAATAACAGGTCCTGATGGATTGATCTTCAAAAGCATCAGAACCAAAACTGGTTATATTAGCAACAACACCTTGAATATGGCGTTAAAGCGAATGGGATTTGATAATCGGATGTGCGGTCACGGATTCAGGACACTGGCACTTACAAACATTCAGGAACAACTGAAGATTGATCTCAGGATTGCCGACAAGCAAC
Organism: Synechococcus sp. UW140; assembly: GCA_945872185.1. GTDB lineage: Bacteria > Cyanobacteriota > Cyanobacteriia > PCC-6307 > Cyanobiaceae > Cyanobium. The sequence continues at coordinate 444 of CAMBZX010000108.1, read as the reverse complement.
TTGCACATATTGAGAAAAACAAAGTTACCGCTGCATATAACCGTGCTGAATACTGGGAGGAGCGTGTGGTGATGATGCAGCGGTGGGCAGACTTGGTGGATGCCCCAAAGCAGAGATGAAAAAAGGGGGGGGGGTTACCCCCTCGATGCTGAAACTTGCTCGGCGATCCAGTTTTGAATATCAGACTCAACCCAGACTACAAGGCGTGGTCCTAGTGAGACTTGCTTGGGGAAGGTCCCTTCTGAGATGCGGGCATAGATGGTGGACTTGGAGAGTCCAGTGACCGACCTGACTAGAGGTAAGCGAAGCAGTTTATGGTTAAGATTGATCATAAGTTTATCATATAGTTACTGGTCCATTGAAGTCCAGAAAAGTGGATTTGTCAAGAGTGATTATCGTTCCTTCCGGTCTTATTGGAGAGAGTTCCCGAACGAATCTATCTGC
>CAMBZX010000107.1 GCA_945872185.1 Synechococcus sp. UW140 | reverse complement strand
GTGGCGGCAGCCAGATCGAGGGGGAAGTTGTGAGCATTGCGCTCGTGCATCACTTCCATGCCCAGACCAGCGCGGTTCAGCACATCGGCCCAGGTGTTCACCACACGGCCTTGGCCGTCGAGGATCGACTGGTTGAAGTTGAAACCGTTGAGGTTGAAGGCCATCGTGCTCACGCCCAGGGCAGTGAACCAGATGCCGACGACGGGCCAGGCAGCCAGGAAGAAGTGCAAGCTACGGCTGTTGTTGAAGGAGGCGTATTGGAAGATGAGGCGACCGAAGTAACCGTGGGCAGCCACGATGTTGTAGGTCTCTTCCTCTTGGCCGAACTTGTAACCGTAGTTCTGGGACTCAGACTCGGTGGTTTCACGAACCAGCGAAGAGGTGACCAGCGAGCCGTGCATGGCTGAGAACAGGCTGCCACCGAAGACACCAGCCACTCCCAGCATGTGGAAGGGGTGCATCAGGATATTGTGCTCGGCCTGGAACACCAGCATGTAGTTGAAGGTGCCGGAGATGCCGAGGGGCATGGCGTCCGAGAAGGAGCCCTGACCGAAGGGGTAGACGAGGAACACGGCGCTGGCAGCGGCCACGGGGGCGCTGTAGGCGACGCAGATCCAGGGGCGCATGCCGAGGCGGTAGGAGAGTTCCCACTCACGTCCCATGTAGGCGTAGATGCCGATCAGGAAGTGGAAGATCACCAGTTGGAAAGGACCACCGTTGTAGAGCCACTCGTCGAGGCTGGCGGCTTCCCAGATGGGGTAGAAGTGCAGGCCGATGGCATTGCTGGAAGGAACAACAGCACCGGAGATGATGTTGTTGCCGTACATGAGGCTGCCGGCAACGGGCTCACGGATGCCGTCGATGTCGACGGGGGGAGCAGCGATGAAGGCAACAATGAAGCAGATGGTCGCGGCCAGCAGCGTGGGGATCATCAGCACACCGAACCAGCCCACGTAGAGGCGGTTGTTGGTGGAGGTGACCCAATCGCAGAACTGGTTCCACGCCGAGGCGCCGGAGCGCTGTTGGATTGTGGCGGTCATGAGGACGGGGATATGTGCTCGTTAAGAGCTGGATGGAAAGCCGGAATTCCGGTTTCACCAACGTAACGGAATCTTTCGACAGCCGGGACATTGATCAGCCCAGCGGCTATCAGCGGACCGGATAGAAGTGATCAGCTGCGCTGATCAGGGCTGTGCTGGCAAGCGGTCTGGCCCGCTCATTCGGGTCTCGGCAGCAGCTCGACGCCAAGATTTCAGGGCGGCACTGCTCGCCACCGGGGGGCAGAAGCTTTTGGGTGAAACCATGGGCTGCATCCCCAGCCGTCGGGTCTTGCGCATCAGCCGCAGTACAAGCTTTTCGCGCAGCATCGGCTCGTCGCCCTTGAACTAAATCGCCTCCACTCCCGCCGTTGCGGCCTGCCTCAGAATCTCGAGGAGCGCCTCTTCCGTAGGCGGCGGGTCTTGGATGGTGAGGCTTGATTCGACACTGCAGCGGCCCCAGGCGATGTTTCAGTCGCCCGTCAGCATGAGCGCGAGTCGCTCCGACTTTGGGATTGGTGCGCTGTTCATGGGGCGTCGGGGGTCTGTTGGGAGCAGGCGCTCCACGGCGTCGAGCATGGCGGGGAGCGGCCCTCGGCCCAGGTCGTGGGCGGGAGTGTGGACCAGCAACGGCTGCAGGCGCTCCAGGGCGGGCCCCATGCCTTCGTTTCTGACGATGTTCGAGTAGGGGGCCAGGGCCAGCAGCGCCTGGGCCGGCGGGATCGGTCGCAGTTCGGCCGGTCCGAGGCTCAACCCGCGCCGGGCGAGAAAAACGATCCTGGCGGGCGCGAGGTCCGCCGCCGGGAGCGACGATCCAGGCAGCTCATGGGGGTGGAACAGGCAGCCCTGGGACGTGGCCATGAACGAAGGGGTGGCGGCGAGGGAGGGCCAAAGCTCCTCGCCGAACTGAGCACGGCTGCCATGGCGTAGAAATACACGTCGGGGATAGGCAGAGAGGAACGCGGAATCGGGGGCGACCAGGGCCACGTCATCGCCACAGAAGGCGAGCCCCTGTCGCCAGAGCGCGGTGGCCAGGGTGCTCTTTCCCGACTCGGAGGGCCCCACGATCAGCAGTCCGGCCCGGCCGCGAACGAGCAGGGCGGCATGAAGGCTGATCGTCGCGGGATCGGTCGCCAGCAGATGCTGCATGGTGGCAAACTCGACGGCACGAATGGCATCCGCTGCCGTGGCGAAGACTCGGGTGTGATCGGCGGCAGGTCCACGCACCTGCCAGGTGTCTGCATGGCTGGGGTGGTTGTCGACCTGCCAGACCCGCTCACCGGCAGGCGGCGACGCGGCAGTTGCTCCTCGGCCATGGGTCAGCACCAGCCGGCCGATCTCCAGGATCGCGGCGCTGGGGCTGCGGAGTTCACAGGTTCTGTCACTGATCTGCCAGCGGAGGACTCCCGCTGCAGGCATAGACAGCGTGCAGCCTGAATCCGTAGCCCCGATGGTTTCAGCCATGGCGGATCACAAGACCATGTGCAAGCAGGCTGTCCAGGAAGGCTGTGACGTCCACCTCGGCTCGCTCGGTAGTCAGGCCCTCATATATTTCTTGCAATGCAGCGGCTAGATCAGCTACGCCGTGCGGTTCACTGAGCAATTCTCAGAGCCTGGAGCCCGTGGGGTTGATGATGATGGTGGTTTGGGTGAGGCGATGGAGCAGCACCACCCGATCGCCCACGACGGTGGATTGGGCCTGTGGGTCTTGCCGAAAAAGGGGCATGGCACTCCCTGAATGGGTGTTGGAGCGGCGATCCGCTGCAGTCATCGCCCCTGCTGCGACCGTCGGGTTGTGGCTAGCGAGTGGGGCCGCCTGCGTACAGCACTTCGCGCTCGAGATCCTCTGCCTACAGCAGCTTCTCGATGCAGGGGGACTCGTAGCCGCTGGGGGCGGGAGAGGTGACTTCACTGGTCACGATCTGAATCTGGGAAATGGACCCCTAAGTCTATCGTAACTGCATCAGGGATGGGAGTTCGGCCTCCCAGGGTCGGCCTTCAGGGGCTGGCACCAAATCACTTCATGCTGTTGCGTTCACAAGACGTGGTGGTGAGCGATCGGGAAAGGCGGACCTGATCCTCAGATGAGCCAAAAGTTGTTGGCGTAGGCCTTGAGCTCCTTGCTATTGATCGGGCGGGAGTCGTTGGCAGTGTCGGGCTGTCCTACGCAGAAGCACCTGAATCCATCTGTCGTGCCTGTTTCGTGAAGATCCAATCTCCGTGTGATTGCCTGACGCACATAAGCATGGATCGCTGCGGACAGCATCGGGAAGACGGTGCTGGAGCCACCGATCCGGATGGGGTCATCCAGGCAAGCCACCAATGATTATTTAGAGGTTAAGGTTTCACTGTTTGCCAGGCTATCATGATCTTCTTGCTGTTTATCTACAGCCACTCACTAGTGCCGAGGGCCACGGCGGTGCCGAAGCAGTGATGCTCCGGATTCACCATCCATTTGGCCTCATTCATTCGGCCGTAGGCGGCCGTTGCAGCGGTGATGACCGCTTCAGTTCGATCGCCTGAACCAGCGGTATAGCTGCTCCGGCCAGTGCTTTGGTTGATCGCGACGGTGCACGCTGATCTGGAACATCGACATGGCCAGTGCCGGCCCGCCTCGGCGCAGCACGCCAACCAGATGCCACAGCAGGGCCAGGGCGATCAGTAGCCAGGCCAGCAGGTGGAGGTGGTATGCGAGGTGCTGCAGCTCCCCTTGCCGCAGCCAGTCTTCCTGCATCAATTTGCCGCTGCCCACCGCTAGGGCCAGGGCCCCAAGGGCCGTGGCATTGGCGGGTTGGTTCAGGCGGGCGCGACCCAGGCTGAGGGCATAAAGGCTGAAGAGCAGGGCCAGGGGCCACAACAGCGCACCGATGCTGCCGTGGATGTCGATCCAGTTGCCGTCAGGCTGCCAGATCAGGCGTCCCCAGCGGCCGTCGTAGCGGCTGTAGACGATCAGCCCGCTGAGCCAGGCCAACGGCATCAGTAGTGCCATGGCGCCATGCAGCAGTCGCAGCAGGGAGGGTTGATAGGGGCGGCCCATGGCAGACAGGGAATGGATCAATTGGGTGCAGCCTGGCAATAGCACGCTGGCTGCTACCGGTTCAGAAGCTGAAGCTGGTTTTGATCAGGCCACCCAGTTGCTGAAAGCTTTCAGCCTGGGGCGTGTCCGCTCCAAGGGGCCGGCTCAGGTAGAAGAGCGCCGGGGTGACGGCGATGGAGTCGGTGAGCTGAATCTTGTACCACCACTCCCAGACATAGTTGCCATCCCGTGGCGTGTCGGCCCCCTGGAGGCTGGTGGCAAAGGTGGCCTGACCCACAGCCATGCCGGCGGCATTGCCCTTGAAGAAGGCGTCCTGCCACTGCAGGCCCACGGACCAGGACTGGCTGCTGTTGACCAGGGCGTTGCCATCGCTGGCTTGCCCATCACTGCCTTTGCCATCTCGGCGGTAGCTGTTGTCGTAGTTGCTGCTGTTGTATCCCCAGCCGGCGCTGATCGAGGGGATCAAGCCGGACTGCGCCGGTTGCCAGTAGCCGCTGAGGCCCACGGCTGAGGTGTTGCCAGGGTTGGTGAAGCTGTTCAGGGCAAAGTTGGTGCCGTAGACAATCAGATCGTTGGCGTTCTGGATGTAGGAATAGATGGCGGCCAGGCCCCAGTGCTCCTGGCCATAGCCGATCTGCACGGTGCCGGTGCCGCCGGCGCCCTCGCTGGCGAGGCCCCCCTCGGCAGGATTGCCGTTATCGCCATTGGCGGCCACATAGTTGGCGCTGATGCTGAAGCCTTGGTCTTGCCACCAGAGCCCGGCACCGGCGCCGAGGTTTTTGTTGTAGGCCGCCGGCGCACCGCCGAGGGTGAGCACGTCGAGCACCGTTTCAGCGGGATAGAGGCTCGGCCACAGCGCCAGCATGTCGTCCTGGCCCACGCGGGCGCCAATGGTGGCGGTGAAGCCGCTGCCAAGGGGCCATTGATAGAAGAGGCGATCAATCGCCACCACATCACCGCAGTCGGCTTTGGTGTCACAGTCTTCTTGGAAGGCCACCTCCAGCTGGGAGAGGCTGCTGGGGCCGGCGCCGCCGAAGCTGCTCTTGGCAAAGTTGCCGGCCCGCAGGTTGGTGCGTAGCAGATCCTTGCCGTTGAAGCTGGTGTCGAAGGTGAGCTGCACGTCGTAGTTCATCGTGGTGGCCGCGAAGGCCGCCTGGCTTTCCTGCACCAGCGCGGAGGCGCTGCCACCGAAGCTATTGGCGCCCAGCACAAACGTGGCCAGCCCACTGAGCTTGGTGGTGGTGGAGAACAGGGTGGCCTCAAGTTCACCCACCTTGGCCTCGAGGCCGTCGACGCGGCCCTTGAGCACGGCGAGCTCCTGCGCGAACTCCTTGATCAGCCGCTTGAGTTCGTCGGTCACCTCGGTGATCCGGTCCAGGCAGGCGTTGAGCAGGGCGGCCGCCTCGTAGCGGCTGATCGCCTTCTGGCCCGCGAAGCTGCCGTTGGGATAGCCAGCCACGCAGCCGTAGCGCTCGACCAGATTGCTGAGGGCCTGATAGGCCCAATCCGTTGGCCGCAGGTCGCTGAACTGGGTGATCGAACTCACCTGCTCCAAGCTGGCTGCGTAGCGGCTGCTGGCCGCACGATCGACTTCAGCGGCAACGGCGTTCAGCGGAGCCAGCAGCGCCAGGGTGGCGGGCAGCAAGAACAGAGCGGGGAGCGGGCGGGAGCCGGGCACAGACGCAGGTCGATGTTCGGCGAATGATAACCATTATCAGCCCCCCCTGGGGTGGGCTGTTCCGGTGGGATTCCCTTTCGGTGGGAGTTTCCGGCGCCTGGCTCACCCCTGCCATGAGCGCCGCCGCTGCTGCCGAGCGTTCGTGATTCTTTGCTGGCATGGGTCTGCTCACGCCCACGTTGATCATGGCGATGACCACCATGTCCGGGACTGGAAGGCGCCAGCGCACCTGATCCATCAGAGGGGGAAGGGATGGATCGCGACCGGTGGCTCCGCACGACCATCTTGGTCAAGGCGATCGCCCGCTCTGGTGATCGCAGCGTGATGACTGGTTCGATCACAGGTTTGAACGCAGTTCGCTAATCTTTTAACAAGGTGATTGACGCTTAGGGCATGGTACAGGGTGCGCAGGCTGAGCGCAATGATCAGCGTCTTCTGCGGGCCATGGCAGCGGCACCAGTCAGAAACGAAGGCCACGGCGGCACCGGCGCGGCTGCTCCGGCATGGCGGCTTAACGCAACAGCATGATGCTCCGATCGGCGTTGTACTTGTTGATGAACTCGATCATTGTGGATATTGCTATGGACCCATCTCAAGCCAGCAGCTTCGCTTTATGATTTGCTTAAGATAGCGGTTTGGCTGTTCTGGCTCTGGATCAGTTCGTCTGCTCCTTCAGGGGTCTCTGTGCCATTGGATGGTGCACCAGTGCCGCCCAGGAGCCCCATGGCGATGAAGCAGGCTTGGATTTAATTCTGGTCGGGCTTATTGTTGCCCCCAATGGATCAGCCCCTAGGGGGTCAATCCGCCAGGCGTGGATATGCCAGTGCTGATGAGTGGCAAGTCTGACTAGTGGAAGTCAAGGGTATTGCGTCGGATCTCTTTGTTGCCCCTATGGTTTCAATCCATGCGACTTGATTGGTGGCGTGAGTCGTAAGGTTGTCCCTCGGCTCAATGCAACGGAACGAACTAATTCTTGCAACTTCCACCTTGCTGAGCCGGTTTCGAGCTTCAGGGGAAGCGTCACTGCAGCGGCTGTAGCCTCCACCCAGCGCAATCCAGAGGGGATTCACCATGAACGCTCAACCGCAGACTAGCCTTCGCGGCGCTTCCCAGGCCCAATTCCGGACCAGAGAGGAACGGATTGCGATCGGTAAATCGTTGCGGCAACAGATTCCCCGTGAACGCCATGCGGTCTGGCGGCCCCACAGTGATCGCCGCGATCCGATTGCTGTCCTGGAAGACTCCAATCACGATCGACTGTCTGAGTTGATCCCGATTCGCTACGGACGCATGCTCCGCAGTCCCTTCGCCTTTTTACGCGGTTCCGCCGCCCTGATGGCCTACGACCTGGCGACCACGCCGAACATCGGCGTCCAGGTGCAGGCTTGCGGTGACTGCCATCTGCTGAACTTCGGGTTGTTCGCCACCCCCGAGCGCAATCTGGTGTTTGATCTCAACGATTTCGATGAAAGCCACCCAGCACCGTGGGAGTGGGATCTCAAGCGTCTGGTCACCAGTGTGGTCGTCGCTGGTCGCGAGAATCAACTAGACGACGAGGCGTCAGTGGCGGCCGTTCGCGATTGCGTGCGCTCCTATCGCCAGCATCTGCGCGAGTATTCGCATATGAGTCCGCTGGAAGTCTGGTACAACTGCCTCGATATGGAGAGCATAATTGCCATGGCTCCCGATGCCAAAGCCAAAGAGCACCGCGAGGCGTTGGCCCGCAAGGCCCGCGGGCGGGTGATCGACAATCTGTTCCCCCGGATTGTCACCAGCGTTGGCGGTCGACACCGCATTCTTGATCAACCGCCGGTTCTCTTTCATCCGGCAGTCGAAGATTTCGAAGCGCTCGTGCGTGAGGGGTTGGAGGATTATCGTCAGACGTTGTCGGATGAGCGCCGCGTTCTATTTGATCGCTATCGCTTTGAAGATGCGGCCCTCAAGGTGGTCGGCATCGGTAGTGTCGGCACCCGCTGTCTGATCGGGCTGTTCTTTTCGGAGGACAACCATCCGCTGATCCTGCAGGTCAAGGAGGTTCGGAGTTCCGTGCTGGAGCCCTACACCGAGGCCAGTCACTATGACAATCAGGGTCAGCGGGTCGTCATGGGACAACGGCTGACCCAGTCCTCCAGTGACATCTTCCTTGGCTGGGTGCGCGGGCGCCATGGTCGTGATTTTTATGTGCGCCAGTTGCGCGACATGAAAATGTCCTTTCCGCTTGAAGGGATTTCAGCCGTTGAGCTCTCGCGCTACAGCGAATACTGCGGCTGGACCCTGGCCCGCGCCCATGCCAAATCCGGCGACGGCGCCAGGATCAGCGGCTATCTCGGCAAGGGGGGCAAATTCGATCGAGCCCTGGCTCAGTTCGCCCTGGCCTATGCCGATCAGACGGCTCGCGATCACGCCGCCCTGGTGGCAGCTGTCAGCACGGGGCGAGTCGAGGCGCTGCTGGAAGAAGACTGATGCTTGTGCTCGGCTAGTTCTTCTGCTCGGCATGCCTCCAGCCCGTCACGTTCGGGTTGATCCCAGGGGCGCCGCTTTGTGCCTTCGGTCTGCCGCTGGCGATGGCCCGCCGTTGTCGCGCTGGCTGGCGCTGACCGAATCGGTTGGCTTGCCGGCCTGGTCAGCGCGGCACCCCACCCGTGCTTCCGGCCTGCAGCCCCCGACCCGGGCCGCCATCACCTCATCGGGCAGCCCCTACCCCATAGGATTGGGCCATGCCTGATCGCCCCATCACCGGCTCCGTGCCGCCCCTGGGCGAGCTATTCCCCTTTCCGCTGGATCCCTTTCAGCTGGAGGCGATCGATGCGCTCAGCCAAGGGCACTCGGTGGTGGTGAGTGCTCCCACCGGTTCGGGCAAGACGCTGGTGGGGGAGTACGCCATCCACCGGGCCCTGGCCCACGGCCAGAAAGTTTTTTACACCACGCCGCTCAAGGCCCTCTCCAACCAGAAGTTGCGCGATTTCCGCGACCAGTTCGGCGATCACAATGTCGGCCTGCTCACCGGTGACCTGAGCCTCAACCGCGAGGCGCGGATCGTGGTGATGACCACCGAGATCTTCCGCAACATGCTGTATGCGGAGATCGATCGCGAGGGTGATGATCCCCTGGCCGATGTGGAGGCCGTGGTGCTCGATGAGTGCCACTACATGAACGATTCCCAGCGCGGCACTGTCTGGGAGGAATCGATCATTCATTGCCCGAGCCGGGTGCAACTGGTGGCCCTCTCGGCCACGGTGGCCAATGCCGGTCAGCTCACCGACTGGATTGAGAAGGTGCATGGCCCCACCCGGTTGGTGCACAGCGATTTCCGACCCGTGCCCCTGGCGTTCAGTTTCTGCAGTGCCAAGGGACTTCATCCCCTGCTCAACGACGAGGGCACGGCGCTCCATCCCAACTGCAAGGTGTGGCGGCCTCCAAAAACCACCCGTCGCAAAGGGCCGAAGGAGGCGCGCCCACCCCAGCCGGAGGCGCCGCCGATCGGCTTTGTGGTGGCTCAGATGGCGGAGCGGCAGATGTTGCCGGCCATTTATTTCATCTTCAGTCGCCGCGGCTGCGATAAATCCCTGCGCGATCTGAGCAAGGTCTGCCTGGTGACGCCCGAGGAGCAGGCCCGCATCCGCGCCCGCCTTGATGCCTATGTGGCGGCGGCACCGGAAGCGGTGCGGGATGGCGGCCATGCGGATGCGCTGCTGCGCGGCATCGCCGCCCACCACGCCGGTGTGCTGCCGGCCTGGAAAGAACTGATTGAAGAGCTGTTCCAGCAGGGCCTGATCAAGGTAGTGTTCGCCACCGAAACTCTGGCGGCTGGCATCAACATGCCCGCCCGTACCACGGTGATCTCGGCGCTCTCCAAGCGCACTGAGCGGGGCCATAGGGCGCTGATGGGCAGTGAGTTCCTGCAGATGGCGGGTCGGGCCGGCCGGCGGGGCCTGGACATCCAGGGCTATGTGGTGAC
>CAMBZX010000106.1 GCA_945872185.1 Synechococcus sp. UW140 | reverse complement strand
GGCCCATCTGGCGGCCCTGCAGCAGGACGGACCGACGCCGACGGCGCCGGGGCTGGCTCCCGGCTGGCGGCCGGCCGGTGCGCTGTGTGACTCCGATCCGGAGCTGGTGTGGGCGGCGGCGGCAGAGGCTCGATGACGACAGGCGGCCGATGACGACACCCGAGCCCCTGTTGTTGGCGCTCGCCGGCGAACCGGCGCCTTGGGCCGCGGCGCTGGAGGCGGCCTGGGGCCAGGGGCGCATCGTGGCGCTGGCGGGGCCGGGGGAGCAGGAGCGCTTGGCCGAAGCCCTGCGTCAGCACGGGGTCGTCGCCGCCCTGGGCCGGGCCCTGGCCGCGGGGCAGCCCGCGGTGCTGCTCGGCAGTGGCGGCAGCGCGGGAGAGCGGCGTTGGTGCCTGCAGCCCTTGCGCCATCTGCAGGCCTCGGCGGCGGCCAGCAGCCGCTGGCTGGCGGCTCTGGGCCTGGATCCAGCGGCCTGCCTGCATCTGGACCCCCTGCCGCTGCACCACGTCAGCGGTCTGCTGCCGTTGCTGCGAGCGCGACACAGCGGCGCCCTGCTGCAGTGGCTGGCGCCGGCGCTGTTGCGCCAGCCCGCAGCCTTGCTGGCGGCCGTGCCCCTGCCGCCCGATCGGCCGGCCGTGCTCTCCCTGGTGCCGACCCAGCTGGCCCGGCTGCTGGCGGAGCCCGCCGGGGTGGCCTGGTTGCGGCGCTGCGCCGTGATCTGGGTGGGTGGGGCGGCGCTGCCGGTGGCGCTGGCGGAGCAGGCGCGGGCGGAGGGCCTGCCCCTGGCTCCTTGCTACGGCGCCACCGAAACGGCGGCGATGGTGTGCGCCCTGCCGCCGCAGCGCTTTCTGGCCGGCGAACAGGGTTGCGGCCCGCCGCTGGACGATGTGGCCCTGCGGCTGGCGGTCGATGACGGTGCGGTGGAGTTGCGCAGCGCGCGCCTGGCCCTGGGCTGGCTGGAGCACGGTGGCCTGCGGCCCTTGCCGCTGACGGCCGATGGCTGGTGGCGCAGTGGCGATGCCGGCCGGCTTGGAGCCGCTGGCCTGGAGCTGCTGGGCCGCCTCGATGGCGCCATCAGCAGCGGCGGTGAAACCGTGTTCCCCGAGCAGCTGGAGGCGCGGCTGCGGGAACAGGCCCGTGCCCAGGGCCTGCCCCTGGAGGCGGTGCTGCTGCTGGGTGTGGACGAGGCCCTCTGGGGACAACGCCTGGTGGCCCTGGTGCGGGCCCACTCCGGAGCCGATGCCGCTGCCCTGATCGACGCTCTGCAGCAGTTGGTGGCTGCCTGGCCCGCCGCGGAGCGGCCCCGCACCTGGTGGCCCTGCCCCGAGCTGGTGCCCAGCGAGGCCGGCAAGTGGCAGCGTGGCCGCTGGCGGGAGTGGCTGGGGGGGCGCTGAATCAGCAGCCGCGCCCTGCTCCGGCAGCGCGCGGGTCCACGTCTGCAGAGTGGCGGGGCATGGGGATCAGAGCTGGGCCGGGGTCGTCTCCGTGCGGTGGCTAGGTTCCAGGCAGGCGCAGGAGATCAGAGTGTCGTACAGGATCCGCTTGCTGCAGACCGATGAGGGCTGGTCGGTGAGCTGCCTCGACCTTCCCGGCTGCCATTCCCAGGGCACCAGCCGCGACGAGGCCCTGGCCAACATCCGCGAGGCCATCACCCTCTGGTTGGAGGTGGAGGCGGAAGAAGCGGGCGTGAAGCACGTGGAAACGCTGGAATTGGCCCTCTGATGCCGCGATTGCCTGGGATCAGCCAGAAGGAGGCCGTCAGGGTGTTCCAGAAGCTGGGCTATCGCGTTGTGAGGGAGTCGGGTCATCTGATCCTCAGCAATGGCGAACGCCGCTTAGTGATTCCGCGCCACGACCCCATCAACGCGATCACCATGGGGGCCATCGCCAGGGATGCCGGGCTCACGCCTCAGCAATTCCGGGAGCTGCTCTGACGCCGCTGGCCGGGCCTGTTCACACAGGACGAATGCCACCGGAGGCGACGGCGGCGGCCTCCAGCCAGCGCTGGACCGGATCGGGCAGGCTGCAGCGAAGGCGGCTGGCAGGCTCGATTGCCAGATGGCGAGTGAGGCCCAGGGCTGCGTCCACGGGTTCCTCGCCGGTACGGACGCGCTGGAAGCGATAGCGCACCTCGAAGCTGCCGGGATCAAGCCGCACAGGCTCCAGCTCGATCACAAGGGGGTCGCCGCAGACCAGGGGCCGGCGGAAATCGGCGCTGCAGTGCACGATCGGCAGGGCCACGGCCGGCGCTTCCAGGCCGGCGGGTCGATCTGCCGCCGCCATCGGAAACACGCAGGCGGGCGCCACACCGAAGGCCTCCAGGCTCTCCTCATAGGCCTCATGGCACCAGCGCAACAGCTGATGGAAGTGCATGACGCCGGCGGCATCGGTGTCGCCGAAGCGCACGGTGCGGTGGAGTAGCAGCCAGTTGTCGGAATGCATTGCCCTGGTTGTGCTGACAGTTGGCGACTGCCATCATGTTGAGGATTTCGCCCCTTGTCCATGGCTGCGTCTCTGGCCTACGAACAGCCTACAATTAACAAGTCCTGGGAGGCTTTTCTGGCTCATATCCCGACAATCCTGTTGATCTGGATTGTCGCGGTGGCCCTGGCTGCTGTGGGTTTCGGGGTTTATTGCGTGATTGCCCTTGTTGGATTGGGTATCGGCGGCAACTCCGGTGATAGCGTTGTCGCTCTCTCCAGTGCCCTTGGCCAGCTGGGCCAACTCCCTTTCTCGATTCTCTCCAGCTTAGTTGGCGTGCTATTTATCGCAGTGCCTGCAATGTACTACCACGGCGGCGAGACGATCACCGTGAATACTGCCTTTGCGGCTCTGTTGAGGCGCCCTCTGCGTTATCTGCTGGCAGGATTTCTGTTTTCCCTGGTTGCGGGCGTCGGCTTGGTGTTGTGCGTTCTTCCTGGCCTGGCCGTCTTGTTGGTCATGCCGGTCTATGTGAATCGTATTTTCCTCACCAATCAGTCCATAACTGATGCATTTGCCGCTTCCTTTCGGGCTGTATATCGCTCTTCTAACGGTATGAGTTTTCTGGGGATTGAGATTCTGGCCTGGCTGCTTGTCGCGGTGGTGACGGTGTGCACCTGTGGCCTTGGTGCGCTTGTTGCCGTGCCGGTGAGCACGTTCTATCTGCAGAACGCTGCCTACCACAAGGGCTTGATCAGCTGATCGGCTTCAGCCGGCTGGGTCTGCTGGAAACCCCGGAGCTCCGTGCAGGCCCAGGCCAAAGCCGAGCCCCAGCCGTAGCAGCCAGTAGGCCAGCAGCCCCACGGCTGTCAGGCCCAGCGGCCAGGCCGGCAGGTCCGCCGGCAGCAGGCGCCGCTGGCGGATTGCCGTGATCGACCACCACAGCAAGGCTGCGGCGGCGAGCGGGCCGAAGGCATGCAGCTGCAGCGAGCCGCTCAGATCACCGCGTAGTGCAGCTGCCGTGGCGCGGGTCAGAAAGCAGGTGGGGCAGGGAATGCCAGTGAGGGCCCGCAGCGGGCAGCTGAAGCCCGGCAGCAAGGGGTGAGCGCCCTTGAGCCACAGGTAGCCCGTGAGGCCGGCCGGCAGCAAAAAACCGCTAGCGCGAATCCGGGCCAAGAAGCGGCTCAGGATGGGTGGCTGCTTCAGCGATCCACCGAACCCAGGATCACATCGATCGAACCCAGGATCGGCATGAGGTCTGCCACTTTGGCTCCCTTGAGGATGTGGGGCAGGATCTGGAGATTGTTGAAGTCGGCGGCGCGGATCTTGAAGCGCCAGGGGGTGACATCGTCGTTGCCCTGAATCAGCACGCCGATTTCTCCTTTGCCGGATTCGAGCCGGGTGTAGAGCTCGCCTGAGGGAATCTTGAAGGTGGGTGCCACTTTTTTGGCCACGTACTGGTAATCAAAGCCGAACCATTCGCTGCCCTTGCCTTCGGCCAGGCGATGGGCCTCGAGGTTTTCAGTTGGCCCGCCGGGAATCATCGTGATCGCCTGGCGCAGGATTTTCAGCGATTCGCGCATCTCCTGCAGACGCACCCGATAGCGGGCATAGCAGTCGCCTTCTTTCTCCCAGGCCACATCCCAGTCGAAGTCGTCGTAGCACTCGTAATGATCCACCTTACGCAGATCCCAGGGCACGCCGGAGGCGCGCAGCATCGGCCCCGACAGGCTCCAGTTGATCGCCTGCTCGCGGCTGACAATTCCCAGCCCTTCAACCCGCTTGCGGAAGATGGGGTTGTTGGTGATCAGTTTTTCGTATTCATCGATCTTGGGACCGAACCAATCGCAGAAGTCCGCACATTTCTCCAGCCAGCCATAGGGCAGATCCACCGCTACCCCACCGATGCGGAAGTAGTTGTTGTTGATCAAGCGTTGGCCGGTGGCGGCTTCCCAGAGGTCGTAGATCATCTCCCGTTCACGGAAGATGTAAAAGAAGGGGGTCTGGGCGCCCACGTCCGCCAAGAAGGGGCCAAGCCACAGCAGATGGTTGGCGATGCGGTTCAGTTCCAGCATCAGCACCCGGATATAGCTGGCCCGCTTCGGCACCGGCACGTTGGCCAGCCGCTCGGGGGCATTCACCACGATCGCCTCGTAGAACATGCCGGCGGCATAGTCCATGCGGCTGACGTACGGCACGTACATCACGCTGGTGCGGTTCTCGGCGATCTTCTCCATGCCGCGGTGCAGATAGCCGATCACCGGCTCGCAGTCCACCACGTCTTCGCCGTCCAGGGTGACCACCAGCCGCAGCACCCCATGCATCGAGGGGTGATGGGGGCCGAAGTTGATCACCATCGGCTCCGTGCGCGTTTCTAGCTGCGTCATGGGGCCGTGGGCTGCTCATGGATGCGGGGATCTTAGGAAGGTCCCGATGCCGATGCCGGAAGGGTTTGTGTCGCACTCCGCGTCGGACTCCCAACCCATCAGCTCCTTTCAGCACCAGACCGTCCTGGCCCAGGGTCTGACCGCTGGTTGGGTTCGCGATGGTATGGGACATTCTGGCTGACTGGCTCGCTCCGGCCCCTGGCTGGCCTGGCGGGACCACTGCCGCATCACGGAGCCGTTCCTGGGTCCCAGGTGAGAGCCTGGGCTGAGCCGGTGGTCGGGGTGCGTAGCTGTGAGCGTCAGCGACAAGCTCTTCTACTGGGTGTTTCAGAACCAGCCCGACTGGATCCTGCAGCTGCAGGCTGATCTGCCGGCGGATGCCGGCGGTTACCGCTTCTCGGCACCGGTGCTCAAAGAGCGGGAACATCGGCTGGATGGGCTGTTTCTGCCACCGCCGCAGCGGCCGGAGCTGCCGGCGGTGATCCTGGAGGCCCAGATGGCCGCCGATCCGAGCTTCCTGCGGCGCCTCTATGCGGAGTGCGGCCGCTGGTTGCAGCAGGAGGCCAGCCTCGACCACTGGCGGGTGGTGGTGATCTGCCCCCACCGGAACCTCAACTTCGGCCGGCCGCAGGCGGTGGCGGAGTTTGTGCGGGAACGGGTGCACTGGATCGAGCTGCAGCCTGCTGCGGATGACCCCATGGCACCGCCTCTGCTCCGCGCCCTGGCGCTCCTGGTGCAGCCGGAGGAGCAGGTGGCGGCCAGCAGTGCCGCCATCCGCCAGCAAGTGGCTGGCACAACGGATGCCCATGCTTTGTCGGATGTGATCGCCGCTATCGTGATCGCAAGGTTTAACGGACGATCGCTGGAGGAGCTCTGCGCCATGGGCGGCATCACCCTTGAAGACTTCACCCAGAGCGTGGCGTACCGCGAGATCTTTGGGCAGGGTCGTCTGGAAGGCCGCCAGGAAGGCCGCCAGGAAGGCCGCCAGGAGGGCGAGCTGGAGATGGCCCTCCGCCTGCTTCGTCGTCGCTGCGGCCAGCTCAGTCCCAAGCAGGAGGCCCGCCTCCGAGCCCTGCCGCTGGAGCAACTGGAAACCCTGGCGGAAGCCCTGCTTGATTTCGAGGGTCCCAGCGACCTTGAGGCCTGGCTGGCAAGGGCGGCGTGAAGTTCGCGGTGCATCTCCAGTTGCAGGGTCTGGACGCGATCAGGAACTCAGCGAGCTGACAATGGCTTGCTCGCTGATGAAGAGTCGTCGTTGATTGGAGGAGAATCTGAGCTCGTAGTTTGCTCAGGCTGTTGTCGACGTCTGTCCTAGCGGTATGGCTGTCCTGGCGGTATGGCTGTCTGGCGGCATGGCTGTCTGAGATGACCTACCGAATCCCGCCGTGACCCTGCTCGCCCGGCCCGGCCTGGGTCCGGAGGTCTGGAGCTGTTGGTTAACCGCTCAGAAGGGGGCTGGGTCTAGGACGGATCGATGGACTCCGCCCCCTATTCCCATCTCCCCGTGCTGGCCACCGAGGTGCTGGCCGCCTTCGCCGAATTGCCGCTCCCACCAGGTGGCGAGCCGCCCCTGCTGCTCGATGCCACCCTCGGTGGCGGCGGCCACAGCGCCCTGCTGCTGGAGGCTCATCCGCAGCTGCGACTGATCGGCCTGGATCGCGATCCCACCGCCCGCGCCGCCGCCGCCGAGCGCCTGGCGCCTTTTGGCGATCGCGTCACGATCGTGGCTACCAGCTTCGGCGACTACACCCCCAGCGGGCCGCTGCTTGGGGTGCTGGCCGATCTCGGCGTCAGCAGCCCCCAGCTCGATGTGGCGGCCCGGGGCTTCAGTTTCCGCGCCGATGGGCCGATCGACATGCGCATGAATCCCGAGGCCGGCGAGACGGCGGCGCAGCTGATCGACCGGCTGGAGGAGAGCGAGCTGGCGGATCTGATCTATGCCTACGGCGAGGAGCGCTTGTCGCGCCGCATCGCCCGGCGCCTGGTGGCGGAGCGCCCCTGGAGCGGCCGCAGCAGCGCGGATCTGGCCTATGTGATCGGCGGCTGTTTCCCGCCTCCGGCCCGGCGCGGCCGCCTGCATCCGGCCACCCGCACCTTCCAGGCCCTGCGCATCGCCGTCAACGACGAACTCGGCCAGCTTGATCGCCTGCTGCAGCGGGCCCCCGACTGGCTGCTACCGGGTGGTCTGCTGGCGGTCATCAGCTTCCATTCACTCGAGGATCGGCGCGTCAAGCAGGCCTTCCTGGCTGATGAGCGGCTGGAGCGGATCACCCGGCGCCCCTTGGTGGCCGAGGCGGCCGAGGCCGAGGCCAATCCCCGCAGCCGCTCCGCCAAGCTGCGGCTGGCCCGGCGCCGCGGCTGACTCGGCGCCGCGGCTGACGATGGCTCGGCTGCCGTCTCCATTACCGCTGCTTCTCTCGCTTGTCTTGCCTGCCATGACGGAACTGGCCCGTAGCGATCTGCTCTGGTGGGCAGCACTGCTCGTTCAGGTGCTGGCGATCCCCGGCACCCTGCTGCCGGTGCTGCCTGGTCTGGCCCTGCTGCCGCTCGGCGCCTTGCTCTGGGTGGCGGCGGTGGGCTGGGCCACGGCCTGGCCGACGCTGCTGTTCGGCAGCGTGATTCTGCTGCTGGGCTGGGGGGCGGAGGCCCTGGGACTGCTGCTTGGCGCCGCCCGCTTGCAGGCCACCCGCTGGGCCTACATCGGCGCCGCGATCGGCTTGGTGGTGGGACTTCTGGGCCTGTTGCCGGCGCTGCCGGTCGGCGGGCCGCTGCTGGGAGCCCTGCTGGGGCCGCTGCTCGGCGCCAGCCTGGGTGAACTGCTGAGCGCCCCCACGGCCCTGGGGCCGTTCGGCCTGCTGCGCTTGCAGCGCTCGCTGCAGGTGGGCCTGGCGGTGGTGGCCGGCATGTTGGTCAGCCGGCTGGCCCAGGTGCTGCTGGCGCTGGTGGGGGTGCTGGGCTTTGTGGTGTTGAGCGTTCGCTGGGGTTAGGGGGTGGGGTTGGCCTCGGGCAAGGGCGGCTGCGCGGCCTCCAGCACCAGCAGCTGGCGGTAGGCCGCGGTGGAGACACACACCACCACCGGCCAGGCCACGAAGAAGCCCACGAAGCAGGCCAGCACCCCCAGCAGGCTGAGCAGCCCCTCGACGATCACCAGCAGCAGCAGCAACGGCCAGTGGGGATCCACCAGGGCGCGGCTGCGCCGCAGGGTGGCCCAGGGGCCCAGCTGTTCGCGCAGGGAGATCTGGGCCTGGAATTGCTGATTCACGCTCAGGTAGATCAGCCCCACCAGCCAGAAGCCCACCAGTAGCAGCAGCAGCACCGCCAGCAGCAGGATCACCAGTTGCAGCCCCGGCGCCAGGTCGCCGGCCCTGGCGTCGGCGAGGGCCGCCAGGAAGCCCAGGGGGCCTCCCACCACGACCATGATCGCCGCCAGGGCGGCCAGCAGCAGGGCTCCCAGCAGCAGGGAGGCCCAGAACAGGCGGGCGATGGCGCCGCTATCCCAGCGGATTAGATCGGCGAAGCGGGGGCGGCCGCGATCGAGGCCCATCAGGGCGCCGCGCACCATGCCGATCGTGCCCCAGAAGTAACTGGCGAGGCTGCCCACCACACCCACCAGGGCCAGGAGCCAATCCAGGGGATTGGCGGAGAGCCCCGTGTTGGGGGTGCCGATGCGGGCCTGCAACAGCTGGAACAACACCTGCAGGCCCCAGAGCAGCAGGGCAAACAGCACGAAGGCGCCGGGGCTGCGGCAGAAGGCCTGCCAGCCGTCATGGACGGCATCGCCGATGTTGAGGCGGGGGGCCGCACGACCGGGTACTGGGGCGGTCATGACGGGGCCTGCGGATCGCTGAAAGCTAGATGGGATGCCGGAGTTCGGCCAGGGCTGCGGCCACGGCCGCCAGGGCCCGATCGATGTCGGCCGCCGTGGTGTCGCGGCCCAGCCCGAAGCGGATGGCGGCGGCGGCCTGGAGGCGGCTGCGGCCGAGGGCTGCCAGCACATGGGAGGGTCTGCCCTGACTGCAGGCCGAGCCGCTGCTCACCGCCAGTTCGGCGCGCAGCAGTCGGTGCAGCCGCTGGCCGTCGACGCCCGCGATGCAGACATTGAGATTGTGGCCCAGGCGCTGGCGCTGCGGGCCATTGAGCTGCACCCCCCCCAGCCGCTCCAGGCCTTCCCAGAGGCGATCCCGCAGGGCCGTGAGCCGGGCGCCACGCTCGGTCTGGTCTGCCAGGGCCAGCTCCACCGCTGCCCCCAGACCCACCAGCAGGGGTACCGCCAGGGTGCCGGCCCGCAGGCCCCCTTCCTGGCTGCCGCCGTGCTGCTGGGGGGCGAGGGCGACGCCGTCACGGCGCAGCAGGGCCCCGCAGCCCTTGGGGCCATAGAGCTTGTGGCCGCTGAGGCTCAGTAGATCGATGCCCAGCGCGGCCATCGCCAGGGGGATGTGTCCCACCGCCTGGGCGGCGTCGCAGTGGAACAGGGCACCGTGCTGGCGGCAGAGGGCACCGATGGTGGCTAGATCCTGCAGTGCGCCGATTTCGTTGTTGGCGGCCATCACCGACACCAGCAGGGTGTCGGCACTGAGGGCGTCTGCTAGCCGTTGGGGATCCAGCAGGCCATCGGATCGCACCGGCAGCACGGTGAGAGGGAACCCATGGCGGTCCAGCCAGGCCAGCGGATCGAGCACCGCCCGGTGTTCGGTGGCCAGGGTGATCAGGCCCCGGCGCCGCTCGCCGCGCTCGAGGGCGGCTTCGGCAACGCCTTTGAGGGCCAGGTTGTTGGCTTCGGTGGCGCCGCTGGTGAAAATCACCGCTGTGCTGGGCATCGCCAGGGCGGCGGCCACCTGGCCGCGGGCGATCTCCACGGCGGCGGCCGCTTCCAGTGCCGGCCGGTAGAGGCGACTGGAGGGGTTGGCGAACTGCTGACGCCACCA
>CAMBZX010000105.1 GCA_945872185.1 Synechococcus sp. UW140 | reverse complement strand
GAGAGAATCTGGGCAATCCGCTGGGGGGCGGTGGGGCGCTTGATGCCCAGTTGATAGCCCACCTTGGGCAAGCGATAGAACACTTGGGCAATGCGCTTGCCCCAGGCCATCGATTCGCCCCAGTCCTCGCGCAGACGGCGGCTGTAGAGCGCCAGGGAGTCCTGGTCGCCGTCCAACCAGCTGTCCAGGGCCTCGGCGGCCCGACAGCCGCTCATCAGCGCCGGCCGCAGGCCCTCCGCCAGGAAAGGATCACAGAGGGAGGCGGCATCACCGGCCACCAGCAGGCCGGTGGCGCTTGGTCCACGGCCATGCAGGGGATGGTGGCCATCCCAGATGCGCAGGCGACCGTGCTGGCGCCGGCCGGCGTCAGCAGGCAGGCCGAGACTGGGCAACAGGGCCGCCAGCACCGCCTCGGAATCCGCCTCCTGCTGACCGATGAACGTGCCCACACCGATGCTCCAGCCGCCCAGCCGCGGGAAGGCCCAGCAGAAGCCATGGTGCACCAGGCCGAACTCAAAGCGGGCCGTGTCCGGCTGCTGCTCAAGGTTTGCCTCCACCTCCACCGACACCGTGGCGGCATAGCGGGGACGGGGCGACCCGAGTCCATGGGGCCGGGCCAGGGTAGAGCCCGAGCCATCGGCGATCACCACCCCGCTGGCGCTGAGCTCCTGACCATCCCCGAGGCCCACCCGCCAGAGCCCCTCTCGCCGTTCCAGGGCGACGACATCGGCCCCATGGCGCCATTCGGCACCCGCCTCTACCGCCCGCTCTGCCAGGAACTGATCCAACAGCGCCCGGCGCACGATCCAGAAGGGGGCATCGCCGGGAAGCTCGGCCACGACAGGATCCTCCAGGCACCAGGTGAAGCACACCCGCCTGATCACCTGGTCGATGGCGGGTGTCAGATCAAAGGGGAACCAGCGCTGCACCGAGGCCGCCATGCCACCGCCGCACGGTTTCGACCGGCCCGGGCCCTGGCGCTCCAGCAGCAGCACCCGCCGGCCCCGCTGGGCCAGGTGGAAGGCGGCCGCCGCACCCGCCGCCCCTGCGCCGACCACAATGACATCGCTGTCAGCCATTGGTTTGCGCTCTCACGACGTCTCAGACCTTGAGAATGTCAACTTCCTTCTCGGCGAGGTGCTTCTCCAGCTCGGTGATGAAGCGGTCCGTGAATTTCTGGATCTTCTCCTGCTCGTCGCGGCTCTGATCTTCGGAGAGTTCGCCGTCTTTTTCCAGCTTCTTAATGCGATCAATGCCGTCACGGCGGATGTTACGCAGTGCCACCTTGCCTTCTTCGGCGTACTTGGCCGCCAGCTTGCAAAAATCCTTGCGCCGCTCCTCGGTGAGCGGTGGAATGTTGATCCGAATCACCCTGCCGTCGTTGTTGGGGGTGAGCCCGAGATCACTCAAGGCGATTGCTTTCTCGATCAGGCCGATCGATTTGCCATCAAACGGCTGAATCTGGATCGTCTGGGCATCGGGTGTGGAGATGGTGGCCAGGGACTTGAGCTGGGTTTCAGCGCCGTAATACTCGACGTTGATCTTGTCCAGCAGGGATGGATTGGCGCGGCCGGTGCGAATTGTATTGAAGGTGCGCTGGGTGGATTCCACCGACTTGCGCATGCTGGCTTCGATGTCCATGGTGGGAAGAAGCAGGGAAAAGGAAAGGACAGGGATGTGGTTCAGCGGGCCGGCACGATGCTGGTGCCGATCGGCTCGCCGGAGACGGCACGGCCGATATTGCCCTTGCCGAAGAGGTTGAACACCACAATCGGAATGGCGTTGTCTTTGCAGAGGGCGATGGCCGTGGAGTCCATCACCTCCAGTTCGCCGCTGAGCACATCCAGGAAGGTGAGGCTCTGGTAGCGAACGGCATCGGCATGTTTGGCCGGATCCTTGTCGTAAACCCCATCCACCTTGGTGGCCTTGAGCACCACATCGGCACCGATTTCCGCGGCTCGCAGGGCAGCCGTGGTGTCTGTAGTGAAGAAGGGGTTGCCGCAACCGGCCCCGAAGATCACCACCCGGCCCTTCTCCAGATGGCGGATGGCCTTGCGACGGATGTAAGGCTCCGCCACCTCCTGCATTGAAATCGCGCTCTGCACGCGGGTGGGGATGCCGGTCCGCTCCAGTCCGTCCTGCAGGGTGATGGCATTCATCACGGTGGCAAGCATGCCGACATAATCGGCGGTGGCCCGATCCATGCCGGCAGCCGATCCTTTGAGGCCGCGAAAGATGTTGCCGCCGCCGACAACGATGGCCAGCTGGGTGCCTGTGGCCACCACCTCCGCCACATCGGTGGCGATGGACTGAACAATGGCGGGATCGATTCCGTAACCCTGTTCTCCCATCAGCGCCTCTCCACTGAGCTTGAGCAGGACGCGTTTGTAGGCCATCAGCACCTTCTATCGGGCGAACAGTAGCAAGCCTTTCCCCGGCGTCTGCTCGGGGTCGCCCAGTCCGCCGTCGTTGGGCCTTATTACCACGGTATCAACGCCTGGCTGGCGGGCCTTCAGTATTCGATCCCGGCCTGGGCTTTCACCCCCTGTTCGCGGAAGGGGTGGCGCACCAGTTTCATCTCCGTCACCAGGTCGGCCCGCTCCAGCAGTGCCGCCGGGGCGCCGCGCCCCGTGAGCGCCACATGGGTGAGGGGCGGCCTGAGGTCCAGGCCCGCCAGCACCTGGTCGGGATCGAGGTAGCCGAGCTTGAGCGCCACGTTCACCTCATCGAGCACCACCAGCTTGCGATCGGCAGCGGCCAGATAGGTGAGGGATTGCTGCCAGGCTCGCTGCACCAGCTCCCGATCGCGATCGCGATCCTGGGTTTCCCAGGTGAAGCCTTCGCCCAGGGCATGCCAGTGAAGGGCTTCGCCAAACAGCTCCAGGGCCCGGGCTTCCCCCGGTTGCCAGCCCCCCTTGATGAACTGCACCACCGCCACCTGCTCACCGTGGCCAAGGGTGCGCAGCACCAGGCCCAGGGCTGCTGTGGTTTTGCCCTTGCCCTCGCCGGTGAACACCAGCACCAGCCCCTTCTCAAGAGTGCGTTCCCCCACCCGCTGGCGCTGCACCTCGCGGCGACGCTCCATCCGGCGGCGGTAGCCCTGCTGATCGGCTTCGGGAGCCAGGTCGCCACCCATGCCGAGGTCCTGGGCGGCCTGGTCAAGGTCTGTGCCGGCTGCTGCCACCACGGGTTCACCAGTTGGTGCACCCGTTGTCGCCAGCGTCTCCGTGGCCAGCGGCGGCTGTGACGGGCCGGAGCGTGGGGACAGGGTCACGGGGGGTGTTCTGCGGGCGCCCACTCTGGCGGTTGCCGCGCCGCTTGGGGTGCTGGTTCTGGCGACCAGACCTTGCCGCAGGGCCGTCCGATCAGGTCGGCCGCTTCCGGTCAGCCGGTTCCAGCCCCCCGCATCCGAGCCAGGGCGGCATCGACGGCCTGCTGCTGATCGCGGCGGGTGATCCAGTGGTGATAGGTGCGGGTATGGATCGCCACCGAGTGGCCCATCATCCGCGCTGCCACCGTGTCGGGCAGGCCGATGTGGATTGTGCGCACCGCCCAGGCATGGCGGAGGTCGTAGGGGGTGAGCGGCAGGTCGTAGCGGCGGAACTGCTCAGCCACCCGGCGCCCCACCTGCTGCAGGGTGGTGCGCCGCAGGTCGGTGGCCACGACGGGCAGGGCCCCGACTTCGCCGCCGAGCCGCTCCAGCTCGAAGCGCTCCACCCACTCCGGTTGGAAGGGCCAGACCTGATGCTCACCGGTCTTGCTGGTGGGCAATACCCGCAGCACCCGGTCGCCCCCTGGCGCCAGGGCGGAGAGATCCGAGAAAAACACCTCGTGATTGCGCAGGCCGTAGGTGGCCATCAGGCCATAGGCCAGACGCCAGCGTGGATTGGGGATGCGCTCCACCAGCTCGAGAATGGCGCTGTCCAAGGGCAGTTGGCGGAAGCGGGCCACATGCAGTCCGTAGCCGCCGCTGCGCTCCCGCCAGTCCCCAGGCAGGGGGATCGCCCGGTGCGAGGCCAGGGCCGCCAGGGCGATGCCGCATTGCTGGCGGCTGCGACTGGCCAGCTCATAGCTCTCGAGCACCTGCAGCAGCAGCTCCTGGCTGAGCTCAGTGCGTTCCGGCGCCAGGCGTAGCAGCCGTCGCAGGTAGGGCCGGTAGGCCGCGCGCCAGGTGGACCGGCTGCCGGCCGGCTGGCGGCGGCGGCGGGGATCGGCGAAGAAGGCCAGTTCGAACGCCTCAAGCGCCGCCAGCAGGGAGGGCGCTGGTGGGGCAGCAGCGGCGGCAGCCTGGATTGGCCAGGCTGACACCGGGATTGGTCGGGACTGCCCAGCCGTAGGCCGCTCAGCCAGGGCCAGCACTGCGGGCGAGGGCGCCGACGCACTGGCCGCCGTTGCTGGCGACGGCTCCTGGAGCCAGGCGAAGCTTCCCTCGGCGAGCTGCTGCTGCAGCTGGAGCAGGCGCACTTCCGCCTCGAGCAGTCCGGCCGCACTGGCCGGCAGCCCCAGACTGAGCCGCTGGACCTTGACGCCGCCACTCCCACTCTTGTGGCTGTTGCCGTTGCTTCTGTCGCTGTCACTGCCGGGGCGACAGGGGAGCGGTCCCCGCACGCCCAGCCAGGCTCCTCGCCGCTCCAGGCGTAGGCGCACCCCTGCCGCTTTCAAGGCCAGGTTGCGGGCGCGAAGCGAAGCGTCGATGGCGGCGACACCGCTGCTGCTGTCAGCAAGATCAGCCTCAGCCAGTTCAGCCTCAGTGAGGCCAACCTCAGTGAGGCCAGCTTCGGTGAGACCAGTCGCATCAAGGCCCGCTTCAGCGAAGCCCACTTCAACGAAGCCAACCTCCTTCTTGCCAGCAACAGCGAGGTCAGCGGCAACGACGTCGTGATGGATGGCGCTGTCTTGGCGCGCGGTGTTGCCGCCGCCAACGCCATCTCCCCCCTGCCCCTGTTCGTGTCCTGGCGGCTGGATACTGAGTTCGGGGTCCCATGGTGCCGGGTCAGCCTGGCCACTGGCCACCGGGCCAGGCCCTGCCTCAGTATCAATCCATGCGCTGCTGCGGCAGGCGAAGGGAGTCGGGGCGGAATCGGCGCTCAGGATGGGCTTCAGGCACTCGGCCGGACCCTATCGAGCCGGCTTGGTGGCGGCCAGGGGCAACACTTGGGTGGAAGGCGGCGTTACGCTTCGCGTTTTAAGGCGCTCGGGCATGGCCAGGGTCGGCGTGCTGCTGCTGAACCTCGGCGGTCCGGAGCGAATTCAGGATGTGGGGCCTTTCCTCTACAACCTGTTTGCCGATCCGGAGATCATCCGGCTGCCGATCCCGGCGCTGCAGAAACCTCTGGCCTGGTTGATCAGCACCCTGCGCAGCGGTAAATCCCAGGCGGCCTACCGCTCGATCGGTGGCGGTTCCCCTCTGCGGCGGATCACCGAGCAGCAGGCGCGCGAACTGCAGAGCACCCTGCGGCAACGGGGAGTGGAGGCCACCAGCTACGTGGCCATGCGCTATTGGCATCCGTTCACCGAATCGGCGGTGGCTGACATCAAGGCCGATGGCATCGAGGAGGTGGTGGTGCTGCCCCTCTACCCCCACTTCTCGATCAGCACCAGTGGCTCCAGTTTCCGCGAGTTGCAGCGGCTGCGCCAGGCCGATCCGGCTTTCAGTGCCATGCCGATCCGCTGCATCCGCAGCTGGTTCGACCATCCCGGCTACATCGATGCCATGGCGGGCCTGATTGCCCGGGAGATCGCAGCGGCCGAGTTCCCGCAACAGGCCCATGTGTTCTTCAGCGCCCATGGGGTGCCCAAGAGCTACGTGGAGGAGGCGGGCGATCCCTATCAAGAGCAGATCCAGATCTGCAGCGAGCTGATCATGCAGCGCCTGCAGCAGCGGCTCGGGCACACCAACCCGCACACGCTTGCCTACCAGAGTCGGGTGGGCCCGGTGGAATGGCTCAGGCCTTACACCGAGGACGCCCTTGAGGAGTTGGGTGCTGCTGGCGTGAACGATCTGGTGGTGGTGCCGATCAGTTTTGTCAGCGAACACATCGAAACGCTCGAGGAAATCGACATCGAATATCGGGAGATTGCCACCGAAGCCGGTGTGCGCCATTTCTTGCGGGTGCCAGCCCTCGACATCGATCCCACCTTCATCGCCGGTCTGGCCGATCTGGTACAGCAGGCCCTGGCGGGCCCGGAGGTGAATCTGGACCAGGCCGCCGAGCTGCCCACCAAGGTGAAGCTTTACCCCCAGGACAAGTGGGCCTGGGGTTGGAGCAACAGTTCCGAGGTCTGGAACGGCCGCTTGGCCATGATCGGTTTTTCCGCTTTCCTGCTGGAGTTGCTCAGCGGTCGTGGCCCCCTGCATGCCCTGGGCCTTCTCTGATCGGCCCCGTTCGGGTTTGGCCCGTTGGCCGGGGCGCCGCGTGCTGAGCAGTGCCCTGGCCCCACAACGGCACCGACTGGAGATGGCCGAGCCGCCTTGGCGGCCGCTGGGCCAGGAACTCGGCTTGAGCCAGTCGCTCTCGGTCACGGCTGCTTCGGCTGATTTCCCCGCCACCAGGGCCGCCCGGGATCAGGTCATCAGGCTCGGGCCTGGCCCCTGGCCCCGCCCGTTGGTGGCCCTAGCGGCAGGCCTGTCGCTGGCCGTGCCGTCGCTGCCCGCCAAGGCCTTCAGCCCCAGCACCTGGTTGAGCGGTACCTTCCCGGTGGCCAGCTTTGCCGGCTTCACCAGTGGTTTCGGCATGCGCACCCATCCCCTGGGCGGCGATCGCCGCCCCCACTACGGCGTCGATATTGCGGCCCCCCTCGGCTCGGAGGTGCGCAGCTGGTGGTCTGGCCGGGTGAGTGAGCTGATCCGCGATGGCGGCTGCGGCAATGGCCTGGTGATCCGCTCCGGCGACTATGAACACATCTATTGCCATCTGGCTGGCACCGTTGCGGGGGGCGCCTACCGCAGTGGCGCCATCCGCCTGGGCCTGGGGCAGCCAGTGCGCAGCGGTCAGTCGATCGCCCATGTGGGGCTCACGGGCAGCACCACCGGTCCCCATCTGCACTGGGGGATGCGGTTTCGCGGCCAGTGGCTGGATCCGGCCCGGATTCTGCGGGCGATGGCCAACAGCCGCCGCCGTCAACCCCTCGCCAGCGCCGGGCCCCCTAAGGTTGGTCCATTCCGCTGAAAGGGGCCTACAGCTCTTTTTTGCCCGTTGGTTCCCCCCTCACCCTCCGCAGCCGTGACGCTTACGCCCCTCACTCCTGCCCAGACCGGCAACCGCCTCCATGCGGTCAACGGCTCAAGCGCCCCCCACCTGGCTGGTCCCCAGGGCCTGGGTGGTGTGCAGCGGGTCAATGGTGCCTATGCCCTGATGGACGCCCTGCATCGTCACGGGGTTAAGCACATCTTCGGCTACCCGGGCGGTGCGATTCTGCCGATCTACGACGAGCTCTACAAAGCTGAAGAGCGGGGCTGGCTGAAGCACATCCTGGTGCGCCACGAGCAGGGCGGCACCCATGCGGCTGATGCCTATGCCAGGGCCACCGGCCAGGTGGGCGTCTGCTTCGGCACCTCCGGTCCCGGTGCCACCAACCTGGTCACCGGCATTGCCACGGCCCAGATGGATTCGGTGCCCATGGTGGTGATCACCGGCCAGGTGCCGCGGGCAGCCATCGGCACGGATGCCTTCCAGGAAACCGACATTTTCGGCATCACCTTGCCGATCGTGAAACACTCCTGGGTCGTGCGGAACCCCGCCGATATCGGTCGCATCGTGGCCGAGGCCTTTCTGATCGCCGCCAGTGGCCGGCCGGGGCCGGTGCTGATTGATGTGCCCAAGGATGTGGGCACTGAAGAGTTCGATTACCTCCCGGTTGAGCCGGGAACGGCCGTCCCCGCTGGCTTCGGCCATGCGCCCCTGCCCCATCCCGAGGCGATCGAAAAGGCTCTGGAGCTGATCCATCACTCCCACCGGCCCCTGCTGTATGTGGGCGGCGGCAGCATCAGCTCGGCGGCCCATGAGGCCATCAAGGTGCTGGCCGAGCGCTTCCGGATTCCGGTCACCACCACCTTGATGGGCAAGGGAGCCTTCGACGAGCGCCATCCCCTGGCCCTCGGGATGCTGGGCATGCACGGCACGGCCTACGCCAACTTCGCCGTCACCGAGTGCGATCTGCTGATCGCCGCCGGTGCCCGCTTCGACGACCGGGTCACGGGGCGGCTCGACAGCTTCGCCCCCAGGGCCCGGGTGATTCACATCGATATTGATGCCGCCGAGGTGGGCAAGAACCGACTGCCGGAAGTACCGGTGGTTTCTGATGTCCGCACGGCGCTTGAAGCCCTGTTGCGGCTCTCCAGCGGCGACGATTCCGCCGGCCGCACCGAGGCCTGGCTGAAGCGGATTGAGGGCTGGAAACAGCACTACCCGCTGGTGGTGCCAGCCCCGGAGGGGGAGATCGCACCACAGGAGGTGGTGGTGGCCCTGCGCCAACTCGCCCCTGGCGCCTTCTACACCACCGATGTGGGCCAGCACCAGATGTGGGCGGCTCAGTTCCTCAACACCGGCCCGCGCCGCTGGATCAGCAGTGCCGGCCTCGGCACCATGGGATTCGGCATGCCGGCCGCCATGGGTGTGCAGATGGCCTTCCCCGAAGAGCAGGTGATCTGCGTGGCCGGTGATGCCAGCATCCTGATGAACATCCAGGAACTGGGCACCTTGGCCCAGTACCAGCTGCCGGTGAAGGTGGTGGTGATCAACAACGGTTGGCAGGGCATGGTGCGGCAGTGGCAGGAGAGCTTCTATGAAGAGCGCTATTCCAACTCCGAAATGACGGGCGGCATGCCCAACTTCCCGGCCCTTGCTGAATCCTTTGGCGTACGTGGCTACCGGATCACGGAACGTTCCGACCTCCTGCCCCGCTTGGCGGAAGCCCTGGCCCACCCTGGCCCGGCCTTCATCGATGTGAAGGTGCGGCGCAACGAAAACTGTTATCCGATGGTGCCGCCCGGTGCCAGCAACGCCCAGATGGTGGGCCTACCCAGCCATCCGGAACTGGCCATCGATCCCGTGCGCCATTGTGGCGCCTGCGGCGCCACCACCGCCAGTGCCCATCTCTATTGCCCCAGTTGCGGTTCAAAACTCTGATCACCCCAATCTCGTCCTTGTGGGCCCTGCTGCTGGTTCTGGTCATGGCCTGGCCCGGTGCGGCCTTGGCGGCTGAGGTGCTGCAGGTGCGCAGGGCCACCCTGCTGCAGATCGGCGATGGCAATCGCAATTACGCCGTGGAGCTGGCCTGCATTGGCGTCGAGCCGGCTGATCAGGCCGCGGCCATGGTCTGGCTGCGCCAGGAACTGCCGCGCCGCACCCGCGTCAATTTGCGGCCATTGGGAGAGCATGACGGCTTGCTGCTGGCCAAGGTGAGCCGGCTGGCTGGGGAGGCGGACATGGGCAGCGGTCTGATCGCAGCCGGTCTGGCCCATCCAGACACCACCCCGCCGGCCTGCAGCGCCTTGGAGCCGAGCTGATGGGCCTCAATCGCACCGCCAAGGGCATCGTGCTGGTGCCCACTCTGTTGCTGGGAGGTGCCTTTCTGGCCGCCGGTAGCTGGCTAGATGGCCCCGCCGCCAGCAATCGCGGCCTGGCGATCAGCCTGGGCGCGATCCTGATGGGGGCCGGCCTGCTGGCCCAGCTGTTGCCTGAGCAGCCGCCCGAGGCGGAGGAAGAGGGCCCCCCTGGCCGCTGAGGCCCCGCC
>CAMBZX010000104.1 GCA_945872185.1 Synechococcus sp. UW140 | reverse complement strand
AGCACCCGGGCATCGGGGTTGTACCGCAGTTCACCGGCCTGCAGCAGGGCACGGATCAGTCCCTCCAGTTCCGAGCCGATCCGCCGCAGGGTGTAGTCGTTGAGGTCTGCCCCGGCCTGGGCTGCCACTTGCTGCCGGAAGCCCTCGCGCACCTTTTCGAGGCTGGACTCATCCCAGATGAACTCGTTGTCCGGGTCGATGTCGAGGGTGAGCTGGTCGCGATCGGCCACCAGATCGCCGTTTTCCACCCGGGCGGTGAAGATCCGGATGTGCCGGGTGGTGGACTTCAGCAGGGTGTCAGCCATCGGGAGGGGCGGGGCGCGGGGGACGCGGGCGAATCGGGCTCCAGGGCAGCAGCCGTTCAACCGTCTGCATCCCACCGAGTTTAGGAACCCCTGCTCCGGGCGGGGGCTGGCGGCGCTGACGATCCCTGCCGCGGGCTAGGGCCCCTGGACCTACCGGGCCCAGCCTGGCTGCCGCTGGATATCCGCCTGATCGGGTTCGTTGCCGCTGGCGCTCTGGCTGGGACGGCCGGGGGCCGGGACCCTGGGGATACTCGGTTCCATTCGCTCGTCAAGGTTCAGGCCCGGTGGGTTTCTGGCCCCAGGCGGCTTGGGCCGGCACCCCTGTGGCGCCGCATCGTTCCGGCTGGCCTGTTGGTTCCAGGCAGGCCCCATTCATCCTTGGCGGCGCGCGTTCACCCTTGGCGGGGCCGGGGCGCCACTTAGGGTTGCGACCAGATTTGTCCGGGATCCTCATGCGCGTCGCCATTGCCGGGGCTGGCCTGGCTGGCCTGTCCTGCGCCAAGTACCTCTGCGACGCCGGTCACACCCCGGTGGTGTACGAAGCCCGCGACGTGCTCGGCGGCAAGGTGGCGGCCTGGCAGGACGAGGACGGCGATTGGTACGAGACGGGCCTGCATATCTTCTTTGGCGCCTATCGCAACATGCGCCAGCTGTTCAAGGAGCTCGATATCGAGGATCGCCTGCAGTGGAAGAGCCACTCGATGATCTTCAATCAGAAGGAGGTGCCCGGCACCTACAGCCGTTTCGACTTCCCTGATCTGCCGGCCCCTTTCAATGGCTTGGCGGCGATCCTGGGCAACAATGACATGCTCACCTGGCCGGAGAAGATCGCTTTCGGCATCGGCCTGGTGCCGGCAATCCTGCGGGGGCAGAGCTATGTGGAGGAGTGCGATCAGTATTCCTGGACGGAATGGCTGAAGCTGCACAACATCCCTGAGCGGGTGAATGACGAGGTGTTCCTTGCGATGAGCAAGGCGCTCAACTTCATCAATCCTGAGGAAATCTCCAGCACCGTCGTGCTGACCGCCCTCAATCGCTTCCTGCAGGAAAGCGATGGCTCGCGCATGGCCTTCCTCGATGGCAATCCTCCCCAGCGCCTCTGTGAGCCGATCGTGGAGTACGTGCGCGCCCGCGGCGGCGAGGTGCATCTCAACACGCCCCTGCGCGAGATCCAGCTGGCCGCCGATGGCACGGTGGCCGGCTTCCGCATCGCCGGCATCAAGGGCCAGGAGCCCCAGCAGGTGGTGGCCGATGCCTACGTGAGTGCCATGCCCGTGGATCCGTTGAAGCTGCTGTTGCCGGAGTCCTGGAAGGCATTGCCCTACTTCAGCAAGTTGCAGGGCCTGAACGGGGTGCCGGTGATCAACATCCACCTCTGGTTTGATCGCAAGCTCACCGACATCGACCATCTGCTGTTCAGCCGCAGCGCTCTGCTCAGTGTCTATGCCGACATGAGCAACACCTGTCGCGAATACGAGGATTCCCAGCGCTCGATGCTGGAGCTGGTCTTTGCCCCCGCCAAGGACTGGATCGGCCGCCCCGATGCCGAGATCGTCGCTGCCACCCTGGAGGAGCTCAAGCGCCTGTTCCCGATGCACTTCGGCAGTGATGATCCGGCCCAGCTGCGCAAGGCGATTGTGGTTAAAACGCCCCAGTCGGTCTACAAGACCGTGCCCGGCTGCCAGCAGTTGCGGCCCGATCAGGCGAGCCCGATCGCCAACTTTTTCCTGGCGGGTTGCTTCACCATGCAGCGCTATCTGGCCTCGATGGAAGGGGCCGTGCTCAGCGGCAAGCAGTGCGCTGCCGCGATCGAACGCAGCCTGGCGGCGGCGTGAGCGTGGCGGCCCCGTTGCCTGCTTCCGACTCCCCGGCCAGGGCCGGCCTGGACGAGGCCTATGAGGCCTGCCGGCAGGAAACGGCCCAGTGGGCTAAAACCTTCTACCTCGGCACCATGTTGTTGCCGCCGGCCAAGCGGCGGGCCATCTGGGCCATTTACGTGTGGTGCCGCCGCACCGATGAACTGATGGACAGCCCCCAGGCCCAGGCCTTGGCGCCGGCTGAACTGCTGGGACGGCTCGATGCCTGGGAGGAGTGCACCCGCCAGCTGTTTGAAGGCCAGGCCCATGATGCGCTCGGCCGGGTGATGGTGGATACCTTTGCCCAGTTTCCCCAGCCGCTGCAGGCCTATCTGGACATGATTGAGGGGCAGCGGATGGATGTGCGCAAACACCGCTATGCCGATTTCGCCGAACTCGAGCTCTATTGCTATCGGGTGGCGGGCACCGTTGGCCTGATGACCCAGGCGGTGATGGGGTTGGATCCGGCCTACACCACGGCCCCCTGGAGTGCCTGTCCTGATCCCACAGAGGCGGCAGTGGCCCTGGGGATCGCCAACCAGCTCACCAATATCCTGCGTGATGTGGGCGAAGATCGGGGCCGGGGCCGCATCTATTTACCCCAGGAGGATCTGCGGCGTTTTGGTTACAGCGAGGCCGACCTGTTGGCGGGCACCCTCAACGACAATTGGCGCGCCCTGATGGCCTTCCAGTTGCAGCGCGCCCGAGCGTGGTTCGCCCGTTCTGAAGCGGGTGTGCGCTGGCTTTCGGCTGATGCCCGTTGGCCGGTGTGGACCTCCCTGCGGCTCTATCGCGGCATCCTCGATGCCATCGAGCGCTACGACTATGACGTCTTCAATCACCGCGCCTACGTGCCCACCGCCGGCAAGCTGCTGGACCTGCCGCTGTCGTTTGTGCTGGCTCAGGTGCACTGAAGCGGCAGTGGATTGTGCCTCTCAGGGAGCGCTGATCCATGCCACCAGCAGTGGATTCACGGCTTGCGGGGCCTCGTCGTGGGGGCAGTGGCCGACGCCGGGCAGCACTTCCAGGGCCTTGATGCAGCTGTAGGTGTCGCGCCAGCGGCGGGCTTCGGCCGGCGCCTCCCAGGGATCCTCGGCGCCCCAGATCATCCGCACCGGCAGCTGCAGCCGCGCCAGCAGGTCGGGGGCGAGGTGGTCTTCGAACAGGTTGATGAAGCCGCGGAAGCTTTCCGTGGCACCGGGGTCGGTGGAGGGTCGATACAGCAGCGCCACCAGCTCCTCGTCGACGTTCTGCCCGCTGGGATAGGCCTGGCGCAGCACCTGGCGGATGAAGGCGGGACGGGCCAGGAAACGGAACAGGGGGGCGATCAGCCAGCGCTGCCGCACCAGGGCCTTGACGGCTGGCCTGGTGGCCCGTTCCAGGGGCGGCAGCTGGGCCACCCGTTTTTCGTCGAGGGTGCGCTGGGCGCAGTCGATCAGGATCACCTGGGCCGGAGGCCGGCCGGCCTCACTCAGCAGCACCGCAGCGTCGAGGGCCACCATGCCGCCGATCGAGTTGCCGATCAGGTGCACCGGCCGCTCGCCGGCCTGGGCCACTTCGGCCAGGAAATCCAGCACCTGCTCGGCCCAGAGGTCGAAGCAATAGCGCACCGCCCCCGCCACGGGTGGCTCATCGGCGAGGCGCGAGCGGGGTTTGTCGCTGGCACCAAAACCCAGGAGGTCGAGGGCAAACACCTCGACCTCCTGGGCCAGGACGGCTTGGTTGTGGCGCCAGTGATCGACACTGGCACCGAAACCGTGAATCAGCAGGGCCACGGAACCGGCGGCGGGATCACCGCTGCGGGTCCAGTGGATGCGGTGGCCCCGCCACAGCCAGCGGTGATCCGCCCTGGCGGCTTCAGACACCGACGCTCTGGTTGGCCAGCAGGGCCTTGAGCTTGGCCAGTTCGCCGGCCCAACGGGGATCGGGGGATTCGCTGTCGACGTTGTCGGCGTGCACCACCTTGTTGTTGGCTTTGCGGGCTGCCGCAGGGGCGGCACCCGGACGACGGTCGGTGCTGGCGGTGCTGGCGGTGCTGCGGGCATCGCGGCGCTCGGAGATCTCGATGCGCAGGGTGCTGCCACCGAAATCACGGCCGTTCAGCTGCTCGATCACCGCCTCAGCCAGGGCCTGGCTGTCCACGTTGGCGAAGCCGAAGCCGCGGCTGGCGCCGGTGTCACGGTCGTTGACCGCTTTGAAGCGCACCCCCTCCCCCACGCTGGTGAACAGAGCTTCAAGCTCCTTGGCATCAAAAGACTGCGGCAGGTTGCCGACGTAGAGGCGAACGCTCATGGGGGAGAGAAGATGAGAAAAGACTTGTTGCAGCCGGGCAAACACGCCGTTGCACTCAGAAGTTAATCACGCCACCGGTCTGCCGTTGCTCCGCTGGCCTTCTTCCGCTAGGGCGGTTGCCGCTGTGGCCCCCCACCAGCGCTGGGCCGCCTGCAGGCAGGCTTCCGTCTCCGCTGGGCTGGCCGGCCGTTGAGCCGGCAGCCGCCCAAAGGCCCGCTCCCGGGTCAGATGCTCGAGCAAGCGGCCCAGTCGGGGCCCGGGGGGGAGCTGGAGCCGGGCCTGAAGCTGGCCGCCATCGAGCGGTGAACGCGGGTGCAGCAAGACATCCGCTGGATCGCGCCAGCGGTGCAGTAACTGGCAGCTGTCGGCTGGATCGAGCAGGAGCGCCAGGGCCGGGAAATCCGCCTCAAGCTCGCGCTGTAGATCCAGCCGTTCCGCCTCAGACAGGCCCTCAATGGCCCCGCGTGGCAGCACCCCAGGGGCCAGGGATGCCGGACTCAGAGATGGAGTGCTCAGGGATGGAGTCTCGCCGGCGCGGGCTGGGCTGGGGTCGGGCGGGCGGTTGGGCCCTGTCTGCAGAGAGGCCTCCAGGCGCTGCCGCCAGTGCCCTAGCCGGGCGCAGCGCTGTTGCAGCCGGCGGCTGCCATGCAGGCGCCGCACCGCCGAGCCATCCAGGCAGGCCGCCAGGCGCGCCAGGGGCAGGGCCCAGCTGATTTCTGCCGCCGTCAGTCCATGGGCTAGGGCCCCGTCGCGGCTGAGGGTTGCCAGCAGCGGACAAGCCCCCGGCCCCTCGCCGCCCCAGACCTGCAGCAGCCCCAGCTGGATCGCCAGGATCAGGCCGGTGGCGCCCGCCTCGGCCAGCGCCAGTCGGTCCAGTTCCGCCAGCACCCGTTCGCCGGCGACGGTCGCCAGCTGCTGGTGCTGGCGACCGATCCAGCTCTGGGTGAGGGGCTCCAGCTGGAAGTCCAGTTCGGCCGCCAGCCGCACGCCCCGCAACAGCCGCAGCGGATCCTCTCGCAGGTTGGCTGCGCTGATCGCCCGCAGTTGTCCGGCGGCCAGATCCACCAGTCCGCCGGTGGGATCGAGCAGTTCGGCCCCCGGAGCCAGGGGGAGGGCGATGGCATTGATCGTGTAGTCCCGACGCTTCAGGTCGGCTTCGAGGTTGGCGCCGATCCGGCGGGCCAGGTCGATCGTCCAGCCCTTGAGCACCAGCCGGGCCATGCAGCGCTCCGCGTCGAGCACCACGCAGCTGCCACCGCAGCGGTTCGCCAGCGAGCGCGCCAGAGCGATGGCGTCGCCATTCACCACCAGATCGAGATCGGGGTGCTGACGCAGGCGGCCGAGCAGGGCGTCGCGCACGGCTCCCCCCACCAGGGCTGTCTCCGCCGGCAGCAGGGCCGGATCGAACGGCCAGCGTTGCGGTGCCAGCACCTGAAGCAGCAGCTCCCCTTGACGACGGGCTGCAGCCGCCAAAATGGGGCACGACGGGCCCTCGGGCGGCATGTGCATCTGCGTGGATTGCCATTGGGTCGACCGCTGTCAGGCCTACCACGCGGTGGAGCGGCAGCATGGCGTTCCCCACCTCAGTGCGGCCCCCGATATGGTGCCGCGGCAGCCGCGGATCCATGTTCAGGTGATTGATCTGGACGAGGCCGCCGTGGGGGTGGAATGGGATGTGCGCGCCTGCGCCGATTTCCGCCGTGATCCCGGTCGCTGGCATCGGCTCCGCCCCGATCTGGCGGTGCCCTCATGAGCGCCGGCTCCTCCCCTGCCACCGCTGCTGCTGCCACCCCAGCCACCCCAGCCACCGCTGCTGCCGCTGAAGAGCATCAGGGCGCCGCCGCGGTGGTTCAGCCCGGTTGGCTGTTGGCTCTGCACAGTTCCACCGACACCCTGGGGGTGGCCCTGCAGGGGCCGTATGAGCTGGGCCAGGAGCCCCCGCCTCCCCAGCTGGCCGCCTTTCCCCTCGGTCGTGCGCTCTCCAACCAGCTGCTGGCCTGTGTCGAAGCGCTGCTGCCGGCCTCGCAATGGCCCCAGCTCGGTCGCTTGGCGGTGGCCACGGGCCCGGGTGGTTTCACCGGCACCCGGCTCACCGTGGTGCTGGCGCGAACCCTGGCCCAGCAGCTCGGCTTGCCCCTGGATGGCGTCAGCAGTTTTCAGCTGATCGCCCGCCGCCTCCTGGCCCCAGACCCGGATCCGCAGCCGTTCTGGCTGGTGCAGGAGCTGCCGCGGCGGGGTCTGGTGGCCGGCCAGTACCGCGCCGATGGCGCCGTGCCCGGTGGGGTGGCCGAACTCAGCTCGCCGCGGCTCTATGCGGCCGATCAGGCCTTTGACGGGGTCTGCCATCCGGCCGTCGCCCTGTTGCCCGACGACGTGGCCCAGCTGGTGGCGATCAGTCGGGCCCGGGAAGCGGCGGCCGGCGCTGCCCCCTGGGCGGCGGTCTTGCCGCTCTACCCCACCAGCCCGGTGCAGGGGGCCTGATGGCTCGCTCCCCCCAGCCCCGCCGCCGATCGGCGCCGCCGCCGCGGGGCCGCCGCCGTCGTTCGGCACCCGTGCCGCTGGAGCTGCCGGACGTTGCTCCAGCCAGGGGGGCTGGCCTGCGGCCGCTGGCGATCGTGGCCCCCGCCGCTGGCCGCCGCCGCCGGCGCCTGGTTCAGCGGCCACCCCGGCGCCGCCGGCTCTCCTGGCGCCTGCTGCTGGCGGGCAGTCTGGGGTTGACGCTGGTGTGGATGTCGCGGGGTTGGTGGCTGCCCTCGCCGCCACCCCCGCAGATGATCCTGGTGCTGGGCGGCGATGTCGATCGCGAGAAGGCCGCCGCTCGCCTGGCCCGCCGGGACGGGCTGCCGGTGGTGGTCAGTGGGGGCACCAATCCTGAGTACGCCCACTGGTTGTTTGAGGAGCGCGAAGGCTTGCCGCCCGATCAGGTGCACCTCGATTACCGCGCCTTCGACACGGTCAGCAACTTCACGTCCCTGGTGGACGACCTGCGCCGGGCCCGCATCCGCCATGCCCTGCTCGTCACCAGCAGTGACCACATGGAGCGGGCCCTGCTGGTGGGCCAGATTGTGGCCGGTAGTCGCGGCATCCACCTGACGCCAGTGGCGGTGCCCTGTGGTCAGCTCTGTGTCAAAGAGCGCCGCCGCCGACTCTGGGAGGACGGCCTGCGGGCCGTGCTCTGGGTGATCAGTGGTCGGGATCTGCGGGACTGGGCGGAAGGGCACCTTGTGCCCTGGCTGGGGCGAGCCGGCCTGCGCTGATCAGGCCCTCGTCCAGCATCCGGTTGATCTGCTCCTGCACGGCCGCTGTGGCGAGATCGAGATCGACGCGTCGCCTGGAGGCCGGCGGGGGCACGGGCGTGCCGATGCGGATGTGGATCGGCACCAGCCGCGGCGCAGCCTGGCCAGGCCCGAAGGCCCGATGGCTGTTGATGATCGCCACGGGCAGCAGGGGCACCCCGGCGCGGGCCGCCAGCAGGGCGGCGCCGGCCTGGGGGTTGTTGACGCGCCCATCGGTCTGGCGGCTGCCGTCGATGAACACGCCGGTGGCCCAGCCCTGCTGCAGGCGGTCGGTGGCGACGCGGATCGCTTCCCGGTCGCTGGCGCCGCGGGACACCGGGTAGGCCCCGCAGGCGCGGATGATCGGCCCCAGCAGCGGCACCTTGAACAACTCCGCCTTCGCCATGAAGGCCACTGGCCGGCCCAGGGCATGGCCCAGCAGCGGTGGATCCAGATGGGAGCCATGGTTGGCTACCACCACCAGGGCTCCCTCCACCGGCACGTTGCCATTGCCGGCGGTGCGGCCGCGAAACAGCAGCCGATAGATCGGAAACACCAGCAGGTAGCTGATCAGCCGGTAGGTGAGGCTCGGTTTTGGGGTGCTGAGCAGGGCGGGGGGGGCCGCCGGTCTGCGGCTGCGGCGCAGGGCCCGACGCATGCTGCCCATGGCGTTGCCGCGGAGATCGCTCAAAGTCCCAGGTCGGTGGCCGCGGCGATCTGCACCGTGGTGATGCCGTCGCAGCCGCGTTTGATCAGGCCGCTGAGCACCTTGCCGGGGCCGATCTCCATGGCGGTGTCGATGCCGCAGGCGCTGAGTTGCTCCATGGTTTCGCGCCAGCGCACGCCGCTGGTCATCTGGTCCACCAGACGCTGCTTCAGCACCTCGCCATCGGTTGCCGGGGTGGGATCGGTGTTGCTCAGCACCGGGATGGTGGCTTGGGCGAAGGGCACGGCCGCGAGACTGGTGGCGAACGCCGCGGCCGCTTCGGCCATGAAGGGGGAGTGGAAGGCGCCGCTCACCGCCAGCGGGATCGCCCGCTTGCAGCTCAGCTGGGCGCTGACGCTGGCCACGGCTTCGGGGGTGCCGGAGAGCACCACCTGGGCGCTGCTGTTGTCGTTGGCGATCACCACCCCGGCATGGGCGGCCACCAGATCTTCCAGCTGGCTGCGTTCGAAGCCGATCACGGCGGTCATGGCGCCACCGCCGGCGGCCGCCATCAGCTCACTGCGGCGCTGCATCAGGGCCAGGCCGGTGCTGGCGTCGAACACGCCGGCGGCGTAGAGCGCCACCAGTTCGCCGAGGCTGTGGCCGGCCACCAGATCGGCCTGGCGGCCCTGGTCGCGCAGCTGATCCACCAGCAGACTTTCGATCACGAACAGGGCCGGCTGGGTGTTGCGGGTGTCGTTGAGGTCGCGGGGTTCCGGCGTGCTGAGTGCCGCCTCTCCAGCGCAGATGGCCAGCAGATCGCGGCCCAGCAGCTCGGAGGCGGCGGCGAACCGCTCTCGGGCTCCCGGTAACGCCAGCACGGGGGCGGCCATGCCGGCTTTCTGCGAGCCCTGGCCAGGAAACACCCAGGCAATTCCCATTGCGGTGCCGCACCATCGAACGGCAGGAGATTAGATCCCGGCTGCGGCCAGCTCTGGCAGGGGAGCCTCAGGCCAGGCGGCCATGCCAGCGCAGCAGGGCACCGCCCCAGCTCAGGCCGGCGCCGAAGCCGCTGCTGGCGATCAGGTGACCCGGCTGCACCCGGCCGTCGCGCACGGCCTCATCCAGCATCAGCGGGATTGTGGCGGCAGAGGTGTTGCCGTAAAGCCCAAGGTTGCTGAGCACCCGCTCCTGGGGCACGGCGAAGCGATCGGCCACGGCATCGAGGATGCGTTGGTTGGCCTGGTGCAGCAGCAGCCAGTCGAGGGCGGCGGCTTCGATGCCGGTGGCTTGCAGCAGCTCGGCAAGCACGGCGGGCACTTCGCGCACCGCGAACTTGTAGACCTCCTGGCCGTTCATGTGGATCGGGGCAAAGCCCCCCACCTGGGCGGTCAGGCCAGCCACCAGGGGCCGATGTTCCGG
>CAMBZX010000103.1 GCA_945872185.1 Synechococcus sp. UW140 | reverse complement strand
TCGGCTGCTGGTGTGCCAGAGCGGGACCGAACCGATGCTGCTGCTGACGGCTGACCGACAGCTGCGGCGCTACGGCACCACCGTGAACCTGGTTGGATAAAGAAGCATGCCCTGCAGCCATCCAGGTCGGCAAGCCGCCCAGGCCTGCGCGTCCGTTGGGCCCTTCAGACCTGCAGCGGCACCCCATCGTTCGGAGCCGGGACCTTCTCCTCCTCAGCGCCGTCCCCATGGCGCACCTGCGCCGCCTCAATCAGCCCCCGGAACAGGGGATGGGGCTTGCCGGGCCGCGACAGGAACTCCGGGTGGAACTGGCAGGCGGTGAAGAAGGGGTGGCTCTTGAGCTCAATCAGTTCCACCAATCGCCCGTCCGGGGAGGTGCCGCTGATCTCGTAGCCCGATTCCAGGAACAGGTTGCGGTAGGCGTTGTTGAACTCATAGCGATGGCGATGGCGCTCGTACACCACCGCTTCGCCATAGAGCCGCTGGGCCATGGTGCCCGTCGCCAGGCGGCAGGGGTAGACACCCAGCCGCATCGTGCCGCCCAGATCCACCACATCCTGTTGTTCCGGCAGCAGGTGGATCACCGGGTGGGGACTGGCCGCATCCAGCTCAGCACTGGTGGCACCCTCCAGGCCCGCCTGGTTGCGCGCCCACTCGATCACGGCGCACTGCATGCCGAGGCAAAGGCCCAGGAACGGCACCCGCTGCTCCCGCGCCCAGCGGATCGCCGCCACCTTGCCGTCAACACCGCGATTGCCGAAACCACCGGGCACCACCACCGCATCCATGCCCCGCAGCAGGGCCTCGGCGCCCTGGGTCTCGATCTGCTCAGCGCAGACCCAGTGCAGATCGAGGGAGGCATCGCGATCGAGGCAGGCGTGGCGCAGGGCCTCCACCACCGAGAGGTAGGCGTCGTTCAACTGCACGTATTTGCCCACCAGGGCCACCTTCACCGCCGGGCCGGGGTTGCGCAGCTTGCGCACCAGCTCGCCCCAGCGGGCCATGTCGCTGGGGTGGTCGGTGAGATCGAGCACATCCAGCACCTGACGGCAGAGGCCCTCCTGCTCCATCGCCAGGGGCACGGCGTAGATGCTGTCCGCGTCGAGCGACTGAATCACGGCATCGGCACGGACGCCACAGAAGCCGCCGATCTTGGCCTTGAGATCGGCGGAGATCGCCCGATCGCTGCGGCACACCAGCACATCCGGCTGGATGCCGATTGAGCGCAGTTCTTTGACGGAGTGCTGGGTGGGCTTGGTCTTGAGTTCACCCGAGGTGCCGATGTAGGGCAGCAGGGTGACATGCACGTAGGCCAGATCATGGCGACCGACTTCGCCGCGAAACTCACGGATCGCCTCCAGGAACGGCAGCGATTCGATATCACCGACGGTGCCGCCGATTTCACCGATCACCACATCGGCGCCACTGTTGGCGGCCACCCGATGGATGCGCTCACGAATTTCACGGGTGATATGGGGAATCACCTGCACAGTGCCGCCGTTGTAATCACCGCGCCGTTCCTTGTTGATCACCGATTGGTAGATCGAACCGGTGGTCACGCTGTTCAGGCGCGACATGGGGGTGTCCGTGAAGCGCTCGTAGTGGCCGAGATCCAGATCGGTTTCGGCGCCGTCATCGGTGACGAACACCTCGCCGTGCTGGTACGGGCTCATCGTGCCCGGGTCCACATTGAGGTAGGGATCGAGCTTGAGGATCGAAACGCTGTAGCCGCGGCTCTTGAGCAGGCGTCCGAGGCTGGCCGCGACGATCCCCTTGCCGATGCTGGAGACCACTCCGCCAGTCACGAAGACGAATTTGGCCATGGCTCTACGGCGATTCCTCATTCTGACACGGGGTCTCAACGGGCCCAGGGGCGGCATTCGATCAGTGGCGTGATCGCGTCCGCGCCGCCAGCAGCAACCATTGTCCTGGCATGGCATGGCATGGCGAGCGCGACAACTGATCGCCAACAACGCCGGAGCCAAGGAAACTTCACGGCGCACTGCCACACAACCAAGCCCGCCAATTCTGGCGTCTTCAGCTAGAAGAAAGCCGATAGAAAGCATGAGCAAACCTCCTGGGATCGATGGCGATGCCGTGCGTCCCCAGAAGGCCTGACTGGTGTTCTGTCAGCCAGTCACAAAGCCGAAGAACACTGGGTTGCGATGGGCGGGCGCTTCCACAGCAACGGATTGAGCCCTCAGCGCCGCCGATTCGCCAGCCAGCGCTCCCGGCCCAGGCCCAGCAGGGCAATGGTGAAGCCACCCCATTCCATTGACCAGAGAAAGGTGGCCATGGCTGCGCCGCGCTGGGCGGACCCTAGGCCGCCGCAGGTTCGAACAGCAGCAGGCAGCTGACATGCCACTGGCCGCCATGGAAACGCTGACAACAGGAACGGCAGGCCAGGCCCTGCCGGCGGCGCCGGTAGGGGGAACGCAGGTCGCAGCGGGGGCAGCGGGCGATCCAGCGGGCCGCCGCCACCGGCACGGGATAGCGATGGCGCAGGCTCACCTCAAACCCCGGCTGCTGGCCATTGATGGCCGCCATACGGGCCCGGAAATGGGGGCCATGCACCTCCCGGATTCCCAGCACCCGATCCACCCAGGCATGGATCATCTCGTGGCAGAGGGTGCTGAGCAGGGCCTGTTGCGGCAGCGGCTCCAGCAGCGGCCGGGAGAGCACGATCTCGCAGAGATCCCGGCCATCGCTGTGGCGCCCCCGGCGGTAGAAGCCAGCCGTGCGGGTGAGCCGGCCATCGCTCCAGCGCAGCGCCACCAGGGGCGAACCATCCCGCAGCAGGGACAGCTCGAAATGCTCGCGGTTGAGCCGGTGGAACAGGGGCAGCAGGGGTTCCAGGGGCACCGGGAGGAGCTGGGGCGGCGGGGCCCGGAAGCAGAGGGGCGCCCATCATGGCGGCCCCGGACCGATCGGGAAGAGGCAGCGGCCCCCCAGTCGGTCAGACTCTGGGCACAGACAACGCTGCGCGCATCATGGACGTGGGACTGGTCCGGGATATCGGCTCGAAGGCCCTGCTGGCCGGAGCTGGTGCCCTGCTCCTCTACTGGACGATCTCGGCGGTGAAGCTGGTGCTGAGCGCCCGCGGCATCAACCCGCTGATCAAGCAGTTCTTCACCCAGGTGGCCTCCGGTCAGATCGACGGCGCCTATCTGCTCACCACCAAGAACTACCGCTCCCACGTCAATCGCCAGCAGTTCATCCGCTTCCTGGCGGGCCTGCAGCTCAACAAGTACCGCAATCTCAAATCCGGTCGGCCGCGCCTGCAGGAAGACCAGGTGATCCTCACCGTCAAGCTCAAAACCGACGACAAAGACGAACTGCCGCTCGACTTCACCTTCAGCAAGATCGACGAAGCCTGGCGGATCGACCGCATCCAGAAACCCACCGCCGCGTGAGCGCGGCGCTTCATGAAATTCCCGCGTGAGCGCGGCGCTTCATGAAAATGCCGCGTGAGCGCGGCGCCTGAGGAGGGGGGTTGATAGTCGCGGGGGCCTCTTCCGCCGCGGCGGAACAGCCGGATCCGAGGGCCTGCAGGGGTCTGGACGCAGCGAACCCGGTTCAATCCCTAGCGTCCACAGCCGCGATCAGGGTGCAGCCTTGCCGCCGTCGCCTGGGTCTGCCGACCAGCGGATTTAGGCTCGGCGGCCGTGAACCCGGGCGGCCCTTGATCAGGAGCCGCCCCCGCCCCAGGGCTGCGGCCCACTGCGCCTCAGGCTTCCCCCGCACTGAACGCTCCGTCCACCTGTCCCGCTGCGTTCCACCATCGTGAACGTCCCTGAGAGCGCAGCCACCAGCGCCGGTTTCAGCCAGCAGACCCCTGTCGCCCAGCCGGCCGGCGCCGCCGCGCGGGCCAGTGCCGCCGAGCAGGCCAGTACCGCCGCGCGGAATCGAGCCGCCGAACTGCGCCGCCTGCTCCACCGCGCCGCCCACGCCTACTACGTGCTCGACGCTCCTGTGATGGAGGACGCGGTCTACGACCGCCTCTACCGGGAGCTGCTGGAGCTGGAAAGCGCCCACCCGGAGC
Source organism: Synechococcus sp. UW140 (assembly GCA_945872185.1). Classification (GTDB taxonomy): domain Bacteria; phylum Cyanobacteriota; class Cyanobacteriia; order PCC-6307; family Cyanobiaceae; genus Cyanobium. The sequence goes on along the minus strand of CAMBZX010000103.1, from coordinate 5,765 downwards.
TGCTGAGCCCGGACAGCCCGAGCCAACGGGTGGGAGGTAGCCCGGCGGCGGGATTCAGCAGCGTGCGCCATCGCATCGGCCTGCTGAGCCTCGACAACGCCTTCTCAGAGGCAGAGCTGGAGGCCTGGTATGGGCGTCTGCTCAAGGTGCTGGATCGCGCCCCGGCCCCGGAGCTGGCCTTGCCAGGCCTGGCCGCTGTCGCCCTGCCGATGGTGTGCGAACTCAAGATCGACGGCAATGCGCTCGCCCTCAGCTATGAGCAGGGCGTGCTGGTGCGGGCCGCCACCCGCGGCGATGGCGAACAGGGCGAGGAGATCACCGCCAACGTGCGCACCATCGCCAGCGTGCCCCTGCGCCTGAATCTCAGCGATCCGCCCGCCTGGTTGGAAGTGCGCGGCGAGGCATTGATTCCCGATCGCACCTTTGCCGCCATCAATGCGGACCGGCAAGCCCGCGGCGAGGCGCTGTTCGCCAATCCGCGCAATGCCTGCGCCGGCACCCTGCGCCAGCTCGACCCCAGGGTGGTGGCGGCCCGGCGGCTCGACTTCTTCGCCTACACCCTGCATCTGCCCCAGGAGTGGGAGGCAAGCGACGGCGACCCCAGCGCCCCCAGCAGTCAATGGCAGTGCCTGCAGTGGCTGGCGGCGGTGGGGTTTCGCGTCAACCCGAATGCGAGCCTCTGCCCGGATCTGGCGGCGGTGGAAACGTTCTTCCAGGACTGGCAGGAGCGGCGCCTGGGGCTCGATTACGCCACCGATGGCGTGGTGGTGAAGCTCAACGACCTGCGCCTGCAGGCCGATGCCGGCTTCACCCAGAAGGCCCCCCGCTGGGCGATCGCCCTCAAGTACGCCGCCGAGGAGGCCCCCAGCCGCCTGCTGCGCCTGGTGATGCAGGTGGGCCGCACGGGGGTGGTGACACCGGTGGCGGAGTTCGAGCCAGTGCCCCTGGCCGGCACCACCGTGAGCCGCGCCACCCTGCACAACGCCGACCGCCTGGCCGAACTGGACCTGCACAGCGGCGACACGATCGTGGTGCGCAAGGCGGGCGAAATCATTCCCGAGGTGGTGCGGGTGTTGACGGAGCTGCGGCCAGCAACGGCCGAGCGGCTGCAGCTGCCGTCCAGCTGCCCGGAATGCGACTCAGCGCTGGTGCGGGAGGAGGGGGAGGCGGCCACCCGCTGCGTCAACAGCAGCTGCCCGGCGATCCTGCGGGGCTCCCTGCGCCACTGGGTCAGCAAGGGGGCCCTGGATGTGGACGGACTGGGCAGCAAGTTGATCGAGCTGCTGGTGGATCAGGGCCTGGTGCGCCGCATTCCGGATCTCTACCGGCTGGATGGCGCCCTGCTGGCCAGCCTCGATCGGCTGGGCGAGCGATCGGCCACCAATCTGATCGCGGCGCTGCTGGGCTCCCGCAGCCAGCCCTGGCATCGCCAGCTCTATGGCCTCGGCATCCACCACGTGGGCGAGGTGAGCGCCAAGGCCCTGGCCAAGGCCTTCCCCAGCGCCAGCCAGCTGGCCAGCGCCGCCACCAAGGCGCCCGAGCAGATCACGGCGATCCATGGCATCGGCGCTGAAATCGCCCAGAGCCTGCAGCAGTGGTTCAGCACCACGGCCAACCAGGAGCTGCTCAGCGAACTGCACCAGCTGGGCTTCGCCCTGGCCAGCGAGCCGCTGGACCCTGCCGCCGCCAGCGAACCGGTGGCGGACCATCTCGCCGGCCAGACCTTCGTGCTCACCGGCACCCTGCCCTCCTTGAGCCGCAGCCAGGCCCAGGCCCTGATTGAGGCGGCCGGCGGCAAGGTGAGCGGCTCGGTGAGCAAGAAAACGAGCTACGTGGTGGCCGGCGAAGAGGCCGGCAGCAAGCTCAGCAAGGCCGAGAGCCTGGGGGTGGCGGTGCTGGATGAGGCCGGCCTGCGCCAGCTGCTGGCGGCGGATTGACGCGACGGACTAACGCGGCTGAGCGACGCCTGCAGGGAGTCGCTCAAACCCCGCCTCTGGCCAACGGCTTAGCAGGGGCGCAAGCACAACCGGACGCCGGTGCCCTCAGGCAAGCAGGCCGATCCCCTCTCTGTAGGTTTCTTTCATGTTGTGATTATAACTGACGCTACCCATATTGAGAGTGAAAGATCGATGGGCACCCGCGTGCATATAAGCCGCCTTACAGCTCTCCTCGTCGCTCAGATTTTCACCCGGCTTGTAGTCCAAGCCCTTGGTCGCACCATACATCTCGTTGAACTGACGGTAGCCGTCCTGGCGCAGCGCAACAACTTTTTCACTGTTCGTTTCATTCATGTCTGAGCCGAAGAGATTCGCCGTCGGCGGCGGCACCGTGGGCACCGCATCTTCGGTATTGAAATACCGGACCAAATCCACCTCGTCAAACCAAGCGCAGAAATCCTGATTGCCTACGCGAGGGGCGCCAAACGTACATATCGACAGAATATCCTTATAGGTTTCATAATCATGCGTAAGCAGATTAAACCCTGAAAGCATGGCGAGGGCCCCGCCCAGGCTATGCCCGGCAATGAAGATACGGTAACCCTTGCGATGCCAGTCAGCGTTGATAATGGCCTCACCGATGGAGTCCTTGATGCTGCCGGCGCGCTCTGGATCATTCGGCGCCCCATAGAAGTCGCCGGTTGGAGCGCCGATCTTGCCGAGGTGGATGGCCGACTGATCTTTATGGGTGGCACCAAAGATTCGATGAAACCCGGCGTGCACCCTGCCAAGGCTTGCCGCCCCAGCGATCGAGGCCCTGGGAACAAAAAAGAGATTGTTCTTCCATTCGCTCGAGGTGATCGTCCCCCTGAGAATGATGAACACCTCTCTTGCCAGCTCATGGACAGCCACAAAGCCAAAAGGCAGGGTTCGATGCCGGAAGCCATGGGCTATCCCCATCTGCTCAGTCGACCATATCCATGTTTTAATCTGATAGCTCTGTGAAGCGCAATGTTCGGGATTCTCGTCGTCGAAATCTGGACGATCACAACACAAAATAGAATCCGGAAAAAGGCCGGGAGGCTCCTTGCCGTACTCGGCCATGGCCTCGACAAACTTTTGATTTCTGTTATAAGCAATCAGAACAAGATTAGCCAGCTCCATGGCCTTGGCAGGCGTGATTCGTGTCGCATGACGCACTAGCGCCCGGCCCGTGGTTGCTGAACTCATGGAGTGAAACTCAACGTGAATGGAGTGCCAATCGAATGCATGATTCGACAGCTTTCACTCACTGCTTAGCCACAACGAGCCATGACAGGCGCAGCTTCGGCACGCTTGCCTCTGATTCGCAGCTGGGCCACTGCGGGGGGCCGACCAGTCCAACCAGGCTGGCCACGACCCGATCAAGCAGAGACCCAGTTCGACAGCGGCGGTAGCAGCCCCAGGTCCTTCCTAGGCTGATCGCCATGGAGCAGCCCACCGCCCACCGCTGGATCAAAACCGAATGTGGCCGGGCCAAATACGCCGAGCTGGTGGCCCGACCCGGCACGATGGCCCGCCTGAGGCTGGCCTGGTTCGTGCTGATCGCAGCCTTGCGGGACTGGCAGTTGCCGGCAGAGGCGTGAAGGCTCCCTCCGGAAGCGCAGGGCAGGGCCCAAGAGCCAAAGGGTGCTCAGCTGGATCGTCCCGGCTGATTGAGCCAGCAGATCCGGCCTAACCGGAACGCACCAGCGGCTCTCAGCCCTCAGCCGGCTCCCCCGCCAGCGCCCGCTGCGCCGCCCGCCCCACCAGCCACACCGAGGCCACCGTGGCCACCAGACCCAGCAGCCGCAGGACCCAGGTGCCTGGATCGGCCGCGCCGGTGAGCACCTCCTGAAAGCGGGCCACATCGCCGGCCAGGGCCCCCAGGCCGCAGAACAGCACCGTGCCCGGCAGGATGCCCACCAGGCCGATCGAGTAGTCGCGCAGGCTCACCTCACTGAGGCCATAGGCGAGGTTCAGCAGGCTGAACGGAAACGCCGGCGACAGCCGGGTGAGCAACACCAGCCGCAGGCCTTCACGGCTCACGGCCTGCTCCACCTGCTGCAGCTTCGGCGTGGCCGCCAGGCGCCGGCGGGCCCAGTTGCGTAGCCAGCCCCGCCCCAGCAGAAACACAATCTCGGCGCCGAGGCAGGCGCCGACAAACACGATGAGGCTCCCCCACCAGGTGCCATAGAGGGCGCCGGCGAGCATCGACGCCCAGACCCCCGGCAGCAGCAACGTGACCCAGAGGGCATAGAGCGGCACAAAGGCCAGGGCCCCGAGGGGGGAGCGCAGGGCCGGCAGCAGCTGCTCCAGCAGGGCGGAACCATCCATGGCTGAACCGTAGCGATGGGCAGGCCCACGCCGGCGCCCTATAACCGCCCCAGGCCCAGCGCTCTCGAGCCATGACGATGCCCAGACCCAGTGGGCGCCAATCCAGCGGCGGACCCTGGCGCTGGGTGGCGGCCCTGCTGGCCCTGGTGCTACTGGCCGGCCTGGGCACGCGCCTGGGGCAGAAACGCGAGCAGCGGCAGGTGGCGGCGCAGAAGGCCGTGCCGCTGCTGCCCCGCCAGGTGTCTGCCCTGGGCCGGATCGAACCGCTGGGCGGCATCAGCCAGGTGTCGGTGCCGAGCTCGCTCAGCAACGACCGGGTGCGGGAGATTCTGGTGAAGGACGGCGAGGAGGTGCGCAAGGGCCAACCCCTGGCCGTGCTCGAAAGCCTCGACACCCTCGAGAGCAGTGTGCGCAAATCCGAGGCCTCGATCCGGGTGGCCGAGAGCAAGCTGGCCGCCCAGGACAGCGTCATTGCGCGCTACAAGGCTGATCTGGGCCAGGCCAGCGCCGAGGCACGGCGAGCGGAACAATTGTTCGCGGCTGGGGCCACCAGCGCCAACCGGGTCGAAAAACTGCAGGCTGATGAAAGCAGCGCCAAAGCCCAGCTGGCCGAAGCGATCGCCACCAAGGGCACCCTGGTGGCGGAACTGCGGGAGAGCCGGGCCGCGCTGGAGAAGGACAAGGCGGAGCGAGCCAAAGCCACGGTGCTGGCTCCCTTTGCCGGCACGGTGTTCAAGGTGCACGCCCACCCCGGCGACAAAGTGGGCGAGGAAGGCCTGCTGGAGATGGGCGACAGCAGCCGCATGGGCGTGATCGCCGAGGTGTATCAGAGCGATCGACCGCTGATCGCTTTAGGCCAGAAGGCCACCCTCAGCGCTGACGGCTTCAAGGGCCGCCAGGTGCAGGGCCAGGTGGTGGAGATCGCCCGCGAAGTGAGCCGCCAGACCGTGTTCAGCGGCCAGGCCGGCGAGAACCTCGACCGGCGCGTGCTGGAGGTGAAGATTGGCCTGCCGCCGGAGGCCCTGCCGATCGCCAGCCACCTCAACTACCTGCAGGTGAATGTGGTGTTCGCGCCGTTGAGCACGGCCCAGAAGGCCAGCAAGCAGGCCGCCCTGGACGCCGCCAAAGGTGGCGGCCAATGAAGCTGCTCACCGCCCTGCGCCGCACACCCCTGGCCTGGCGGCAGACGAGCCATCGGCCGATGCGTCTGCGGGCCGCCATCGCCGGTGTGAGCTTCGCCAATGTGCTGGTGTTCTTCCAGCTGGGCCTGGCCAGTGGGCTGTACGCCAGCCAGAAGCGGCCGCTGGAGCGGCTCAATGGCGAGCTGGTGATGGTGAGCCGCCGCTACACCAACCTGGGCGAACCGCTCAACCTGCCCCGCAGCCGCCTGATCCAGGCCCTGGGGGTGCAGGGGGTGAAGGCGGTGACACCGCTGTACATCGGCAAAACCGACTGGCTCAACCGCGACAGCCG
>CAMBZX010000102.1 GCA_945872185.1 Synechococcus sp. UW140 | reverse complement strand
TCGAACTTGATCGCATTGCGGCCGGGTTTCCAGCCGTTCAGCCACAGCGGGGTCTGGCGATCGATCACGAAGTCGGCGCCATTGATGCCGAGCCGGAGCCGCCAGTGGGCATCGTCTCTGCGCAGGTTCTGCAGGGGCGCATCGAGCAGCAACCAATCGACCAGCACGGGTTCGGCCGTCGCCGTGGCTGCGGGACTGACGGCGATCAGCTGGGCCTGGCCTGGTTCCGGCAGCGCCAGGGGATTGGCGGCTGCCCGATGCAGGCGGATCTGGCGCCAGGCGCCCGGATTTTTGGCCGCCTCCCCCCAGGGGCGGGCGGCATACACGGTGAGCCGATGGCTGCCAGGGGTCAGGGCCGGCAGTGTGAGCTCGGTGCTGGTCAGTGGCCGGGGTTCGTCGTTGTCGAGTTGAACCACCAGATGGGGACCGAGGCCCAGGGGGCCTCCATCCACCAGGGGCCAGTCCTGCACCCGCAGCTTCAGGGTCCAGGGACCGGGGGGCAGGAGCGTTTCATCGGCCGGCGTCAGAATCTCGACGCGGGGCTGCCGCTCCGCCAGGGCTTCCTGCAGTTGCTGCACAGCCAACGGTGGAGCCACCTCCTGCAGGCCGGAAGGGACGGAGGTCGCCAGGGCGTTGATGGGGCTCGTGGTCTGGCGCGGACTGCGACCCGGCAGGCCCAGGGCCTGGCTGCTGCCGGCGTTACCCGGCAGCAGCAGCAGGCCCAGCGCCAGGAGCAGGCTGAACAGGCGTCCAAGCCAGGGGGCCAGCGCTGCTGCCGGTTGGGCTCGGGGCTCCCTGCTGCCGATCACGCCACTCCAGTTCCATGGGTGGAGCCATTCTGCGCAGGCAGGGTGACAGGGCGGTGACTGTTGGCAACCCCTTGAAATCCGCAACTGAAAGGGTAATGAACTGTCCATATCTGCGTCATCCGCGATGATCGCAAGCCCGGGCCAGACCTGAGTCACAGTCTGGGGTGCGCCGGGATTGAACCTTTGTAACTGGCGACCTGATTCGCTTGTTTTCGACCCCTATAGTTTGGCCAGCGGTCCCCTTTCGGGGCCCAACGCCCCAGTCGTGCCAAGGGTTTTCACCCAAGTCTCGCTGGAGCCCGTGGTCCCGGGTCGGTCCTCCCGACTGGCCTGGCCATGGGGCCCATGGCGGCACCGACTTCGCAGTCTGCTTCGGCGGGCAGCGAAGTCGGCACCGCCGAAGGGGTGGACCTCCACCTCGATTCCGTCCCTCGAGGAACCTCTCGATGACCATCAGCCCACCAGAGCGTGGGAACAAGGCCAAGGATCTGGTCGACCGGAACCCCGTTCCGGCCACGTTCGAGCTTTTTGCAAAGCCCGGCCACTTCGACCGCACCCTGGCCAAAGGTCCCAAAACCACCACCTGGGTTTGGAACCTCCACGCCAACGCTCACGATTTCGACAGCCACACGAGTGACCTCGAAGAGGTCTCTCGCAAGATCTTTTCAGCTCACTTCGGCCATTTGGCCGTCATTTTCGTCTGGCTCAGCGGCGCCTTCTTCCATGGAGCCCGCTTCTCCAACTTCACCGGTTGGTTGGCCGATCCCCTGCACGTCAAGCCCAGTGCCCAGGTGGTCTGGCCGATTTTCGGCCAGGAGATTCTTAATGGCGATATGGGTGCCGGCTTCCACGGCATTCAGATCACCTCCGGCCTCTTCCATGTCTGGAGGGCCTGGGGCATCACCAATGAGACGCAGTTGATGGCTTTGGCCATCGGTGCTCTGGTGATGGCCGGCCTCATGCTCAATGCAGGCGTCTTCCATTACCACAAGGCAGCACCCAAGCTGGAGTGGTTCCAGAACGTTGAGTCGATGCTCAACCACCATCTGGCCGGTCTGCTGGGTCTTGGTTCTCTGTCCTGGACAGGGCATCTTCTGCATGTGTCCCTGCCCACCACCCAGTTGATGGATGCCATCGACGCCGGCAAGCCGCTGGTGCTCAACGGCAAGACCATCGCTTCGGTGGCGGACATTCCCCTGCCCCACGAGTTCCTCAACCAGGATCTGCTGACTCAGCTGTACCCCGGTTTCGGTGCTGGTATCTCTGCGTTCTTTACCGGCAACTGGGCGGCCTACAGCGATTTCCTCACCTTCAAAGGTGGGCTTAATCCTGTCACCGGCAGCCTCTGGATGACGGACATCGCCCATCACCATCTGGCGATTGCGGTGCTGTTCATCGTGGCCGGTCATATGTACCGGACCAACTGGGGTATCGGCCACAGCATCAAGGAGATTCTTGAGGGCCAGAAGGGCGATCCCCTGCTGTTTCCTGCTCCCAAAGGTCATGACGGACTCTTCGAGTTCATGACCACCTCGTGGCACGCCCAATTGGCCGTGAACCTGGCAATGCTTGGTTCGCTGACAATCATCGTGGCTCACCACATGTATGCGATGCCGCCGTATCCCTACATCGGCATTGACTACGCAACCCAGCTGTCGCTGTTCACCCACCACACCTGGATCGGTGGCTTCCTGATCGTTGGTGCCGGCGCCCACTCCGCCATCGCCATGATCCGCGACTACGACCCCGCCAAGCACATCGATAACGTGCTGGATCGGGTGCTCAAGGCTCGCGATGCCCTGATCAGCCACCTGAACTGGGTGTGCATCTGGCTGGGCTTCCACAGCTTCGGTCTTTACATCCACAACGACACGATGCGTGCCCTGGGCCGTCCCCAGGACATGTTCAGTGACACTGCGATCCAGTTGAAGCCGATTTTTGCTCAATGGATCCAGGGTCTGCACGCCGCAGCCGCCGGCACCACCGCTCCCAACGCCCTTGCTGGTGTGAGCGAGGTGTTCAACGGTGCCGTTGTTGCCGTCGGTGGCAAGGTGGCCGCCGGTCCGATCCCGCTGGGAACGGCCGACTTCATGGTCCACCACATTCACGCCTTCACGATCCACGTCACCGTGCTGATCCTGCTGAAGGGTGTTCTCTATAGCCGCAGCTCCCGCCTCGTTCCTGACAAGGCGAATCTGGGCTTCCGCTTCCCCTGCGACGGCCCCGGCCGTGGCGGTACCTGTCAGGTGTCGGCTTGGGACCATGTGTTCCTGGGCCTGTTCTGGATGTATAACTCCCTGTCGATCGTCATCTTCCACTTCAGCTGGAAAATGCAGAGCGACGTGTGGGGCACCGTCAATGCTGACGGCACCGTTCAGCACATCACCAATGGCAACTTTGCGCAGAGCGCCATTACCATCAATGGCTGGCTGCGCGACTTCCTCTGGGCTCAGGCCGCACAGGTGATCAACAGCTACGGCTCGAGCTCCAGTGCTTACGGTCTGATGTTCCTGGGTGCCCACTTTGTCTGGGCCTTCAGTCTCATGTTCCTCTTCAGTGGCCGCGGCTACTGGCAGGAGCTGATTGAGTCCATCGTCTGGGCTCACAACAAGCTGAAGGTTGCTCCCGCCATCCAGCCGCGGGCGCTGTCCATCACCCAAGGCCGCGCTGTCGGTGTCGCTCACTATCTTTTGGGCGGTATCGCAACGACCTGGTCCTTCTTCCTGGCCCGCATGATTGCGGTCGGCTGACCTCCACCTGACCTTTCCCAATGGCAACGAAATTTCCTTCGTTCAGCCAGGGTCTGGCACAGGACCCGACAACCCGCCGTATTTGGTACGGCATCGCCACGGCTCACGACTTCGAGAGCCATGACGGAATGACGGAGGAGCGGCTTTACCAAAAGCTGTTCTCCACCCACTTCGGTCACCTGGCGATCATCGGCCTCTGGGTTTCGGGCAACCTGTTCCATATCGCCTGGCAGGGCAACTTCGAGCAGTGGGTCGCCGATCCCCTGCATGTTCGTCCCATCGCTCACGCGATCTGGGATCCCCACTTCGGCCAGGGCGCCATCACCGCCTTCACCCAGGCGGGCGCTTCCTCTCCGGTGAACATCGCTTATTCCGGCCTGTACCACTGGTGGTACACGATCGGCATGACGACCAACGCCGAGCTGTATCAGGGTTCCATCTTCATGATGATCCTGTCGGCCTGGGCTCTGTTTGCCGGTTGGCTCCACCTTCAGCCCAAGTTCCTGCCTTCCCTGGCCTGGTTCAAAAACGCTGAATCCCGCCTCAACCACCACCTCGCCGTTCTGTTCGGCTTCAGCTCGATTGCCTGGACTGGTCACCTGGTTCACGTTGCGATTCCTGAATCACGTGGTGTGCATGTCGGTTGGGACAACTTCCTCTCGGTGTCTCCTCACCCTGCAGGTCTTGCTCCCTTCTTCACCGGCAACTGGGGCGTCTATGCCCAGAACCCCGATACGGCCAGTCAGCTGTTCGGCACCACAACTGGTTCCGGCACTGCGATCCTGACCTTCCTCGGTGGTTTCCACCCTCAGACTGAATCTCTCTGGCTCACGGACATTGCCCATCACCACCTGGCGATTGGCTGTCTGTTTGTGATCGCTGGCCACATGTACCGGACCAACTTCGGTATTGGTCACTCGATCCGCGAGATCCTCGAAGCCCACAACCCACCCAAGGGCACTCCTTTCGGAGGCGCTCTCGGTGCTGGCCACAAGGGCCTCTACGACACCATCAACAACTCCCTGCACTTCCAGCTGGGTCTTGCTCTGGCGTCCCTCGGGGTGGTCACAAGCCTGGTGGCTCAGCATATGTATGCGCTGCCGTCCTATGCGTTCATCGCGAAGGACTACACAACGCAGGCTGCTCTGTATACACACCACCAGTACATCGCCATCTTCTTGATGTGCGGTGCCTTCGCTCACGGTGCGATCTTCTTCATCCGCGACTACGACCCTGAGGCCAACAAGGACAATGTCCTGGCAAGGATGCTTGAGCACAAGGAAGCCATCATCAGTCACCTGAGCTGGGTTTCTCTGTTCCTGGGTTTCCACACTCTGGGTCTGTATGTCCACAACGACGTTGTCGTTGCTTTCGGAACGCCTGAGAAGCAGATCCTGGTGGAGCCGGTGTTCGCCCAGTTCGTTCAGGCCGCCAGTGGCAAGGCCCTGTACGGCATGGATGTATTCCTCTCCAACCCCAACAGCCTGGTCAGCAATGCACCTGGCCCCGGTGCCGTCTGGCTCCCCGGTTGGCTGGATTCGCTCAACGCCGGCAACAACTCCCTGTTCCTCCAGATCGGTCCTGGTGACTTCCTGGTGCACCACGCCATTGCGCTTGGTCTCCACACCACCACCCTGATTCTGGTGAAGGGTGCCCTTGATGCCCGTGGTTCGAAGCTGATGCCCGATAAAAAGGACTTCGGTTATTCGTTCCCTTGCGACGGCCCCGGCCGTGGCGGCACTTGCGATATCTCTGCCTGGGATTCCTTCTATCTGGCTCTCTTCTGGGCGCTCAATACGGTGGCCTGGGTCACCTTCTATTGGCACTGGAAGCACCTGGCCATCTGGCAGGGTAACGTCGCTCAGTTCAACGAATCCAGCACCTACTTGATGGGCTGGTTCCGAGACTACCTATGGCTCAACAGCTCACAGCTGATCAACGGGTACAACCCGTTCGGCTCGAACAACCTGGCCGTCTGGTCCTGGATGTTCCTGTTCGGCCACCTGGTGTGGGCAACCGGCTTCATGTTCTTGATCTCCTGGCGGGGTTACTGGCAGGAACTGATTGAGACCATTGTCTGGGCTCACCAGCGCACCCCGCTAGCCAACCTGGTCGGCTGGCGTGACAAGCCCGTTGCTCTCTCGATCGTTCAGGCTCGTGTGGTCGGTCTGGCTCACTTCACTGTGGGCTTCATCCTCACCTACGCTGCTTTCCTGATCGCTTCCACCTCTGGCAAGTTCGGCTGATCTTCAGCTCTTGCTTGTCCTCTTGAGGGACGTTTCAAACCCCCGGCCGCTGCCGGGGGTTTTTTATGGAGTTGATGGATCGGACTGCCTTGGGAGTGCCAAGCCTTGCATTTTGGTGGTGCTGGGATCCTGTAAGCGTTCCATGGGCGGGGACGAAAGTCGGAATCTCTTGCACTGCCTTTTGACTTCGGCTTGTTCTCAAGGATTTCACTTTGGCCAGGAAGGCCTCTGGCGGCTATGAGCAGCCTGTTTCCCGTCTCTTAGGTGCCGTTCAGAGCGGATGGGGGCAGTGCCTTTGGATTGCTCAACCGCTCCATTCAGCCCTTGAATGGATGTTGGCTTCTTGGATTACGGCCAAGGGGCCAGTGCGATTGAAGGCGGCCATGCCTCTCGCAACAATCGGGCTGATGCCTGTGACACCAGCTGATCTGCGTTCTTGGGTTTGAACTGCCGCTTCTGTGCGAGAAGCAGATCCTGTTGTTGGGGGCACAGCTAAGGAGGATTTGTCTTGCTGCCCTCAGTGAGCCCCCAGAGGCGATCAAGATGATGCTGAGCGAGTGCTACTTCGTCGCCTGCTATGGCTATTGGAATTGGAGCATCAAGACAGACAAGCCATTCCGTGCGATCCGCAGCTGAACTGCTCAGCGGCACCACTTCTGTTCTTTTGCCCAGGCCTGCGGCACCCACCTCAGTCCCATAAAAAAAACCCCACGAATGTGGGGCTTTTGGACGATTGATCTGATCTGCGGTGTTCAGCGCAAAGCGATCAGTTGACGCTCCAGACGCCACCGGCGATGTTCACCAGTGGTGCAACCAGGGCGGTGCTGCACAGGAACCAGGCGAAGGCGGCGCCACCACAGCCACCGAGCCAGAAGCCGCTGGCGAACTCGGCCCAACCGGCCTTGGTGAACAGATCAGCGGGGGGATTGTCGATGGTGGCGTCCGGGGGCTGGACGTTGGGGCCATTGCCGGCCGTGCCATAGATCGAGAGGCACACCGTGAGGATCGACACCAGACCGATGGTGGCCAGCAGGCCGGCGGTGCTGGAGTATTCCGTGGCGCGCAGCGGCCCGGTGATGGCAAACGGGCCGTAGAGAAAGAAGCCATGGGCCATGCCTACTTCCAGTCCCCGACGGTTGGGCGAGAGGGACGGCCTGTAGGCGGGCAGAGCGTTCAGGAACGCCCGGGTGAAATAGCTGCTGTTGACGGGGGTCGCCAGGTTGCCGACGCAGGGATCGGCCACAGGGGTGACGGTCATGGGGCGCTCTTGGGCTCGGTAGGGGGCTCGGTGAAGGTTCGGGGCTGCGGACAGATCAGTCGCGCGCTTCGATCACGTTGAACAGCAGGGCCATGGCAACAGCTGGGCCGAGGATCCCCACCAGGGGAACAAGCACGGATGGGAGCCAGGCGGCCGCAAATTCTCCAGTCATGGCATTGGCCACGTACAACCGCCGGTACTGTAAGGAGACCCCTCAGCCCCACTCTCGCCGCTTGGATTGGGTGACATAAAAGTTCAGCAGAACTCGCCTGCTCTGCGCGCTGTCCACGCCCATGAATCCCTCTCTTCTCGGTGTCCTTGCCGCCGTTGTTCTCTCCGGCCTGTGGCTGACAACCCGTCGGCGACCGCAGCCGTTTCTGCGCTCGGGCGACACCCGTGCCGTGGCGGCCCTCAACCGCGCCCAGATTGCCTTGGTGACGGTTCGGGACTCGTGCCAACCGTTCTCTCAGGACGTGGAGGCGGGATCGGAGCCTGAGATCCCCTGCCAGTCCAGCGCTGCTGCCCTGGCATTCGGGCCGCTGCCGCCAGTCGGTGCCGTGCGCCAGCGGCTGGCTCTACTGCGCCAGTTGGATGGGTGGTCGCGGGGCAGTGCCGCCGAGCGCCGCCAGGCCATGGCCTTAGCCCGGTCCTGGGGCCATCCCTCCGCCTTGCCGTTGCTGCGCCGTGGTCTCAGGGATCCCGATCCTCTGGTGATGGCTGAGGCCGCCGCTGCGATGCAGGCTTTCCGCGGCCGTAGTCAGGGCCAGACGTCCCAGCTCCGATCCTCCCGCGCCCAGCGTCAGGCCTCCGACTCCGACCCCAGTGGCCGCCCCCGCAAGGTGCGGCGCACGCGGTAGATCGGCCGTCCCTGGCTCTCGTGGTATGTGCGCATCTGCAGTTCCGCCAGCAGGCCGAAGCTGAACAGTTGGACCCCACTCAGGATCGCCAGCACCGCCATCAACAGCAGCGGGCGGTTGCCGATGTCCATCCCCAGCAGCAGCTTTTCGCCCACCAGCCACAGCGCCAGCGCCAGTCCCGTGCCCAGGCTCACCAGGCCGGCAAAGCCGAAGACATGCATGGGCCTGGTCAGGAACCGCTTCATGAACCACACGGTCAGCAGGTCCATCAGCACCCGGAAAGTGCGATCAATGCCGTATTTGCTCTTACCGAAGCGGCGTGGATGGTGGTTCACTCGCACCTCGCCGATGCGGGCGCCCTCGATGAAGGCCAGGGCTGGCAGGAAGCGGTGCAGTTCGCCGTAGAGGTTCATGTCGGCCACTACCTCGCGGCGGTAGGCCTTGAGCGAGCAGCCGTAGTCGTGCAGTTTCACCCCGGTGACCCGGGCGATCAGCCGGTTGGCCAGCAGCGATGGCAGCAGGCGGCTGATGGTGTTGTCCTGGCGCTGATGGCGCCAACCACTCACCAGATCAAGCTCGTTCTGCTCCAGCTGGTTCAGCAGCAGGGGGATGTCGGCTGGATCGTTTTGCAGATCGCCATCAAGGGTCACCAGGATTTCGCCACGGCTGGCATCGAATCCGGCCGCCATCGCGGCGGTCTGGCCGTAGTTGCGGCGCAGCAGCACGGCCACCAGTTCCGGCGTACGGTGCGCCAGCTCCTGCAGCAGGGCGGGGGTGCCGTCGCGGGAGCCGTCGTCGACGAGCACGATTTCGAAACTGCGGCCGAGGGGATTGAGGGCCGCCAGCAGCTGTTCGAGTAGGTGGGGGAGGCTGCCTTCCTCGTTGTAGAGCGGTACGACCACCGACAGACTGGGACGGCCGGACTCCGCCATGGTCGGTTGGGGCACAGGGGCCCCTGAACTTAGGGGGGCAGGGGGCTGCCGTCGTGGCTGTGCATCACCCGTCCGGCGCCGCGCAGCTCCTGGCGGTAGTGGCTGGCCACCGGATCCTGGTTCTGGGGGTTGAGGTCATCGATACCCAGGCCATTGCGGCCATGCTCCCGACCGGAACTGTGCAGGTAGCGCCCCTTGCCCAGGTGCAGGCCCACGTGGGTGCAACGCCGCGATGTGCCGAAGAAGATCAGATCCCCAGCTTCCAGTAGACTGGTCATCCCTGGCCGCACCGCCACGGGCTGGCAGAAGCGTTCCTGCAGATAGGCGTCGCGCGGCAGCCAGATGCCCGCCGCCGCGAAGCTGGTCTGAATCAGGCCCGAGCAGTCGAAATCAGGCCCGAGGCTGCCGCCCCACAAATAGACATTCGGCTGCAGCATCGCTGCCTGGGCCAAGCTCAGCACTTGCGCAAGCCTTGCGGCGATGGTGGCTCGCTGCAGCCGCGGCAGCTGGGCCGGTGTGGTTGGCCGGCCCTGGCTGCTCAGTTCCGAGCACTCCAGCCAGCAGGGGTAGCCGTCCTCCAGCAGCCGTACCCGCAGCCGGCCGCTGATTGCCGGTTCCAGCACCCGCAACCGCCGGCCGGCGGCCACCTGGGTAGCGAGGCCCGGGCCCTGAGGCCGGCTGTAGGCATTGAGGGGATGCTGCAGTTGCCAGAGGCTGCCGGGCGCGAGGGCCTCTGCTTCGCTGCCAGTGCCTAATCTAGCCATCACACGTGTCTGGGGTGATGGCGTTCTACAACCCGGATCCGTCCATGGGCCAGACCCTGAGGTCCCTGGTGGCTGCGCTGGAGAGCGGTGGCCGGCTGGGATTGTCTCAGCAGCTCTCGATCACCTGGGTGCGCTATCCCGCTTCCCTGGTGCAGCGGGCCGCCAATCTTGACGCCCGCGGCCTGGTGGATCTGCCGGCGCGAGGTGCCAGCTGCAGGGGCGAGAGCCAGCGCTATCCCGCAAGTGTGGTCAAGCTGGTGTACCTGATCGCGGCCGAAGCCTGGTTGCAGCGCCAGTTGCTGGAGGACGGTGAGGAACTGCGCCGTGCCCTGGCGGACATGATCCGTGATTCAAGCAATGACGCCACCGGACTGGTGCTGGACTTGCTCAGTGGCACCACCAGCGGTCCGTCCCTGCCGCCGGAGCGTTTCGGGCCCTGGGTGCGCCAGCGGCAGCTGGTCAATGGTTGGCTGACCGATCTGGGCTGGCCCGAGCTCGAGGGCTGCAATGCCTGCCAGAAGACCTGGGGCGAT
>CAMBZX010000101.1 GCA_945872185.1 Synechococcus sp. UW140 | reverse complement strand
CAGCGGCAGTGGGAGTTGCAGCGGCTGGGAGAAGAACGGCTGGCCCTCGAGGAGGAGCGCCGCAGCCAAACCCTGCGGCTGGAGCAGCTGGAGAAGGAACTGCCAGACCCGCGGCCCGAACTGCCCGAAGAGGTGCGCCAAGCCGGCCTGGCCGCCCTGCAGGAGGAGCTGCGCCGCCTGCAGCAGCGGATGGAAGCGCTCGAACCGGTCAACATGCTGGCCCTCGAAGAGCTGGAACAGCTGGAGATCCGCCTGGCGGAACTGGAGGAACGGCTCGAGGTGCTCAGCAAGGAACGGGAGGAACTGCTGCTGCGCATTGAAACGGTCGCCACCCTGCGCCAGGAAGCTTTCCTGGAGGCCTTCCGGGCCGTTGATGGCCACTTCCGCACGATCTTTGCCGGCCTCTCCGACGGCGAAGGCCATCTGCAACTGGAGAACCCGGAGCAGCCGCTGGAGGGCGGTCTGACCCTGGTGGCCCATCCCAAGGGCAAGGCGGTGCGGCGCCTGGCCTCGATGTCCGGGGGGGAGAAATCGCTCACCGCCCTCAGCTTCCTGTTTGCCCTGCAGCGCTTCCGACCCTCGCCCTTCTATGCCCTCGACGAGGTCGACAGCTTCCTGGATGGGGTGAACGTGGAGCGCCTGGCTGCCCTGATCGCCAGCCAGGCCGACGACGCCCAGTTCATGGTGGTGAGCCACCGGCGGCCGATGATCGCCGCCGCCACCCGCACGATCGGCGTCACCCAGGCCCGCGGCGCCCACACCCAGGTGGTCGGATTGCCGCCGGCGGCCTGACTGCCGGGGTGGTTCACAATGGGTCGACTGGTGCCCGTGACTTGAGCTCTTCCATCCCGCCGGCCACGGATCCGAACGCCGCCGCACCGAGTGATCGGCTCTGGCTGCGCTCGGAGCTGATGGGCACCCAGGTGATCACCCGCGACACCGGCCGCCGGCTGGGCGTGGTGGGCGAAGTGGTGGTGGATATCGACCGGCGTGAAGTGGTGGCCCTGGGGCTGCGGGACAACCCCCTCACCCGCTTCCTGCCGGGACTGCCCCGCTGGATGCCGCTGGAAGGCATCCGCCAGGTGGGCGATGTGATCCTGGTGGATACCGCTGATTCCCTCGCGGAGGGCTTCAACCCCGAGCGCTACAGCAAGGTGATCAACTGCCAGGTGATCACCGAATCGGGGGCCCAGCTCGGCCGGGTACTGGGTTTCAGTTTTGACATCGAAACCGGCGAGCTCACCACCCTGGTGATCGGTGCCCTGGGAGTGCCCCTGCTGGGCGAAGGGGTGCTGAGCACCTGGGAACTGGCCGTGGGCGAAATCGTCAGCAGCGGCACCGACCGAATCATTGTCTACGAGGGAGCCGAAGACAAACTCAAGCAACTCGGCACCGGCTTGCTGGAAAAACTCGGCATCGGCGGCGCCAGCTGGGAACAGGAGGAGCGGGAGCGGTTCCGCAGTGGCGTGGTGCCGGCCGAAAACCAGCTGCCGGCAGGTCAGCCCAGTGCCACCGAACAACGCCGCATCCAGCCGGCCACCAGTCGAGCCGTGGTGAGCGAAAACGAACTCGATTACCTCGAACTGGAGGAGCGGCGCGAGCGCCAACCGTTGCGCCAACGCCGCTATCTGGACGACGATCTGGACAGCCCGGATCCCAGTCGCCGTGGGCCAGAACGGGACGACTTCAGCCGCGGTGACTTCCGCGGTGGTGACTTCGAGCCCAACGATGTGGAACGGCCCGATCGCGCCGGACTGGAGCGCGACCGCCGGGAGCTGGAGCAAGACGACCGCCCGGAGCTGGACCGATTCGAACGGCAACGGCGCGATCTGGATTTACCTCAACGGGACCGGGAAAATGTCGGTCGTCACGAAAGCGAACCCCTTCCCAGGATGGGCCGGGGCGACGAAGATCAGGCCGAGCGCCTGGAGTCGCCGCGCTGGCGCGAGCAGCCGCCTGGGGACGAGCGGCGTGAATTCAGGCCAGGGACTGACTCAGGCCGCGATCTGGATCTCAACGACGACCGGCCACGTCAGGACAGCGGCTCGCGCAACCGCAGCGCTTCGCCCGAGCGGGAGCAATGGTCCCAGGATCGCCGCCCTTTGGCCGCGGAGCGCCCCGCACCAGGGGGCTCCGATGCCGAGATGTCAGCAGACCAGGACAGCGTTCCCCCAGCCCGCCGCCCCTTGGCCGCCGAGCCCAGGGGCTTCCGTGGCAGCGCCGACTCCGATCCGATCGACGTGGAACCCGAAGTGCTCGACGATCCCTGGTGAAGGGGTGATGGCCAGCGCCGCGACTTCAGCGGGGCTGAAACTCAAGCGAAGCCGAGTTGACGCAGTAGCGCTGTCCCGTTGGCGCCGGGCCGTCGTTAAAGACATGACCGAGATGGGCATCACAGGCGCTGCAGCGGATCTCGGTGCGCACCATTCCATGGCTGGAATCGGTGATGGTGGTGATCGAACCCTGGTTCACCCCATCCCAGAAGCTGGGCCAGCCGGTGCCTGAATCGAACTTGGTGGCGGAGCTGAACAACTCGGCGCCGCAGCAGACGCAGTGATACAAGCCGGCCTCCTTGCTCTTCCAATAGGCCCCGGTGAAGGCCCGCTCGGTGCCGCCCTGGCGCGCCACCCGGAACTGCTCGGGCGTGAGCTTCTGGCGCCACTCCTCCTCGTTGACGCCGCGGGCCAGGCCGCTGGCGAGGCCGCAGGCGGAAGCGGCAGCCGCTTCAGAACCGGGGACGCTGGACTCGGCGGTGCGGCTGGAGACGTCGCTGTCCTGCATGGCGAAAGCACTCTTGGAGCAGATGGTCCGACGATGCTAACCAGCCTGGTCGGCCAGGATCTGCTCCGGCGCCAGGCTTGGCCAGCGTTGCGCTTCCGGCAGCGGCTCGGCCGCAGAACGATGGCCCCAGCAGGCATCGGATTGTCCAGAGCGGATGCCGGCGACTGACGAGCCAGCCCAGGCCCAGAGCAACTGGCGCTTCGGCGGCAGCGCTGAACAACCAGATCTTGCGATCCCAACAGGGGCTTAGAACGTCTCCTGATCAGCGACGGCCGCCTGGGGCGTGATCGGAGACAGGGCGGTTTCCGGCAGGGAGGTCTGGGGCCGCGAGGAGAGCGGCAGCAGCTCCTGCACCATGGCCGCCAGGGCCGCAACGGCGCCGGGTCGCCCCCGCAGGCTGCGCAGATCGTCGCGCATGCCCGCCAACCGCTCCGGATGGGCCAGCCAATCCGCGGCCTCGGCCGCGATCGTCGCGGGCAGGATCGCCCCCACCCGCTCAGGCACCACGGCCCTGCCCGCCGAAATGTTGGGCCAGGCCAGAAAACCCCGATGCCGCATCTGCCAGGCCGTGAGGGCCACCCCCAGCAGAGGCCGCAGCAGGGGCAGGCGAACCAGCAGACCCAACCAGCCGTCCCAGGCCTGCATCACATGCAGATGTTGGGTGGGCACGAGCACGATCATCGGCAACCCCAGGGCGCCGAGTTCGGCCGTGTTCGCCCCCACGGTGGTGAGCGCCAGGCGGCACTGGCTCAGGGCCCCATGGGCGGGATGCTCCTGATGCAACAGGATCTCCGTGCCGGCGGCGGTCCGCAGCAGCTCGCCGCTGCGGCTGGGCACACCGGCGGCATAGTGGCCGGCCACCGGGTTGGCCGCTCCCGCGTAGGCGAGCAGCTCCGCCACTGAGGTGGTCGGGGCCACCGGCAGCAGAAAGCGGCAACCGGGACGCAGGGCCGCCAGGCGATCGGCCGTGTCCAGCAGGAACGGCACACCCACCTGCAGCTTGGCCCGCTTCGAACCCGGCAGCAGCGCCACCCATTCACCGTCAGCTAACGGGGCAGCCTGGCGGGCCGACTCGGAGAGATCGGCCATCAGATCACCCACCTCCTGGGATCGGGGGCGCCAGCGCTTGCCCAGGCGGGCCGCCGCCACCGGCCCCATCAAGGCGATGCGATCGTTCCAGCGGGGCCAGCGCGCCACCCATTCGGCATAGGTGAGGTGGCGATAACCCAGCCGCGCCGAAAGCAGCACGCTCCAGAACTGATCGCCGCCGAGGAACACCACCACCCCCTGGCGGGGCCAGGGGCCATGGCGGGCGGGCCGCAGCAGCAGCCACCAGAAGCGTGCCGCCGGCAGCACCTGTTCAAACAAGTCCCAGCGCCGGGCCACCCGATCCTCCTGACCGGTCGCATTCGGACAGGGCACCAGCACCAGCCGCAAGGTGACTGGTGCCTGCGGCTCGCGCGGGCTCAGAGGGAACTGGGCATGGAGCCGCTCGGCCAGGGGCCTCACCCAGGTGCTGAGTTCACCGGGGCCATTGCTGACCAGAACAATCGCCGCCTGGGCAGCAAGGCGCGGAGCAGCAGCCCGGGGGGGAACAGGATGGGGGCCCGGGACGGGGAACTGGCCTGACTCCTGGCCCACTTGGGGAAAAGATGAATGCGGATGGCGAGACTTGAACTCGCAAGGCCGAAGCCACACGCCCCTCAAACGTGCGTGTCTACCAATTCCACCACATCCGCGTGGTTACGGCACAAGCCGCAGGATCACGGCTGAAGCCGCTCACCTCGAGCAATATACCCATCGCCCGATCACGGCCGGCCCGGCACGATCAGCCCCATCCAGCCGTACGGCCCGATCCGGGCCAACGGCCACCGGCACCACCGCGAATGGAGTGCCGTGCAGTGCATCCGTGCTGGCGGGCCAGCGGTTTTCAGCCGCGTGGCGCCGGGGGCCTCACCTGGAGATCGCGACACCAGGCTGGGTCTTGCTGTGACCTGAAGACTCTGTGGGGGCAATCTCAGGCCCCTGGCCTGGAATGCCTGAGCTGGTCCGAACCAGTGCTTTGGCCCTCCACTGAACATCGCCAAGCCTGATCGGTAATCAACAGCTGGGTTGAGGCCAGGGCGGATCCCAACGAGGCCGATCTGGCCCTGGCCTGGCGCTGCCCTGGCGGCTGGGGGGCGCGAGTGAGCGCTGATACAGTCCCTCACCGGCCCGCCCCGGTCCCCGCCGCTCCGCCCGGATGCCCATCGGCAAACTGCTGATCGCCAACCGTGGCGAAATCGCCCTGCGGATCCTGCGCAGCTGTCGGGAACTGGGGATTGCCACCGTGGCGGTGTACAGCACCGTCGATCGCAACGCCCTGCACGTGCAGCTGGCCGATGAGGCCGTGTGCGTGGGCGAAGCGCCCAGTGCCAAGAGCTATCTCAACGTTCCCAATATCCTGGCGGCCGCCACCTCCCGCGGCGCCGACGCCATCCATCCCGGCTACGGCTTCCTGGCCGAGAACGCCGACTTCGCCGAGAAGTGCCTCGACCACGGCATCACCTTTGTCGGCCCTTCACCGGCCTCCATTCTGGCGATGGGGGACAAATCCACCGCCAAGATCACGATGCAGCGGGTCGGCGTGCCGACGATCCCCGGCAGCGAAGGGCTGCTGGCCACTCCCGCCGAGGCGGCAGCCCTGGCCGGTCAGATGGGCTATCCGGTGATGATCAAGGCCACCGCCGGTGGCGGCGGTCGCGGCATGCGGCTGGTGCCCGGCCCCGACCAGCTGGAGAGCCTGTTCAAGGCGGCCCAGGGCGAAGCCGAAGCCGCCTTTGGCAATCCCGGCCTGTACATGGAGAAGTTCATCGACAGGCCCCGCCATGTGGAGGTGCAGGTGCTCGCTGACCGCCACGGCAACGTGGTGCACCTGGGCGAACGGGACTGCTCGATCCAGCGCCGGCACCAGAAGCTGCTGGAGGAGGCCCCCAGCCCCGGCCTCGACCCCGAGATCCGCCGGCGCATGGGCGAGGCGGCCGTGGCCGCCGCCCGCAGCATCGGCTACGAAGGGGCCGGCACCGTCGAGTTTCTGGTGGACCGCCACGGCGGCTTCTACTTCATGGAGATGAACACCCGCATCCAGGTGGAGCATCCCGTCACCGAGATGGTCACCGGTGTCGACCTGATCGCCGAACAGCTGGGCATTGCCGGCGGCGAGCCGATCTCCTTCCGCCAGGAAGACCTACGGCTCACCGGCCATGCGATCGAATGCCGGATCAACGCCGAGGATCCTCGCCACAACTTCCGCCCCGCTCCGGGCAAAATCACCGGCTGGTTGCCGCCGGGCGGTCCCGGTGTGCGCGTCGACAGCCACGTGTACACCGGCTATGAAATCCCCCCCTTCTACGACTCCCTGATCGGCAAGTTGATTGTTTGGGGGGTGGATCGGGATCACGCCCTGCGGCGCCTGCGACGGGCCCTTTCGGAATGTGCCATCACCGGCATCCCCACCACGATCGAGTTCCATCTTGAGCTGCTGGATCGGCCCGAATTCATCCGCGGCGATGTCCACACCAAATTCGTCGAGCAGGAAATGCTGCCGCAGCAGAGCTGATCAGGCCAGCGCCTGGGAGCGCAGCAACGCCTGGGTGAGCAGGCCCTGCTGGCCCACCAGCAGTTCCCGCAGCAGGCTGATCAGACCCACCCAGACCACGGGCGTCACATCCACCCCACCGATGGGCTGAATCAGGCGACGGGTGACGGCCAGCAGCGGCTCGGTCGGGGCACCCACCACCCACATCACCCCCTGGCTGAGATCGACGCGGGGATACCAGGTGAGCACGATGCGGAACAGGAACAGCAGGGTCCAGACGGCCAGTCCCAGGGCCAGGGCGAGATGCAGACCTGGCAGCAGAGCCAGCAACAGGGGGGCCGATGCCGTCACAAAGCTCTAAGCAGATGGGTCTGAAGCGTAGGAAGTCGAGGTCGCTGCTTAGGATCACGCCAACGCCTTGCCGCCTCCAAGCGCCATGACCCCATCCCTGGCCAACTTTCTCAGCAGTCTCTTCTGGGGCGCCGTGATCGTGGTCGTGCCCATCAGCATTGCCCTGGTCCTGATCAGCCAGAACGACCAGCTGGACCGACGCCTCTGAATCCGGCACCAGCCCTTGGCCCAGCGCGGCTGGTTCCACAGCGCCCGACTGCCTAGAGTGGTCTGACGCATCCGCTGCTGAGGGAACCGCCTTGGTCAATGCCTCTCTCAATTGGGCCAGCATCGTTGGCATCGTGCTGGCCGTCGGCGGAGCGTTCCTCTATTTCATGAGGAATTTCAAACCGGCCCTGGCGCGGGACTACGACGTCTTCTTTGCGGCCGTGGGCCTGCTTTGCGGCGGCATCCTCTTCTTCCAGGGCTGGCGCCTCGACCCGATCCTGCAATTCGGCCAGTTTCTGCTGGCCGGCACCACCGTCTTCTTCGCCTACGAGAGCGTGCGCCTGCGTGGTGTCACCACCGAGCAGGCCCGTCGTTCCTCCTTCTTTGAGGACGAGGAACCAGCTCCCTTCCGCCCCCGCGGCGGCCTCGGTGGCGGCAGGGACTGGGAGCAGGAGAACGAACGGTTCGCCGAACCCGAACCGATCCGGCGCCGGATTCCCAACCGCGACGAAGAACCCGAAGATTTCTACCGCCCCCGCCGCCCCAGCCGGGCCGCCATCCCCGAGCGGGCGGCCAGTCGCGGCGCTGGCGACAGCGACGACTGGGATCGCCCTCGCCGCGAAGCGCCCAGTGACCGTCCCGAACGGGGTAGCGCAAGCCGCGATCCAGAACCAGGCGAGCGTCCCAGAAGTGCGGATGCGCCCAGCCGCTACTCCACAACCACCAGCCGCAGCGCTGCCAGTGATTTTGGCGCCCGCCGCCGCGATCGGGACGCCGCCGGTGCCGAATCCCGTCGGGGCAGTCGCCCCGTGGCCAGTAGCGACAGCCTGCCCCGCTCCAGTCGTCGGCCTGGCGAAGCAGTGGAGCGGCCCGAGGGCCGCGCCTATGGCGCCACCGAAGCAATGCCCAAGGGTGTACCCCAGGGCTCTCCCCTCGGGGGCTCCGCCCGGCCCACCCCCAAGGCTGGCGTCAGTGATGCCGACTTCTCCCCCCTGGATGGCCAGCCCTCCCGAACCCGACCCAACCCCCCGAGCGCCGCAGCCACCAGCCCGGTCAGCAAGCCCGGCGGTTCAGTCCTGGACAACACGTCTCGCTTCGACGACTGAACGCCTCTGGCCCGCTCGCCGGGGAACTGCCGCCTGGTCGTTGCCTCGACTGGGCGGTTTGATGCTGGCGGCCTCCCTGCTGATCGCCGTGGCGGGATGCGGCAGCTGGAGCTGGGGACGCCGCAGCGCCGGCCCCAGCGGCCTCGGGGAAGGCGATCGCCAGGATCCTGCCCTCAGCGGCAACGGCCGTGTTCTGGCCAGCATTGTCGAACGGGGAGGCCGGGACACGGTGATCCTGCAGGAGCAACCTTCAGGGCGTCTGCTGCCCCTCGGGCCGCTGCAGCGCCAACAACCGCACCGCTCTCCCTCCCTCAGCTGGAATGGTCGCTATCTCGCCGTACTGGTGCAGCAGGGGGGGCGACGCCTGGCGGTGATCGAAGACCGGGCCACCGGCCGGCTGCACCGTCTGCCCCTACCTGCGGACCTGGAGCCGCAGCGGTTGAGCCTGGCCCCGGATGGTCGCCGCTTGGCGATTGAGGTGGTTCGCAGCGGCCGTGCGGTGGTGCAGATGTTTGATCTGGCCGGCCTGCTGGAAGCCGACCTGCCCGGCGGCCTGCCCGCCACGGGTGGCGAGCCAGCCGCGCCCCAGCCGTGATGGAGCCGCAGCCGCGCCAGCCGGAAATGCGATCTCCTCCCTTACGACGGTTCGCCGTACTGGGGTGCAGCAGCCTGATCGGCCTCAGCCTGGGTGGCTGCCTGGGAGAGATGGCCACCCCCATGGGAGGCCTGGATCGCCAACTGGAGCAGGCTGGCAGCAGCCAGGCGCCGGCCCTGGCTGGCCGTTGGCTCGCCCTGATCGGCGGCCGCGGTGGCCGCGACCAGGTGCTGCTCGTGGACGTGGAGCGGGCCTTGCCGGTGCCACTACCGGGCTTGAACCGCCCCGATGCCCAGCCCCTCAGCGTGGCGGTGAGTCGGGACGGCAACCGCCTGGCCGTGGTGCGCCAGCTGGACGGCCGCACCGAACTGGTGCTGTATCGCCGCGAGCTGATGGCTGTTGAGGCCATCGCCATGCAGCCCGCCGGCGTGCCGAGGCGGGTGAGCCTGCGCGCTGACGGCCGGGAGCTGGCGGTGGAAGTGAGTCGGGGCGGCCACTGGCAGATCGACCTGATCGCCATCCCCTGAAGCGAACTGCGCCCCAGCCCCAGTCGCGACTGATCAGAACAGTGCGGGACGCTGCCAGGAGGCGGGCCCAGGCGAGCGCATCGGCGGAGTGAGGCTGGTAGCGGTCGAATCCGATCCGTAGCCGAATCCGGCCCTGAGGGAACGGATCAGGGCACCAGGCCCGCCCAGTGCAGGAAGGTGTCCCCCGTCAGGGTCTCGATCAACAGCACCGCCACAAAACCGAGCATGGCGAAGCGGCCGTTGACCCGTTCGGCGTAGCCACTCCAGCCAAAGGCCGGCACCTCGTTGGTGGTGGCACTGGTGGCCCTGAGGGGCGCCTGAGCTGGCTTGGAACCCGCCTTTTCCGCTTGATCTGGACCCTCAGCCTCAGGGGAGGCGGGAGAGGCGGGTTGGTCCGGGGACTCGCTCATCGATTCAGGCCTGCTGGCCAAAGGTATAGCTGGCGGCCGGCAGCAGCCGCCAGGCACCGCTGCCATCGAGCTCCAGCACAGTGTCGTGATACTCCTTGAGAGTGGGGCGATGACCGACACTGACAAAGGCCATCTCTCGCTGCACCAGCAGCTCATAGAGGCGCTTCTCGGTCTTGACATCCAGGGCACTGGTGGCCTCATCGAGCACCACGAACCGCGGTGAGTTGAGCAGCAGACGCGCGAAAGCCAGGCGTTGCTGTTCCCCCAGCGAGAGCAGGCGCGGCCAGTCCTGCTTGATGTCGAGATCGGGATAACGATGCACCAGATCCGGCAGCCGCACCTCCTCCAGCACATGGCGCAGCTGAGCATCGCTGAAGCGCTCGGTGCTCTGGGGATAGCAGAGCTGCTCCCGCAGACTGCCCAGCAGCATGTAGGGCTTCTGAGGAATGAACATCAGCTCGCCCACCGGCGGACGGTGCACCCGGCCGGCGGCAGCGGGCCAGAGGCCACTCACTAGGCGCAGGAATGAGGTCTTGCCACAGCCGGAGGGGCCCACCACCAGCAGGCGCTGGCTGGGGGCCACCTGAAGGCTGAGATCATGAATCAAACGCCGGCTGCTGCGCGGCGGCACCAGATCCACATGGCTCACCAGAATCGAATCCGG
>CAMBZX010000100.1 GCA_945872185.1 Synechococcus sp. UW140 | reverse complement strand
GATGGCCTGATGCGGCTCCAGCTGCTCCCCGCTGCAGGGGCCGCTCCAGCCGCGCTCCTGCCCCTCCGGACGCTCGGCCGGCAGGGGTTGGAGTTGGATCGAGGCGAGTTGGCGGGCGAACACCAGGCACTCCATCAGCGAGTTGCTGGCCAGCCGATTGGCGCCATGGACACCGGTGCAGGCCACTTCGCCCACGGCGTACAACCCCGGCAGGCTGGTGGCGGCCTGGAGATCGGTGGCGATGCCGCCCATCCAGTAGTGGGCCGCTGGCGCCACGGGGATCGGCTCGGTTGTGGGCTCGAGTCCCAGGTTGCGGCAGCGCCCCAGGATCGTCGGGAATTGGCGTTCGAGGCGTTCCTGCCCCACCGGCCGCAGGTCGAGCCAGAGATGATCCACCGCCTGGGCCTGCATGCAGCGGGCCAGGGCCCGACTCACCTGGTCGCGGGGGGCGAGATCACCGCCGGCGAGATCGGCCACCGGGCTGCGTCCGGAACGGTCCTGCAGCCGTGCTCCCTCACCTCGCACCGCCTCTGAGATCAGGAAGTGGGGGGCCCCCGGCAACATCAGGGCGGTGGGATGAAATTGCACGAACTCCAGATCCCGCACCTCCGCCCCGGCGCTCCAGGCCATCGCCACGCCATCACCACTGGCCTGGCTGGGGTTCGTGGTGTGGGCAAAGAGATGGCCGCCACCGCCACTGGCCAGCACCACGGCGCCAGCGCGCAGCCAGCGCAGCCTGGTGCCGTCGATCACCTGCAGGCCGACACAGCAGCCCGCTTCCAGCCACAGCTGCAGCGCCTGCATACCCTTGCGCTGGACAAGCCCCGGCCGGCGCCGCACTTCCCGCTCCAGGGCATCTACCAGGGCTCCGCCGGTGCGGTCCTGGGCATGCAGGACACGGCGATGGCTGTGGGCCGCTTCCAGGGTGGTGCTGAGTGCCTGGCCCTGGCGGTCGAAGTCCATGCCCAGCCGCAGCAACTCCTCCACACAGGCCGGGGCCTGGCGCACCAGCAGCTCCACCGCCTCGCGATCGCACAGGCCAGCCCCAGCCCGCAATGTGTCGTCGATGTGGCTCTGAAAGCTGTCATCACTGCAGGTCACCGCCGCGATGCCGCCCTGGGCCCAGCGGCTGGCGGAGGGCGGCTCGCTGTTCTTGCTGAGCAGCAGCACCCGGAGTTCCGCCGGCAGCGCCAGACAGGTCATCAGGCCGGCGGCACCGCTGCCCACCACCACCACATCCCAGTTACCTGGCAGAGGCGGCTCCGTCGCTGCCGGATTCGGGGCTGCCAGGACTGGTGCTGATGCCATTTCCTGTCCGCTGCGCTGATGAGCCTATGGGAGAGGGGTGATCGGCAACACAGCAAAAAGCCGCCGGTGATACCGGCGGCTTTGATGGGGGCAGGGCCCGTTGAGATGCTGGGGACTCTGGCCTGTTGGGGCTGCAAAGCCGCCTCTCTGAGCCCGTTGCGAGGAGTTGGCCTTCAGGTTGAAGGCAAACTCACAGGGGAGAGGCGCCGGTTCTGTGGCAACCAGGGATCCAGCGGATTTGGCCCAGCGTCAATTAAGGGCAGCCAGCCGCTGAATCGAGGCCGTCAGCGGTACTGACCGTCGTTGATGCGATCGAAGCCTTCGTTCAGGGCGATCGAGGGGGCGGTGACGGTGAAGTTGTCCTTGTACTTCTCGAACAGCTCTTGCTGACGCTCGGTCAGGTCGAGCTTGAGCACGTCATCAACGCTTTCGTAGGGGCCCCCCAAAACGATCTTGCCGGCCAGGGTCGGATACATCCCGGGATACTGCTGAAAGCGACGCACCGAGCAGTTGTTGAGATCAACCTTGCCGGCCCGCTCGGCAATTTTGTCGTCGGCGCTATTGCGGCGCTGGTCGGCGAAGGCCGGAGCCGGCAGCACCAGGCTCACGAGCAGACCGGCCATCACCACACCACTCATGATCCAGGCAAACAGCCGCTTCATCACATCACTCCGTCGAAGAGAGAACTTGGGGAGGAGGAAACGCCGCCTTGATGGTGAGCGGTTCCTGGTGGGTGTGCGGATTCAGGACCCGACGACCACACCCAAACGTTACAGAAGGCTGTCCACTGGGTCCGGATCGGTTGCCCGGCTTTTGCAGATCTTCAGAACAGCGGGCCTCGGCAGCGGCGCTTTAGATCAGCCCACTGAGGCCAGGGGCCAGCAGGGCGGCGGCCAGAAACAGGCCGTCCACCGCCAGCGTCGTGGCCAGGGCTGCCGCACTCACGCGCCAGATGCCCCCTCGTCGCCAGAGTTGGCGACAGATCGCGATCAGCAGTCCGGCGGCCAGGCCGATCGCCAGCAGGGGCAGGGGCTGGACCACCAGCAGGGCCGCTTGCTGCAGCAGTGGCCCGGCCTCCTGCAGGGGAGCCCCCACCACCAGGGGCCAGAGCGGCATGACGCCGGTGAGCGCCATCACCCCATCGGTGGCGGCGGTGCCGAGCAGGGAGGCCAGATAGAAGGCCCCGGCCAGGCGCCAGCGGCTGCCCAGGCCGGCCATGGCCAGGGGGAGGGCGAAGGCCTCAATCGGCAGATGCCAGATCGGGTGCAGCCGGCACCAACCCCAGAAGAGGCAGCCCGCCAGCCAACTGCCACTGAAGCCCACCAGCAATACCCCAAACGCCGACCAGGACGGGAGGCGATGGCGTTCGAGCAGGATCCCCAGGGCCAGTAGGGGCGCCGTGACCAGAGCGGCGCTGGCGGGAGCGACGCGCACCCAGGGGGCCTGAAGAAACACCGGTACCGTGACCAGAAAGGCTGCCGCCAGAGGCAGGAGCCAGGCGCCGCTTTCGGCGCTGCTGGCGGCGTGAGCTCGTGATCTGGCCTGGTTGGCCACCAGAATGGTGGTCAACGGCGTGGCGCTGGAAGACCGGATCGCGGCGTCGGCGGACAGGCTGGAAGAAACCCCGATCACCCGGTGTGAAGAAAGTTGACCAACCTTAAGGGGCTTGACCCCTCTCCCCGTGGCTGCCGCCGCCATAGGGTTTGAGCCATTCGGGCCCTGAGGCATGCCGATCATCGCCACCGCCGGCGTTTTGTCCCTGGCGGAAGCCTGCTGGCATGCGGTCGTGCTGGGGATCGTGCAGGGGCTGACGGAATTCCTCCCCATCAGCAGCACCGCCCATCTCAAGGTGGTGCCTGTGTTGCTGGGCTGGGGAGATCCGGGGGTGGCGTTCACCGCCGTGATCCAACTCGGCAGCATCGTCGCGGTTCTGGCCTATTTCCGCTCCGATCTGCTGGAGGTGGTGTCCGGCATTTCCCGGGCCTTTCGCCATGGCCAGTGGCGCGATCCGTCGGCCCGGCTCGGGGTGGCGATCGCGCTGGGCACCGTGCCGATCGTGCTGGCCGGGCTGGCGATGAAGTGCTTCATGCCCGATTATGAACACTCCGGCCTGCGCAGTCTCACGTCGATCGCCATCGTTTCGATCGTGATGGCCCTGGTTCTGGCCGCGGCGGAGTTGATCGGCTCGCGCCGCCGGCAGCTGCACCAGGTCAGCCCCCGTGATGGTCTGCTGGTCGGTCTGGCCCAGGCCCTGGCTCTGGTGCCTGGGGTTTCCCGCTCAGGCAGCACCCTCACCGCCTCGTTGTTCGATGGCTGGCAACGCGCGGACGCCGCCCGCTTCTCGTTTCTGCTGGGTATCCCGGCGATCACCCTGGCCGGTCTGGTGGAAGTCAAGGCCGCCATCGCCCTGCCGGCCAACGGCGGCCTGATTCCCACTTTGGTGGGGGTGCTGACGGCCGGGATTGTGTCCTGGCTGGCGATCGCCTGGTTGCTGCGCTTCCTGCAACGGCACAGCACCTGGGTGTTCGTGGCCTATCGCCTGCTGTTCGGTCTGGTGTTGCTGCTGTTCTTCCGCCAGCTGGACACGCCGACGCCCTGACCCATCCATCAATGCGGGCGACAAAGTGGAGCTCGCCCTCTGTGAACCCATCCTGCTGTGTGGAATGAGCCCTCCGCCGCCCTCGCCCTGGACCAGGCCGAGGGTCAGAGTCAGTCGCGGCAGCCTCAGCCGGCGGTGGTGGACACGGTGGCGGCTGGTTCGATTGCCGAGGAGCTGGGGTTCCAGCCCGGCGATCGCCTGCTCAGCCTCAATGGTGTCCGCCCGCGCGATCTGATCGATTTTCAGGTTCTGCAGGGCGAGGAGGAGCTGGTGCTTGAGGTGCTCGATCCGGATGGCAGCCTCCATCGGGTTGAGCTGGAGAAGGACTGGGATGAGGCCCTGGGGCTGGGCTTTACCGAGGCGCTTTTCGATGGCCTGCGGCAATGCAACAACCACTGCCCCTTCTGCTTCATTGATCAACAGCCGCCGGGACGCCGCCGCAGCCTCTACCTCAAGGACGACGACTACCGCCTCAGTTTTCTTTACGGCTCCTATCTCACCCTCACCAATCTCACCGCTTCCGACTGGCAGCGGATCGAGGACCAGCGCCTCTCGCCGCTGTTCGTCTCGGTCCATGCCACCGACCCGGAATTGCGTAGCCGTTTATTGGTCAATCCCCGCGCGGCCTTGATTCTGGAGCAACTCCAGTGGTTTGCCGAGCGGCGCCTTCAGATCCATGCCCAGGTGGTGGTCTGTCCTGGTGTCAACGACGGCCCCGCCCTGGAGCGCACCCTCACCGATCTGGCCGCCTTCGGCCATGGCGATTGGCCGGCCGTGCTGTCCACGGCGGTGGTGCCGGTGGGACTCACCCGCTTTCGGCCTGCCGGCGATGCCCTGCGGCCTGTCGATCCGGCGGCAGCCCGGGCGGTGATTGCCCAGGTGGAACCGCTGCAGGCCTGGTTTCAGCGCGATCTGGGCAGTCGTTTTGCCTGGCTTTCTGACGAGTGGTACCTGCTGGCCGGTCTGCCCCTGCCACCGAGGGACAGCTATGAGGATTTGCCCCAGCAGGAAAATGGCGTCGGCAGTATCCGGGCGTTTCTCGAAGACCTGGAGCGGGCCACCCAGGCCTTGCCGGTCAGGATTTCCCAGCCGCGCCGCTGCAGCTGGGTGGTCGGTCAACTGGTGGCGGCCGCCCTCCAGCCGGTAGTGGATCGGCTCAATCGGGTCGAGGGGGTGGAGTTGTTGCTGATTGGCTTGCCCAGTCCCTATTGGGGGCAGGCGCAGGTGGTGACGGGATTGCTGACCGGTTCCGATCTGCTGGAGGGGCTTGCCGGCAGGGATCTCGGCGATTGGCTGCTTCTGCCCAGGGTGATGTTGCGGGAAGGCACGGAGGTGTTTCTCGACGATCGCAGCCTCGAGGAGCTCCGGGCAGCTCTGCCGGTGCCGATCCAGGTGCTGGGGGGTGCGGACGATCTGGTGGCCATGTGTCTCGGCAGCTGGGGGAGGGATGCCTAAGCTCAGTCGCATTGTCCTGGTCTGGAAGTGAGGCAACACCAGCTCCTGCTCGTGGCCCTGATGGTGTCCCCCCTGGCCCCTGCTCTGCTCGAGCGAGGCGCCGGCGCCCAGTCCCAGCCCACAGCTGCCCCATCGACTGCGGCCCAGGTGCTGCCGTCAGCTCCTCAGGATCCGGCTCTTCAGGCGTTGCCGTTGGCCACCCAGTTGAAGGGGAACCGTCCCAAGTCCAATCCCACGGTGCTGCCGCCGGCGGCCACGGTGCTGCCGCCGGATCTCAGGTTGCTCCAGGCTCCCTTGCCGCTGGCCCTGCCCAACAAGCCAAACCAGGTGGCCATCCGGGAACTTCGTCCCCTGGGTCTGAGTGCATCGCTGACCCTTGCCGAGGTCAACAATCCCAACCTCAGGGCCCTGGCGATTCAGGTCCAGCAGGCCCAGTCGGCCTTGAGGTCCCAGATTGCTCTCTGGTACCCCCAGCTCAATTTCAGGGCTGGTTCGTTCCCCGCATACACCGGCGGCCAGCAATTCAGCAACGGCATTACGGGTACGGGCCAGGAGCAAGGCCTCACCCTTTCCAGTATCTGGCGCATGAGTGCCGATCTCGAAGCCAGCTGGGCCTTGATCAACCCCAGCCGCACCCCCCAGATCGCTGCGGCCCGCGATCAATTCGAGCAGGCCAAGAACCAGTATCTGATCGGTTTGCGCGATCTGCGTCTCCAGGTTTCTGAGGCCTATTTCAATCTGCAACAGGCCGATGAACAGGTGCGCATTGGTCAGGAGTCGGTTCGTTCCTCCCAGGTGAGCCTGCGCGATGCCCGGGCCCGCTTCCAGGCCGGCGTTGCCACCAAGCTGGAGGTGCTTCAGGCCGAAACCCAGCTGGCCCGCGACCAGCAGTTGCTCACCAACTCCCTCTCCGCCCAGTCCATTGCCAGACGCTCCCTGGCGGCGCTGCTCTCGCTGCCTCAGGACGTCACCCCGACGGCCAAGGATCCCTCCCGGGTGATCGGCACCTGGCTGCCCACGCTGCAGGAAAGCATCGTGGCGGCTTACGCCTTCCGCGAGGAGCTTGATCAGATCATCCTTGACATCTCCGTGGCCAACAGCACGGCCAACGCCGAGCTGGCCAAGGTTCAGCCGTTTCTCAACATTGTGAACACCCTCAGTGGAGGCCGCAGCGACGGTTACGCGTTTGTCACCCAGCCGATCCCCAATGAGCAGGGCTGGAACGTGGATAACACGGTGGGCCTGAATGTGAGCTGGAACCTGTTCGATGGCGGCCAGTCCAAAGCCCAGTACCGCCGTCAGAAGCAGGTCGCCGAGGCCAGCCGTTATCGCTTCGCTCAGCGGCGCGATGCGATTCGCGAGGAAGTGGAGAAGAGCTTCTATGAACTCGAAGCCAACAATCGCAACATCACCACCACCTCCCGTGAGGTGCTCTCAGCTCGCGAATCTCTGCGCCTGGCACGCCTGCGCTTCCAGGCCGGTGTCACCACCCAGCGGGAAGTGGTCGACACCCAGCGGGACCTGACCCAGGCGGAGGTCCGCTATTCCAATGCGATCGCCGATTACAACAAGGGACTGGCCAGTCTGCAGCGGCGTACTGGCCTGGATCAGATTTCGATCTGCCCGGCTCCCAGCCTGCCTCCGAATAAGCCGGTGGTGGTGGGCGCCACCGATGTACCGGTGGAAGTCCAACCGCTGGTGCCCGCCTGTCAGGCCAAATTCCGACCAACCACAACCGCCGTTCCCTCGCTCGCTCCCTGAGCCTCCTGCCCGTGCCCAGTCGTCCGGGTCTCTCGGTTTTCGCTTGCCTCCGGCTCGGGTTGTTTCAGGCGTGCCTAGGTGCTCTGGCGGTGATTTTTGCCGGTCTGCTGAATCGGGTGATGCTCTCGGAGCTGGCTTTCCCCGGTCTGCTGGTGGGCGGAGCCCTGGCCTTTGAGCAGTTTGTGGCTCCGGCCCGGGTGCTGTTCGGGCAGATTTCCGATGCCCATCCGATCGCCGCAAGGCATCGGGTGCCCTACGTGCTGATCGGCACCGGGCTGTTCTGCTTGCTGGCGGTGGCTTCCATCCCCTTGATCTTCCAGGTCGGCCGTCTGCTGGCGGTGGGGGATCAGCCCGGCCTTGCCTTGGGGATTGCCGGTCTTTGCGGCCTTTTCGCCCTCTATGGCCTGGCCATTTCCCTGGCTACAACTCCCTATCTGGCCCTGGTGATCGACCGCACCGAGGAGCTGGAGCGGCCTCGGGCCGTGGGCATCATCTGGTGCATGCTCACCGTTGGCATCGTGATCGGGGCTATCACCATCAGCCTCAGCTTGCGATCCCTGGATGGGGTGGTTGATCCGGCGGTTCTGGAGCCCACCTTGTTGCGCTTCATGGCCATCGCTGCCGGACTGGTGATGGTGTTGACCGTGATCGCCACCTGGGGGATGGAAGCGCCTGGCCAGCTGGGTGGCGGCCCGGCAGCTCGCGAGGATCGGGTCACCCTCGCCCAGTCTTGGGCCTTGATCACCTCCAGCCGCCAGGTGCTCGTCTTCTTTTCTTTTCTGGTGTTGTTCACCCTCGGGCTGTTTCTGCAGGATCCGGTGCTTGAGAGCTATGCGGCCCAGGTGTTTGCCATGCCGATTGCCGCCACCACCCAGCTCAACGCCTTCTGGGGCATCGGCACCCTGGTGGGTCTGCTGGTCGGCGGACTCTGGATCGTGCCCTGGCTGGGCAAGCTGCCCACGGCCCGCCTTGGCTGTCGCCTGATTGTGGTGTCCCTGCTGCTCTTGCTGCTCTGTGGCCTGGCCCCGAATGTCCCGGTGCTCAAGCTCGTCATGGTTGGTTTTGGGCTTGCCGCTGGCATCGCCACCAACAGCACCCTCTGCCTGATGCTGGATCTCACGTTGCCAGAGGCGGCGGGAACCTTCGTGGGGGTCTGGGGTCTGGCTCAGGCGATTTCCCGGGCCATCGGCAAGCTCTGTGGCGGTGCCCTCTACGACCTGGGGCGCTCGCTCCATCTCGGCGACGGCCCCTATCCACCCTTCGCCCTGGTGCTGGCCGTTGAAATGGTGGTGGCCGTCCTGGCCCTGGTGCTACTCAACCGCATCAACGTCCACCAGTTCAGGGAGGATACGGGCCGCAGCCTTACAAAAGTCCTGGCCATGGAACTCGGATGATGCTTGCAGCTCCCGCCCTTGACCCGGTGCTCTCTGCCCTGATTGATCGTGTCGCCGAGCGGCAACGCGCTGACTTCGGCCACATGGTGTCCGACATCAAGGACGATGGCTCGCTGATCACCGCCTGTGATCGTTGGAGTGATGCCACCTTGGTTCAAGGCCTGGCCGAACTGTTCCCCGGCGAGGGGGTGCTCAGTGAGGAGGGACAGCAGCAGGTTCCTGGCAGTTCCGCCTATTGGGTTGTCGATCCCCTTGACGGCACCACGAACTTCGCCGCCGGTATCCCTTACTGGGCCGTCTCCATCGCTCGCTTTGAAGCTGGAAAGCCGGTGCTGGCCATCCTCGACGTCCCACCCCTGCGGCAGCGCATTGTGGCGATCCGCGGCGGGGGAGCCTGGCGGAATGGCAAGCCGCTGCAGCCACCGTCGATCCAGTCCCACAGCGCCGGTTGCGCCTCCCTTTGCAGTCGCTCGATCGGCGTGCTGCAGAAACTGCCGGATCGTCGCTTCCCAGGCAAGATTCGCCTGCTGGGCGTGGCCAGCCTGAATCTGGTGAGCGTGGCGATGGGGCAGACCGTAGCGGCCTTGGAAGCCACACCCAAGATCTGGGATCTGGCGGCCGCCTGGCTGGTGTTGTCGGAGTTGCAATGCCCAGTGCGCTGGCTGCTGCGGGAGCCGGGCGGCATTGCCGCTGCCACCGACCTCTCCCATACCGATTTCCCCGTGCTCGTGGCGGACCGCCCCGAAACCCTCGAACGCTTCATGCCCTGGGCTGAGGCGCTTCTGGCTTAAATGGCGCCGGTTCCGCTTGGGATAGCCGCCGCGGCAAACAGGCCCAGGTTGGTCTTGAGCTGGCGCTGCAGTGGGCCACGGTCTCCGGCCCCGGGGTGACGTAGCCGCACCGTGTACTCCAGACGCAGCCCGTTGACCGGATCGTTGAAGAAA
Source organism: Synechococcus sp. UW140 (assembly GCA_945872185.1). Lineage (GTDB taxonomy): Bacteria > Cyanobacteriota > Cyanobacteriia > PCC-6307 > Cyanobiaceae > Cyanobium. Next base: position 915 of record CAMBZX010000100.1, on the reverse strand, counting down.
AAAGAACGGTAGGGATTCAGGTCGATCAGGGCCCCCACCACCACTCCGGCGCTGATCAGGGCAAGGCGCCGCTCCTCCAGGGCCTGGAGTGAGTCGCAGCGGAAGGCGAAATGGAAGGTGCCAGCGGGCACGCCGAGGCCATGGTTGATGTCCGTGTCGTAGTGCGTGGACACCCCTGGCACATCGATCCACTGCATGAAGGCCAGGCAACAGCCGCCGCCGCAGTCGAAGAAGGCATGGTCCACCCGGCCCCCTTCCTCCAGCAGGATCCATTCGTGCAGCAGCAGCTCAAAGCCCAGTTGCCCCTGATAAAAAGCCGTTGTGGCCGCCAGGTCGTGGGTGCCGAAGCTGAGGTGATCGATCGCCATCACGGCTGGAACAACAAGCCACTGTTTAGCCCTGCCTGGCATCGCCGACGAGCCAGCGGACCGGGCAAGCTCCTCAAAGGGGGCTGCAACTGGATCAGTCCTCCCTGGGCGGTGGCTTGACGAAAGCGGGGTTAAAGGTGGTAATATTTTGGACTGCGCGGGAAACCGAGCGGCCATCCCAACGGCGGGACGGAAGGATCGAGAGCTGTGAAAGGCGTCGAACTGGAAGTCTCAAGGAAGGGGTGGAACGGGTGAGCTGCTAGGTTCACCAAGTCTCAAACGGAGCGGCTGAAGCCGCACCCAAGAGGCGATCTACAACGAAGGAGGCGAGAGCCGCCGGTGTTGTAGGTTTCTCAAGTCGCCGGGAGGCGACGCGCCGCGAGAGCCCCGAGAGGGGGGGAGCGGTAGCACCTGGACAACCAAAGAAGTTTAGGAACTGACGCTTTCACTGCGTCGGGTGTTCTTGGAGAAGCTACCAGTATTCAAGCCTGATGAGGGTAAGGATAGTGGCAGTGAGCCAGGGAGCTCGTATCGGTCGATACGGGAG
>CAMBZX010000099.1 GCA_945872185.1 Synechococcus sp. UW140 | reverse complement strand
GCTGGGCCTCAACATCTTTGTGCTTCTCCATGACCCGACCGGGGACCGGGGCTGGGGAGGATCAGCAGAAATGCCTGACAACCGGAGGCAGATCGTTGGTGCTGGATAGGCTTTTTGCCATCTAAAATTGTTGTCTTGCTGCGCTCCTGTTCCCGCCAGCGCACAGACGGTCTGCGTTGGCTTGAATCTTGTCCTTTGATCACAAATAGTATCGAAGGCGATGCCTGCAAGTGATTGATTTATCGATTGCCGTTGTCAAGCAAGAGAGTCAGACTTAAAGGCTAAGAAATCATGGATTATGATCGATCCAGCATCTTCTTCATCACTGCATCGGCGGCCGAGCGTTCGCCAGTGGTCGCCAGGATTTGCCTGGCAAAGGCTGCACTGGCTTAGGCAGCTTTCGGCCTCGGCTTTCGTGGCGCCAGCGATGGCCTGAGCCTTCCGCTCCCATCCCACCGTCGTAGCGGCGTGGCGCGATCTGGGCTGCACTGTCGGCGTTGCACTGTCTGAGCTGAACTGTCGGCGTTGCGGTATTTGGGCTGCGGCATCTGGGCTGCCGGCTGCGTTGCTGGCGGTCTGGTGCTCCACCCCGCCCAGGGCCCCAGCTCAGCAGGGTTACGCTTCTGCCCATCACGATGCCGCACCGATGGATGGCGTTGCCGCTGCCCAAGCGCTCGAGCCCCGGAAGTCGTTCCAGCCGAGCTGACAGCCAGTGCGGGACGGCCCGCCTCAAGCACCTGCTCCTGGCGACGGCCCTGTTGTCGCCACTGCTGTCGACCCTGCGGGTGAACGCTGATGCTCAGGTGATCGGCAAGCCCGGCGCCGGCGACATCGTCACGATCCGGCCCAGCACCAGCAACGTCAGCAAACAACAACTTCAGCAATTTGTTGGGATTTCTGGGGCCAACAGTGGCGCCAAGGGGTTATCGCTTAATCGCGTCGTGATCCCTCCGGGGGTCAGCGCCAAGGCCCATCGCCACATCGGCTCGGAATCGGCGATCTACATCATTCAAGGCACGGTTCTGACCCGCTATGGCGAAAAGTTGCAATATTCCATTGTTAATCATGCGGGTGATTTCCTCTATATACCACCTGGACTGCCGCATCAACCCACCAATCTCAGCACCAGCGAGACTGCCGTGGCGATCGTCAGCCGCAATGATCCCAATGAACAGGAACATGTGGAATTGATCGACAGTGTTCCCCATCCCCATCCCTGAGCCGCGCTGATTGTCGTCAATGGTTTTGATCCAGCCTGTCCGACCCAGTCACCCAGTCGTCGCGCTCAGCCTGGGCCCTTGGCGGGTGTTGTCCATGGGCCCATCGCCGTGATGGCCTTCCCGCAGCCCGCACCCTGATCGACTGCGGGTCGTCGTGGGATTGCAGGGGGTGATCGATTGTCAGCATTGTTGAACTGGCCGTTCTCGGGTTTGCCGCCTGCCGAGCACGCCGTTGCCTGGACCTGTTCCGTGGATGGCTGATCCTGCAGCCGCAAAGCAGGCGGCTCACTTGGCGCCACCAGAGCTGGCACCCCCAGCGCCAGCTCTTGCTTGGCCTGCTTTGCGGGTGGCCGCTTTGTTGGCGGCCTGGTTTCCCCCCTTCACCGGGCAGCGCGTCGCTAGGGCCCGCAACAGCCGGACGCTGGCATCAGCCTGGCCCTGCAGGGCAAAGGCCTCCTGCTCCACCACCTGATTGCCATGGTGATAGTTGGTCGCCAGGATCCCGCTGATTTCCCGGGACACCACCGGCGCCAGTGGCAGTGTCCAGCCCACCGGTGTGAGGATCCCATGGGGACAGCTCTGCACCGCATGGGTGGCCTCATGCAGAAACACCTGCTTGCCGATGCCGAGTTCAAAACTCAGCGGGGCAATCCAGAGCGTGCGGCTGCGCAGCACGAACTCTCCGTAGCTGCCCCGGCTGGGCGGCGGGGCCAGTCGAATCCTGAACCCGTGCTTTCTCAAGGCCTCCGCCAACGGCCGCAGCTCCGCCGGCAGCCCTGTGCCCGCCAGGCCTGCCGCAGGGAGCCCTGCAGCCTTCACCACGTCTGCCGCCAGGACGGCTGCTGTCAAGACGTCTGCTGCCAAGAAGGCTGCCACCAAGACAGCTGCCGTCAAGACGGTCGGCATCTGGGGCGGGGGCACGGCGACGACCATCCCTCCACTTTCGCTCCGAACAGGTTGTCCTGAGTGGCGCTGTCGTTCACAGTCGAATCATGACGCCGCTTCAATCCCTCCTCGCCCGCGCCATCAGCCCATGAATACTCTGCCTCCCCGCACCCCTGCCGCCGGCGGCTTCGCTGGCCATGCCGATCTGGTGTGGCGGCCGGCCGCTGAGCGCTTCCACAGTCAACACAGCTGGCTCGACAGCTGGCACAGCTTCAGTTTTGCCGACCATCTCGACCCTGCCTGGATGGGCTTCGGGCCCCTGCGGGTGATCAACGACGACCGCATTGCGGCGGGGCGGGGCTTCGACATGCACCGCCATCGCGACATGGAGATCATCACGGTGATGCTGGAAGGCGAGCTGAGTCACCAGGATTCGATCGGCCACCACAGCAGCCTCGGTGCCGGTGAGGTTCAGTGCATGAGTGCCGGCAGCGGCATCCTGCACAGTGAGATCAATCGCTCCGAGCAGAGCTGCCATCTGCTGCAGATCTGGATCGAGCCCAGCTACCAGGGCGGCCCCCCCCGTTACGACCAGCGGCCGTTTGCGGAGGCAGCCGGCTGGACCCTGCTGCTGGATCCCGAGGCCAGGGGCGGCGCCATGGCGATCCAGCGGCCGGTGCGGCTCTGGCGTGGCCGGCTACGGGGGGGGTCTCGGCTCGAATTGCCTCTGGCCGCTGGAACTGAGGGCTGGATGCAGATGATCGCCGGCGAGCTGGAGCTTTGTGTTCACGGGCCGTCCGGGTCCAGCAGCGGCCGCCTGCGCCAGGGCGATGGACTGGGGCTTAAGGCGGCCCTGATGGCGGACCTGACAGCGGGACCGCGGGTCTCGCTCACGGCCCTGGACACCGGTGCCGATCTGCTTTGCTTCGAACTGCGCTGAACGGGAGCGGCCGCTACCGCCTGGCCCCATCCCGCGCTGGCTGCAGCAGCTGTTCCCCATGGAGGTCCAGTGGCCGCTGCAGTCAGACCAGGGCTGAGGATGGATTCCTTGCTCTTGCCGGGTGCCCAGGTGTTGCCGTTCTCTGCTGCCTGCGAGCGCAACAAGCAGCCAATCCTGGCGGTACTGCGCCAGTGGCTACCCCCCGCTGCCCGGGTGCTGGAGATCGGTTCCGGCAGCGGCCAGCACGCTGTGTACTTCTGCCAGCAGCTGGCTGGCCTGCACTGGCAGCCCAGTGATCGCAGCGCCTATCTGCCGGGACTGGGCGAGCGGATCGCCAGGGAAGGCGGTCTTGATCCGGGCCCGGCCAATCCCGATTGGCGGCCCCTGGCTGCCGGTGCGGTTCTGGCCGAGCCGCTGCAACTGGATGTCGATTGCCTCGATCACTGGCCGCAGCCGCCGTTCGATGCGGTGTTCAGCGCCAACACGCTGCACATCATGCCGGCGGCCTCCGTGCCCCAGCTGCTGGCCGGGGCGGCCCGGATCCTGAGTGCCGGTGGTGTGCTGCTGCTCTATGGCCCCTTCAACGATGACGGTGTGGCGAGCTCGTCCAGCAACGTGGCGTTTGATGCCCAGCTGCGCAGCCTCGATCCGGCGATGGGGATTCGTGATGCCCAGCAGATCAGGGCCGAGGCCTGCCGACTCGGCCTTGAGCCCCTGGCCGATGTGGCGATGCCGGCCCACAACCGCACGCTGGTGTTCGCCGCGGCCGATGGCGGGCCCCGTTGATCTGGGTGCCAACCAGGTTTGCAAATCGGCGAAAGCCTTGGTGCCACAGGCGTGATCAGCGGAGCTGATCACGGTGAGAGGGAATCCCTAACAGCGAAGCCCCCCAGCGGCCAGTCCACCCCCGTAAGCTTTTCTTTAGTTTCTTCCCCCCAACCTTCCATGGCTGATTCCCCTTCCCGTTTTGGTTTCGTCGGCTTCGCCGAAACCTGGAATGGCCGCCTGGCCATGCTCGGTTTCGTGATTGGTCTGGCTACCGAGATCCTCACCGGCCAAGGCATCCTCGGCCAACTCGGCCTCGGCTGATCCAGCCCCGCTCCAGTTCGACAACAACGTGGGTTTCGAAGCCCGGATGGTGGTGACCATCCGGGCTTTTTGCTGGTCCTGCTCGCTCAGAACTGGGTGGAGCTGACGGGCTTGAGTTGCCACATCGCCTCACCAGGCACCAGCTTGTAGGTCACCTGGCGGGTGCCGCCAGTGGCGCTGGCATTGGTGTCGCCGGCTCGGTAGAGCGGAAAGCGGCGCACCAGGCTGGTTTCCACCACCGCAAACTGATCATGCCCCCGATAACCCTGAGCATCCTTGGCCGGCAGCTCCTGCAGCTGGATCGGCAGCAGGGAGCCTGATCGGGGGGTTGTCCAGCCCTTGAGTGAGCCGTAGCTGCCGCTGCCGGCGCTCTGGACATACACGAACAGATCGGGCTGGCCGTCACTGTTGAGATCCTCCACTTCCGCACCTACCACCCGGCCCTCAACCGGCTCCTTGATCACCTGAACCGGTTGGCCGGCGCGGCTCACCTTCAGCGTGAGTTGCTGCTCGGATCCTGCACCGGTTGCCTGCACCTGGAAGCTGACCCCCTGCAGGCTGAGGCTGCTGCCGAATGGCGCGGCCAGGGCCGTCCCCGTCAAAGCTGGTACGACCAGGGCCGGCACTGCCAGGGATGGGCCCAGCAGGACCGCGAGCGCCGCGCTTCTCCTGCTGGTAGGGCGAGGCCGGAAGGCGCGGGCGTTGATCATGGGGGAGGCGAGTGCAGGGTCAATCCTGATGGATCATCCATGGCTTGCCATCGTCGGATGCTGCTGGGGGCCGCAATCCAAGGGAACGTCGTGCTTGTGACTTGTGTCGAGCCTTTGGTGTGTGCCATCGGCCCGCGCCGAAGCCTGGCTGAACTCCAGAGTTCTGAACCGCAGCAGAAGTCTGGGCGCCAGAAACCTGGACTCAGAATTCACGATACGATGATCGATACCTAAGGCATCGATACCCAAGGCAATGATGGCAGTGGCTAAGGCATGTTCGATGGCCATGGCATGGTGACGGCGCTGGTCCCAGGCCGCTGATCGCTGATCGCTGAGGAAGGGATCCGATGCGCCTGCAGCGTACTGGCGCTGGCAGGGTTGTGATCGTTGGCGGGTTTCTTTGCGTCCTGCCCCCGTGAACGAGCCGTCTATCCGAGGCTCTGTTCTGCATCCCCAGGGTCTGAAGTGAGCGCTGGTCAGTCTCTCTCCCAGCGAAAGCCGATGTCATCCCAGGATCGGGGATCTTCGAGTGGTTCGAGATGGGTGAAGACGTGGGTGCGCGGCAGGGTACGGGCGATCTGCTGCTCAAGTTCGTCGCAGAGCTCATGTCCCGCCTGCACGCTCCAGTCGCCGGGGACGAGCACATGAAAGGCCACAAAGCGCCTTGATCCGGCCACTCGGGAGCGCAGGGCATGGAAGCGAATCTGGTCCGTTTCATGGCTGGCCAGCAGCGCTTCCAGCTGGTCCTGGTCCTCCTGGGGCAGGGCACGATCGAGCAGGCCGGATGCGGTTTCGTGCAGCAACTTCCAGCCAGTCACAATGATATTGAGCGCCACAGCAATGGCGATCAGGGAATCAAGCGCCGTCAGTCCGGTGAGCTTCACCAGGGCCAGTCCCAGCACCACGCCGAACGAGGTCCAGACATCGGTGAGCAGATGGTGGGCGTCAGCCCGCAAGGTGATCGAGTGGAACTGGCGCGCCGCCCGCAGCAGCACCCAGGCCACCCCGGCGTTCAATGCCGTCGCCACCAGGGACAGTGCCAGACCGATACCCAGCTGCTCCAGCGGTTCGGGATGCTGGAGCCGACCCACCGCTGCGGCAATGATCGCCAGGGCCGCCACCACGATCAGGGCACTTTCGATGCCGCTGGAAAAGTATTCGGCTTTGAAATGGCCGTAGTGATGGCTGCGATCAGCCGGTTTGCTGGCCAGGGTGAGGGCCCAGAAGGCGCCCAGAGCCGCCACCAGATTCACGCCGGACTCCATCGCATCGGACAGCAGTCCCACCGAGCCGGTGAGCCGCCAGGCCGCCGTCTTGAGCGCGATGGTGGCGATGGCCGCTGCCACCGACAACAGCGTGTAGGAGCGCGCGGTGGCGAAGGCCATGGGGCGGTGTTGACAGGTCAGGCACGCCCAGGTTGGGACCGCTTCCACGGCATGGGCCCCCGTGCTTTGAAGTGGCGACGCAGCGGATGGATCCAGGCTCCCGGTCAATCGCTTCGCAGCCTCTCGGTGCCGAGGCTGAGGCGAGAGTCAGGGCCTGGACGGCGTCGATCAGCTGCGGCGGTTCGCTGCGGCATTTGGCAGCGGCAGTTGGCAGTTGCAGTTGGCTGTGGCAGTTCGCTGCGGCAGCTGGCGATGGGGGCCACCGGAAACCCGTACAGAGCACCCCTGGACTCTCCAGTCGACAGGAGACTGCAAGCTGATGGCATCGGGCGTTTCCCCATGCGGAAGCGCCTGATCCACCCCATGCCAAGGAGAACCCCATGACCCCGCACCAATCCGTCGCCACGGTTGCCCACCGCGGCTGTTGCTGTTCCGCTGCCCCTGCCGCCTTGAACGAACCACGCTGCACTTGCGGTTGCGGTTGCGGCTCCAGCTGCAGCTGCAGCCAGGGAGCAGCCCGTGACTGCGGCTGCGGCACGGCGCAGCCCTGAGCCAAGCCAGGGGCCGCCGATGGCCCCTGGCGTTCAGCTGTCTGTTGTTGTACCAGGCGTTGCGCCACTGCCCCACTCCCGGCACGCCAATGTCGAAGCCGATAGCACTGATCCACAACGCCTCGGGGTGCTGTTGCACCATGCCCCCGATCCAAGCGCCGCTCCTGGGTGCTGCCGGCGGGTGCCATGGCGTGACCATGGGCGCCATGGGCGATGGCCCTGGAGGTCCCAGGATTGATCGGCTGCCGATGCAGATCTTGGTGCGCCTGGATTTGATGCAGCGGACTGACGCAAACCAAAGAACCGCACCTAGAGTGATCTCTCCTGTAACTGGAGAGTCAAGTGGTTGTCGCTGTCCCCCGTCCCAGTCCCGAGGCCGGCCAGCGGATCGGCGCGGTCGCCGAACGCTCCGGCCTACCGGTGAAGACCATCCGTTTCTATAGCGATGAAGGTCTGATCGTGCCGATCGGACGATCACAGGGTCGCTATCGCCTCTATGGCGAGGAGGTTTATGCGGAGCTATTACTGATCCGCACCCTCAAGGCTATGGAAATCCCCCTGGCTGACGGGCGGCGCATTCTCGAGGCGCGGCGCTCCGGGGTGTGCACCTGCACGGATCTCAAGGCCACGATCGCCGCCAAGGTGGGCGAAATCCAGCACAAACTCTCGGCGCTGCAGGAGCTGCGCACGGAGTTGACCGGCCTGCTGCAGAACTGGGAGGAATGTGGCGGCCAGAAACGCAACGATTTGCCGCGATGACCCCACCCCAGCTCAGGTGATGGCGGACTCCTGGTCGCGACTGGCAGCTGCCTATACGCACAAGCTCTGGGGCTGTGGAGGGGATTCCAGACAGAAACCAGCCACTTGGTGGCGGCGCCCTCAGGCCCGGATGAGCCCAGATGTATTTGCGTTCGTTCCAGCTGGTACTACCCTGAGAACTGACATCGTCTTCGCTGGCGATTTCGCCGGTTCACAAGCTGATGTCGTTGAGGGCTCAGATGTGGCGGCTGCCGGTAACATGAAACTTAAGGGTCCATCAGAATTGTCATGGGTTGTGGACTGACCCCCCCCCCTGAGCTCTATCGGCTCCTGAGCCCATAGCTAGACTGGATTGTTGCTTGCTTTTGAGACCGATAGCCTGCTGAAACAAAGCAGCGATTGACTAAATCATGGCTTTGGATTTGCATTCAACCCTGTGGTTGACCTGGGCCTATCTAAAGGCTAACCCTGACACCAAGCTGCCCGCCCCAGCTCGAGAACGAAGAGTTGCGCCAATCATTGTAGCCATCGTTGGTCTTGAAGCCATTGGTGCCTCGGTAAACTGCTTCGATAAATACTTTCGACTTAGGGTCTATCCCGTAGGACAATCCAGCTTTTGCTTGATACCCAAACAGCAAATCTGTATGGGCGCTATAATTGTAGCCAGGTTCGGAAAATTGTCCTACGCTTAGGCTGGATAGGCCTAGGCCTGCGCCGATGTAGGGGGTGAAGCGCTTATTGGGAAACAGGTCCCAGTAGAGGCTTGCGAAAGCAGAATTTTTTCTGGTGTCGCCACCACGATTGTAGGCGTAATATTTGCCAGAGTCCAGGTTGTAACCCTGCAGCCGGCTGGCATCCAGGGCATACGTCAGTTCAGCTCTTAATGGCTTAAAATTGTAACCAAAACCGATTTCAGTGGAGAATCCAGGATCGGAAAACTCCGTGAATGATCCAGTGTCACCAGTACCCGTTCTGGCCGTGGGCCCATTCATGCCAACGGCGCCAGTCACATAGAGGCGGGAATGGCTTGCGCTCGTTTCCGCGGCTGGGCTCTGGGTGGGGACTGGCTCGGCTGCGCCTGGACTGGGAGCAGCGGCGAGGCCAGAAACCATCAGCAAAGCCAGCAGTTGCCGTTGCATTCTTAAATGCTTGCAAAATATCCCCAAACCCTAGCGTGAGTGGCTGGGATCCTGACTGGGCAAGTTTGGATGACAGGATCGCCACAGGCCACAAAGAAGCTCGGGACGGCTGCACCGCCTGGGACGGAGGCGATCGATACGTCGTCACGGTGCAGCCGCTGAGGGTGAAGAAAGGACAAGCTCTGGTCGCTTTGCGCCTCCAATCTGCCCACGGGCCTCGCTGCTGGTCGTACCGGGCTCACCTTCAGTACCGCAACCCCACTATTCTGCTGGAATTTGTTTCCAGAGACAGATTTTGAGCTGAAGCCTGCTAGGAAACAGAGCGTTTTGCTGGCTTCAAAGGCCGTATATGACAGAACTCGGTAAGTGCCCGTTCACCGGTCATGGTGGCGGCGACGTTGCAAGTCGCGGTCCTGCACCACGCGACTGGTGGCCTCAGCAGCTCAATCTGGCCATCCTGCACCAGCACAGCCCTGCCGCCAACCCACTCGGGGCCGGGTTCAACTACGTCGAGGCCTTTCAGCAACTCGATTACGCGGCTCTCAAGCGCGATCTGGTGCTGCTGATGACCGACTCCCAGGACTGGTGGCCGGCGGATTGGGGCCACTACGGCGGTCTGTTCATTCGCATGGCCTGGCACAGCGCCGGCACCTACCGCACCGGCGATGGGCGCGGCGGTGGGGGCACCGGCAACCAGCGCTTCGCTCCGATCAACAGCTGGCCCGACAACGGCAACCTCGACAAGGCTCGTCGTCTGCTCTGGCCGATCAAGCAGAAGTATGGAAATTCCATCTCCTGGGCCGATCTGATGCTCCTGGCCGGCAACTGTGCGCTGGAGTCGATGGGCTTTCCCACCTTCGGCTTCGCCGCCGGTCGCGTCGACATCTGGCAGCCGGAGGAGGACATCTACTGGGGCCAGGAGACCACCTGGCTCGGGGATGAGCGCTACAGCGGTGATCGCGAGCTGGAGCCGCCGCTGGCGGCGGTGCAGATGGGGTTGATCTATGTGAATCCGGAAGGCCCCAACGGTGTGCCCGATCCCCTGGCCTCGGGCCGTGATGTGCGCGAAACCTTCGCCCGCATGGCCATGAACGACGAGGAAACGGTGGCCTTGGTGGCCGGTGGTCATACCTTCGGCAAAGCCCATGGCGCCTGTCCTGAAGAGCTGCTGGGTCCGGCTCCGGAGGGAGCGCCGCTGGAGGAGCAGGGCCTGGGTTGGCGCAACCGCTTCGGCAGCGGCAAGGGGGCCGACACCATGACCAGTGGTATCGAAGGGGCCTGGAAGCCCCATCCCACCCGCTGGGATATGGGCTATTTCGAGATGCTGTTCGGCTACGAGTGGGATCTGGTCAAGAGCCCTGCTGGCGCTTGGCAGTGGCGTGCCCGGGATGTGCGGGAGGAGCACCTGATCCCCGATGCCCACAACCCCGATAAGAAGCATCCGCCGATGATGACCACAGCGGATCTTTCCCTGCGTTTCGATCCTATTTATGAGCCGATTTCCCGCCGCTTCCACCAAAATCCGGCAGCGTTTGCCGATGCCTTCGCCCGGGCCTGGTTCAAACTCACCCACCGTGATCTTGGGCCCAAGGGGCGCTATCTCGGGCCCGAGGTGCCCGCGGAAGATCTGATCTGGCAGGATCCGATCCCAGCGAGCCGCCAGCCGCTGATCGATGCCGCCGCCGTGGCCCAGCTCAAGGCCCGTCTGCGCAGCTCCGGGTTGTCCGTATCCGAGATGGTGGCCACGGCCTGGGCCTCGGCCGCCAGTTTCCGCGGATCGGACAAGCGCGGTGGGGCCAATGGCGG
>CAMBZX010000098.1 GCA_945872185.1 Synechococcus sp. UW140 | reverse complement strand
GAGGCCATCGCCCGCTGGTAGTCATCCAGGGTTCGGCCCAGGGTGGTGAGGGGCCAGAGCAGCCGTTGGGTGATGAAGACGAGAAAGCTGTAGGTGCCGATGGCCAGGCTGCCCTGCCAGGCCTGCAAGCCGCCGATCACCAGAATCGCCAGGAACGCGAAGAGGATGGCGAAGCGGATCAGGGGAACAAAAGCAGCCGAGCGCCGGATGGCGCGACCATTGCTGAGCCGATAGCGCTCGCTCTGGTCGGTCAGTCGCCGCACCTCCCAGTCCTCGGCGGCATAGCTCTTGATCGTCAACATGCCGCCGAGGTTGTTGCTGAGTCGGCTGGCGATGTCGCCGGCCCGTTCGCGGACATCGGCGTAGCGCGGTGCCAGGCTGCGCTGGAAGCGCAGGGAGCCCCAGAGAATCACGGGAATCGGCAGAAACGAAACCCCGGCAATGGTGGGAGAGAGGGCGAGCATCATGCCGCCCACGGACACCACGGTGGTGATCAGCTGCAAAATTTCATTGGCACCATGGTCCAGAAAGCGTTCCAGCTGGTTGATGTCGTCATTGAGGACGGTCATCAGTTGGCCGGAACTACTGCCTTCAAAGAAGGCCATCTCCAGGCTCTGAAGATGGTCGTAGGTTTCGATCCGCAGTTCGTGTTGCACCGTCTGGGCGAGATTGCGCCAGAGCAGGCCGTAGAGATATTCGAACAGGGATTCGGCGCTCCAGACCAGGAACGAAACGATCGCCAGCAGCGTCAGCTGGCTGGGCACCGTGGTGTAGCCGAGCTGGGAAAGCCAGGAGGTCTGCTGACGGGCGATCACATCGACGGCCAGACCGATCAGAACCGGTGGCGCCAGGTCGAGCAGCTTGTTGAGCACCGAGCAGAAACTGGCCAGCCGGATCGTGAGCCGATGGGGCTGCAGCCGACGCAGCAGCCGGCCCAGCCCGCCGTCCTTGCCGGCGCCGCTCGTACTCACCCGCAGGTCGGGTGAAGGGGGGAGGGGATCACCAGCGATTGCCGCCACCACCGCCGTAGCCACCACCACCGCCATAGTCGCCACCGCCGGAACGGCCACCCGTGCCGCCGCCAGCGGAGCGCCTACCGCCGCCGTAGCCGCCACCGCCAGTGCCGTAGCTGCCGCCACCGGAGCGACCACCGCCACCGCCCCCACCACCGCCTTCCCGGGGTGTGGCTTTGTTGACGCGGATCATGCGGCCCATCCACTCCACATCCTGGAGATCATCGATGGCCTTCTGTTCGGCAGCGTCGTCGGCCAGCTCGATGAAGGCGAAGCCGCGCTTGCGGCCGGTTTCACGGTCGAGGGGAAGACTGCACTGGCGCACCTCGCCGTACTGCCCAAACAGATCAACAAGGTCCTCGCGCTCGGCCTGGAACGAGAGGTTGCCGACGTAAATAGTCATCAACTGAAGCCTGGAACTGAATGAAGATTTCGGAGCTGATTCGTGCGCTGCGGGATGTTCCAAGGAAAGCCAGTGGAACTGTGAGGCCGGAGATCGAAGCCTGGAGAGGTGTCGAGCCCTGACGGGTCACAGCGGGCTGGGCGTGCCGTAAGGAGCCTGAACGCCTGAGAATCGCAGAAAGCTTACAACTTTGCCCCTATTCCCCCTCGTCCCAGCTCCGCCGTTCCGGTTCAGGGCCTGTGCCGGGGCATGGCTGCTGCATGGAGAACCTTGAAGCGGAGTGGAAGTGAACTTGAAGAAAGGCCCGCTCCACCCCAGAGTGGGGCATTGTCAGGAAACCCTGATTCCTGTGATCCCGTGATGATGGCCCCCGTGTCTTGGAGCCTCGCCTGGAGTGAGGACGGAGAGCTTGCTCCCCAGGATCTTTTTGATCTGCTGCAAACCATGGTTGCCAGCGAGAGCATGGAGGTTCAGTCCTCCTTGGTGGCCGCCGTCGAACGGCTGGCAATGACCCACCTGAGTGTGGTGTCCTCTGTCGATGTCACCCAGCTCTGTGCCTGATCCGGCCGCCTGAATCCCCTGGGATTCAGGCGGCCGTCAGAACAAAAGGCCCTCAGATCGGATAGCGGCGAGCCGTGGCCTGGCGACAGTCGCTGCGGGCTGTTTCAAGGGTGCTGCCGCTGCCGATCCGATCGGCCACGCAGCCGCAAGCGAAATTGGCCATGCCGTCTGGGGCGGTTTTGCCGGACTGGGCCATTTCAGATTCGAAGGCCGACAGGCAAAAGGCCTTGACGATCGCCCCCATGCCAGATTCCGCCCGGGCCGGTCGGCCCAGATCCGGGATCGCCGGCAGGGCGACCAGGGAAAACAGCACGGCCGAAAGGATCGTGGCTGGTCGGGACGGCTGGAGACGCAGGGAGCGAAGCATGAACGGCTAGGGGGTCAGGGGATTCAAACGGTCAGGCGTGAGATCTGGAGTTCCCGGTTCATCACCTTCAGGCGTTGGAGATCACTGAACACCTCCTCCGGCATTCCTTTGGGCAGATCCACAGTGCTGTGGGCATCAAAGATCCGGATGCGCCCGATTGATCGACCGGTGATTCCGGCTTCGTTGGCAATAGCGCCCACAATGTTGCCGGGCTTGACCCGATCGCGCCAGCCCACTTCGATCCGGAAGCGCTCCATGTGGGCCTCGGGCGGACCATCCTGACGATCCGGAAGCACACGGCGCCCACCGCCATCGCGATCCCCACGCTCCCGATCGGAGCCGCCGTCACGGGAACCATCCCGGGAGGAAGGACGGGGGGCGGTCCAGCGCTCTTCTCCCTGGAGCAGCAACGGTTTGCTGCCGAGGCTCAAGGCCAGGGCGGCAACGGCCAGCTGTTCGCCGCTGCATTCCTTTTCCTGACAGACGCGCTGCACGATTTCAGCGAGCAGAGCCATCTCCTCCTCACTGCGTCCCTGGCCCGCGAGACAGCTGGTGAGGCGCTCGCGCAGGCGATCGAGGCGGTGCTGATTGATCGTGGCGTTGGCGGGCACCTCCATCGGCTCGATCGGTTGGCCGACGGTGCGCTCCAGACCGCCGAGGAAACGCCGTTCCCGCGGGGTGAGGAAGAGGATGGCGTCGCCGGAGCGACCAGCCCGGCCCGTACGGCCGATGCGATGCACGTAGGCCTCGCCATCGAAGGGGATGTCGTAGTTGACGACGAGATTGATCCGTTCCACGTCCAGGCCGCGGGCGGCGACGTCGGTGGCCACCAGCACATCGACGCGGCCATCGCGCAGGCGCTCAATCGTGCGTTCCCGCTGGGCCTGGGGGACATCGCCGTTGAGCACAGCCACGTCGTAGCCGTGGGCTTCGAGCGATTCGGCCACCGTGAGGGTGACGGCCTTGGTGCGAGCGAAAATGATCACGCCTTCGCTGCGCTCGGCCTCCAATACCCGTTCCAGGGCTTCAAGTTTCTGGGGAGCGTTGACGAGCAGATAGCGCTGGCGGATGCGACGACCGTCAGCACCTTTGGTTTTGATGGTGATCTCGGCCGGATCTTTGAGATAACGGTGCGAGAGGCGCCGGATTTCCGTCGGCATGGTGGCAGAGAACAGCACCACCTGCCGTTGGGGCGGCAACTTCTCGAGCACCCATTCGACGTCGTCGATGAAGCCCATGCGCAACATTTCGTCGGCTTCATCCAGCACCAGGCTGCGCAACTCCGAGAGATCCAGGGTGCCTTGGCGCATGTGATCCATGACCCGGCCCGGGGTGCCCACGACAATCTGCACACCACGCTTGAGATGCTGGATCTGATCGCGGAAATCGGAACCGCCATAGATCGCCAACACCTTGACGCGGGGCATGCGCGCCGCATAGCTGGTGATCGCTTCGGCCACCTGGATCGCCAGTTCCCTGGTGGGAGTGAGCACCAGCACCTGGGGTTTGCGTTGCTCAGGATCCAGTCGGTGCAGCAGGGGCAGGCCGAAAGCCGCCGTCTTGCCGGTGCCCGTCTGGGCCTGGCCAACCAGATCGCGGCCGAGCATCAGCTCCGGAATCGCCGCCAGCTGGATCGGGGAAGGCGTCTGGAAGCCGATGGCGCTGAGGCCCTCGAGCAGATCGTCGCGCAGGCCGAAGGTGACGAAACCGCTCTCCGGGATCAGGGTTTCGGTGTCGGCTGCAGTCGTCACGCTCTGACTGGAGCTGCTGGCAGGGGTTTCGAGGCTCACGGCTGGAAGGGGCAGATCTGTGGTGATGACGTCTTCGCGATTCAGCTCACTGCCATTCAATTCGGCTGCGTGGCTGGATTGGATCGGGCTGGCTTCGGTATTAACCGCTTCGATTTCTACGGCTTGATTGTTTTCAACGGCAGCCGCTTCAACCGGCGACTTAGTGACTTTTGCCTTTTCGCTGGCGATTTCAGCGGTAACGGCCTGAGCGGCGGCGACATCAGCCACGGCGGTGGCGCTGGCGCTCAGATCGGCCGTGGTGCCATCGCTTGTGGCCAGATCCACCGCCGGCAACTCCGTGCCAACCAGCTCCAGGCTTTGGCGCTCCGTAGCTGGCAGCTCGCCAACAGCCAATCCTGTGCTGTCAGGATTGCCATCGGACTCTGTCTTCGACAAGGGGCTGGGCTCGGGCGTGTGGTCGCCGGAAAGCACAGCCGTGTTCGTCTCGGTGACGCCCATGTCGGCGACACCGTCGGTGTTTTGGATCAAGGTGAGAGTGGCCTGGTGAATCCTTCAACGCAGGCCGGCAGCGACCCGGTGGAGGGAGAGCGTTGGTCGGTGAGCGAGCCGGACAGTCCTGAAGAAATGGCCGGATGGTTCACCTCCTCTCCAGAGCTGCCTCGCCCTTGATCAAAGGTTGAAATGAGACTTTACCACCCGACCGAAATCGTCATCGAATCGTTCGATATCCTCCTCGCTGAGCAGCTCACCGCGCTGCACCTCGATGATCTCCAGGTCTGCGGCGCCGGCGGCGGCGCGATGCAGGCTGCCAACGGGAATCGAGAGGGTGTCGCCCGCGGCGACTTCGAGGCTGGTGCCCTCACAGGTGACCCTGCCGCTACCGCTGGCGATGATCCAGTGCTCACAGCGATGCTGGTGGCGCTGCAGGCTGAGGCGGCGGCCGGCAAGAATGCGAAGGCGTTTGACCGCATAACCCTCACCTGTGGCCAGGGTTTCAAACCATCCCCAGGGCCGCTCAGTCCTTGGCGCGGCACTGCCATTGGCCGCCACAGTTGCGGGCTCGGAGGTGGAATCGAAGGCAGCCGGCACGAATCGCATCGCTGTCGGGTTCATTGGACCCGTAAGCAATTAACAATAACGTCGCCTGAGGAGAAAAAGACTGACCAGAGCCACCTGGGGCCGGGGTATCCAAGTGGTTGCCCTATGGGGACCTCGGGGGCACCTCAATCAACCCAGTGGATCGAAATCAATGGGGTGATTCTTACGATGCAGGAGGTCATTCCGGTGTGGAATGGGAAGGGCTCCCTTCAGGGGAGACTATTGGAGCAGGGGCTCTGGCAAGGACGGTGGGGAGTGATCTCCCTGCCGATGAAAGCAGTATGGGCTGATCGCCACGCTGGGTCCGGGGCCCTTCATTTTTCGTTGACATGTTGCCCCTCGTTGTGCATTGTTGCGCCAGCTTCATGCCTGGGTCGGGTCGGTTGGCGCCGCTGGCTGCCCTCCTCGCCTGAGCTGGCTTATTGCGCCCGGATCGGGGGGGTGATCAGCAACGCCTGCTCGCGGGCACGGGTCAGGGCGGTGTAGAGCAGGCGCTGATCACTGCGCCCAGGTGGCAGCAGCACGATCACCTGGCGGGCCTCGCTGCCCTGGGCCTTGTGCACCGTGAGCGCCAGGGCCGCCTCGACCGCGCCGGCCAGCTGGGCCGGATGGACAGGGGCGATCTCCAGGCCGGGGCTGCCGAACACGATGCGCCGCTGGCGGCGATCAGCGGCCGAGCCGATCAGGATGCCCACATCGCCATTGGCCAGACCCAGGTCCGGCAGGTTGCGGGTGCAGAGCAGCGGGGTGCCCGCCGGCCAGTCCACCGGCGGCCGGCGCAGCTGTTCACCGAGCAGGCTGCTGTGGATCGCCTCCAGTCCCCAGGGCCCCTGCCGGACGGGCGTGAGCACCAACAGCTGGTCCCGCAGTGCCAGCAGGGCCGCCTGGGTGGCGCCATCCTCCGGATCACAGTTCTGGGCCAGCTCCCGCAGCCGTTGCTGCTGCAGCCGCAGCGGGGCGATCAGCTCCGGCGGCAACAGCGGCGGGCGGGCCTCGATCCAGCGCAGGTTGTCGCCGGGGGCCAGGGCTGCCAGTTCGGCCTGGATGCTGGCGATCGGACTGGCCCCCTCCGCAACGACGGCTGAAGGCCCTGGCTCCAGGCTGGCCCGCAGGGCCGCGGCCACGGCGGCGATCGCGCCGCTGTTGCGATAGGCGGTGCTCAGGGTCACGGCCGCCTGGCCGAGGCGTTGCCGCCAGGGCGGCTGCTGCAGCTCGAGCAGCACCGGCCCCGGGGCAATCGGCGGCAGCTGGGCCGGATCCCCCACCAACACCAGGCGAGCGCTGGGCGGCAGGGCCTCAAGCAGCGCTTCCATCAGCTCCAGATCCACCATCGACACTTCATCCACCACCAGCAGATCGAGCGCGAGCGGGCGGCGGCGATCGCGGCCGTAGTGGCTGCCGCGGCTTTCCAGCAGCCGGTGCAGCGTGGTGCAGGGGAGCTGGCCGCCGGTGGCGCTGCGCAACCGGGCCGCCGCCTTGCCGGTGGGTGCCGCCAGATGGATCCTCAGACTGGGATCGCTGGCCTGGGCCGCGGCGATCATCGCGGCCACGGTGCTCGTTTTACCCGTGCCTGGTCCCCCTTCCAGCAGCACCAACCCGTGGCGTCCGACGGCCAGCACCGCCTGCTGCTGGCGCTCATCCAGCTTCGGATGGAGCGCGGCGGAGCTCCCTGCCGCCGGGATCTGGGGCGCAGCAGGCTGCCACTGGGAGCGGGCGATCAGAGTGGTAAGTACCCGCTGGCGCTGCAGTTGCCAGCGGCGCCACAGCAATCGCTGGCCAGCCACCAGCACCAGGGGCCCATCCGGTTCGGCCGCCAGGGGTGAGCTCGCCAGGCGCTGTCGATGGGCCTGGGGCCAGCCTTCGCTGTGGATCGCCTCCGGTGCCGGCCCGGCCAGGTCCACCTCCAGCTCTCCCCGGGCCAGGGCGTCGCTGAGGGCCGCGATCAACTCGCTGATCAATGGATCCGGCGCGACGCCATGCAGGCGCGGCAGCGCTTCGCTCAGGGCTGCGGCCAGCGCCGGAGCCCAGTTGGGCGCTTGTCCGGCGGCGGAGCTCATGGCTCTTTCCCCCCGAGGGCGTCGTCCAGGGCCAGGATCCGGCCCAGGGGCGGGCGATCCACCAGCATCCCCGGGATCTCCCCCGGCAGGGCCCGGGCGGCCTCGGCTCCAGGCGTGCCCCGCAGAAACACGTAGGCAAAGCCGCCGAGATGGCGGGCGGGGTCGTAGCCCGGCAGGCGCCAGCCCAGGTAGCGGTGCAGGGCCACGAGATAGAGATGGGCTTGCAGCACATAGTGATTGGCCGCCATCAGCTCGGCCATCGCCGCCTGGCCGTAGTGGCAGGGCCCGCAGGCCTGGGGACGCCCTTCCTCATCGCGGCGGCCGAGCCAGTTGCTCTTCCAGTCCGCCACCCACCAGCGTTGGTCGCCGCGGTCATCGCTGGCCTGGAAGATCAGGTCGATCGAGCCGGTGAGGAAGCCACTGCTGTGGATCGGCAGGCTGGCCAGGTGCTGGCCGTAGTTGGCGGCGACGCTGCCGCCGGGATGGGCGTTAAAGGCTGCCGCCAGATCGGCGGCCCGCACCTCGCCGAGGGTGAGATCGAAGCCCATTTCATGGAGCCGTTCGCTGGCGGCGAGGTCGGCGATGCGCAGGCCCTTGAGGTCGCCGCCAAAGGGAGTCAGGCGTAACTGTTCCAGTCCGGCCAGCACCGGCTCCAGGGGCTGCTGCCGCAGGCCGGCCCGCTGCAACTCCGCTGCCACCACGGCCTGGTTGCTGTCCTGCTCGAGGGCCTGGCTGTAGTCGAGCCGCTCGAGGATGCGGTGCAGGCAGTCCCCCGGTGCCGCGCCGCGCGGAAACGCGGCCAGGGGTCCCTGGTCGGGCCAACTGGCGGCACCGCCCCCCCCGGTCAGGGTCGCTGCGGCACTGGTGGCGGCCAGGGCCTGCTCCGGGCTGGGATCCTCCGTGTCTCGCACCTCATCGACCGGCATCGCCACCGGCCCGCTCGCATGGCCACCCCGGCTCCAGCTGGTGTAGCTGCTGCGCCCCCAGAGCTGATCAAAGCCCCGGCTGGGCACGGGGCCACACCGCAGCGATGGCCCTTGGTTCGCCGCCAGCGTCAGCGGCTTCAGGCGCGGCGCTGGTGGATCGAGCAGCCGGATCACCAGCCCCCGTGCCGCCAGACCCTGCTCCAGCTGCTGGCGCCATTGGGCATCGCTGTGGTGCTGGTAGGGATCGTCGCCGGCGCTGGGCAGCTCGGCTGCGGTGAACAGCCAGGGGAACAGGGGATTGGTGTGGTGGCCGGCCGCCGGCCCCCAGGCGAGTACCAGCCGATGGCAGGCCCGGGTGGCGGCCACATAGGCCAGCCGTTCGCGCTCCTGCTCCTCGGCCTGCCGATGCTGGCGGGCGGCCTCATAGCCGAGGCCCCACTGCTGGTTGAGGTGGATGGCGAGCCGGGGGCGGCTGTGGCCGGGCGGCAGCCAGCGCACCGGTCTGGCCCGTCCGCCCCGGCGCCCGTCGCCCGGGCCTTGCCACAGGTAGGGGCAGATCACCACCGGGTATTCCAGGCCTTTGCTTGCATGCACCGTCACCACCGACACGACCCCCTGCTCGCGGTCGCTGTGGGCCAGATGGGCCTCCGGCACCGCACGCTCCGGGTCCAGCCGCAGCCGCCGCAACCAGTCGGCCGTGGCCGCTAACCCCTGTTGCTCGCTGTGGAGCCGCTCCTGCACCAGGGCCGCCACCTGCTGCAGATCGGCCAGCAACCGCCCCTGGCGCCACAGCCGCGTGAGCACCCTGGCCTCGAGTAATTCGGCCAGCACCCCCAGCAAGCCCTGCACGGGCACCCGCTGGCTGAGCTGCTCCAGGCGGCCCGCCAGGCTGCTCCAGGTTGTCGCCCCGGCTGCGCCGATCTGTCGGGCGCTCCAGCCCAGCAGGGGCGACGCGGCCAACAGCCGCAAGCGGTTGCCATCGGCCGGGTCCACCAGGGCATCGAGCAGGCGCTGCAGCGCCGTGGCGGCCGGACTGGCCAACACATCCAGCCGACTGATCAGGCGGCTGGCGATGCCCTGGCGCTCCAGGGCGGCCCGCAGCGTTTCGGCCTGATAGCGATCGCCCACCAGCAGGCAGATGTCATCCGGGCGCAGGGGGCGCTGGCTGTCGCCTGCACCCAGCTCGGTCGCCTCTTCGATCAGGTTGGCGGTGAGGGCAGCGATCCAGGGGGCGAGCTGCCGTTCCAGGACCCCCTTGGCGATCGGTTTCTGGCCCGCCTCTCGCTCGCCGCCCAGCCAGAGCAGCTCCAGGGCGGGGCCCGCCGGCCCGCTGCGCTGGGCTTTGGCCTGCACCGCGGGCACCGCCAGGCCGGAGCGGCGCAGGCCCGGCGCCTGCATCAACCCGTTGAAGGCCGCCACCAGGGCGGCGGTGGAGCGGTAGTTGCTGTTCAGTTCGTAGCAGGCTGACGCCGTGGCCTTCGCCGCCAGATAGGTGGCCAGATCGCCGCCGCGGAAGCGGTAGATCGCCTGCTTGGGATCCCCCACCATCACCAGGCGGTGCTGGCCGCCGGCGAAGCAGCGCCGCAGGATGCGCCACTGGATCGGATCGGTGTCCTGAAACTCATCCACCAGGGCCACGTCGTAGCGCTGACCGATCTGCTCCAGCAGCGGGTTGGGCGTTTCGGGGTCATGGGCGTCGCCAGCAGCCAGGGCTTCGCCGGCAGGCTGGTCTTCGCCGGGATCCAGATCTTCCAGTAACTGGGAGAAGCCGATGCGACCCATCTGGCGGCGACGGCGACCCAGCTCCCGGCGGCCCCAGTGGCCGGCATGGAGCAGTACCAGTTCGGCCGGCCCATCCACCAGCGCCGCCACCGCCGCCAGCAGCGCTGGCTGGGGCAAGCGGATCGGGCGCTCCTCCCCCTCTGCCTTGCGGGCCGCCTGGCAGAAGGTGCCGGGGTGAAACAGGCCATTCAGCAGCGGATCACGGGCTACGGCCCGGTAGTCCCCCGCCGCACCGAGGCTGGCGATCAGGGCCTCCACCGGCGCACGGCGGTCCTTGCTGAAGCGGCGCGGATAGTCCTTGCTGGGCTGGGCCCCCAGCTCCTGCCACTGGGCGGCCGCCGCCTGGAAGTCTTCGATCAGGGCCTGGCTGTGGGTCTGCCACAGGCTCTGGAACTGCTGCCAGCGGTGGCTCCAGAGGGCCGGCAACTGCTCCGCCAGGGGGCGATCAAGGCTCAGCTCCGCAGGCAACGGCTCCAGATCGAGGGCCGGATCGCCATCGAGGCTGGCCACCAGCTGGCGCACCCGTTCCGGGTCCACCTGTTTCTGGCCCAGTCCCCCCAGCAGCGAGACGGGCAGGGGCAGCACCTGCTGCTGCCAGTAGTCGTGGGCAATCTGCTGCAGGGTGGTGTCGCTGTCGGTTTCGAGCTCGGGATCGGGGGGGCG
>CAMBZX010000097.1 GCA_945872185.1 Synechococcus sp. UW140 | reverse complement strand
CCTGACCTTCAACTTCCTTCGTTTACTCCAGCGCTCTGCCCACCTAGCAGTGGTTGCATGAATCTCACGGAGAACATCCCAAAGTTCAAGTGATCTCGTCAATGGTCGATATAGAATTTTCTTGCTCTGCCGCCACTTCGGCGGCTTTTTCATGCGCGTAGCGACCCTGCAAAATGCTGATTATTCGAGGTGCCCTCAAGATTGGCCTGGAGAAGTTGCTGGGGGCTCAGAGGTCAAGCCGCTGCTCAGAGACGAGCACTTCTCGGTGGATGACACCCTGCTGCAGGCTTACGCATTCTATGCCTCGTGGAGCGGATCGGCGGCTAGGACGATCCGCCACCACCACCCTCAGGCCTGGGCGAGGGTTTTGGCGCTCCAAAGCAAGGCAAGAAACGCGCCAAGGGTGATTTCCGCGGCATCAATCTCAGCAACAAGACCCACCGCACTAGCGACGATCCAAACGCCCTGCTAGCCCGCCAGTCCAATGCACACCCGGCCCAACCGAGCTGCCGGGGCCATGTGCTCATGGACACCCGCCATGCCCTGAACGTCGACTGCCGCGTCACCCAAACAGTGAGCGCCGGGGAGCGAGATGCCGCCAAACGATGGTAGCTGCCATCCCTGGCGCGCAAAAACTATCGGTGCCGACAAGTACTACGACACCAGGGGAATGGTTGCCGAACTTCGGTGGATCGGGGTGACGCCGCATGTCTCTCAGAACACGGCCCGCTCTGGTGGTTCCGCCATCGATGGGCGGGCCACCTCCCACGCGGGCTACGCCAAGTCGATCAATGCCCGGCGCGGCACGAGAGGGTGTTTGGCTGGATCAAACAGTGGGGCGGTTTGCGCCAGTTCAAACTGCGCGGCACAGACAAGGTGAGAGCGGTGTTTGGGCTGCACGTGATCGCCTACAACCTGATCCGGCTGGGTAACCTGCTCAGGCCGGCAATGGCGGCAGCATGAAAAGGTGGTTACCCAGAGGTGTGGCCAAGCAGCAGCGATTTAGGAGCCCCAGCGGGGTAAAGCGCTTGAAATCGAGCGTTCTGCCCCGCTGACTCGCTGAAAACTAGCCCGATCGGAGCGTGATCAGCTCTCCGGAGGGAAAACCGCGCCTTCTCAGGCGGTTTTTCCGCAAGCTCTTAGAAGAGCAATTCTGAACTCACCTAGACCTCTCGAATGATGCAACAGAAATTCTGGAAGGATCACCAGGTAGAAGCGGTTTTCGTCCCGTCCTAGCAATTCGAATCCGCCAGGTCTTTGGCGGTGTTAAATGGTGGATGCGGTAGACGGCGTAGGCCGCACCGCCGTCGATGTAAGATACGATGTTGTGAAGGATGTTCATCGAGTGGGTATCGCAGCAAGGATGGCTGCAGCAGCAGTCCGAATGGGATCGTGAGGAAGAAAATCCCTTGCACGTTGAGCTGCGCTGGCACCCATCTGCGGCAGCTCAGAGCGGCGTTCCCAAAGGCGCTCCATGGATTTTGCATAGCCAGAAACGGTCGAGAAGGCAGCGACAAACCTATCGATTCCGTCGCGTAAGAGTATGGCGCAGTCAGCAACATCGGTGACGACGGCAGGGCTGCCGAGCGTCATCACTTCCGCTAAGGCAAGGGGTAATCCTTCGAGGCGACTGGCCATTACCAGCACATGCGCTTTGCCCCAGACCTGCCGGATTGAGCTGTAGAAGGGAACGAAGGTAAGCCGGTCACAGCGGCCTCCCATGGAGTGGTCTAACTCAGGAGTATCAGCCCAGGCGTAGCCGGGCCTGACGGCTCGCCTCCCGCAGATCTCAGCTGTGGTCATAGGTGGGCCGGTCTGTGACCCTGTTCGGACCAGTACCACCAAACCGAACACAGACCATGCCCCTCACCCATAGTGGCGCCTCCGAGCTGGGCCAGCTCATGGAGGGCACCACCGCCGGTGCCCTGATCCCGGAGATCGTCCGACGCGGCTTCCATGGCTGCTGGAGGCTGAGGTTTCTGCCCTGACCGGTGCCCAGCTCCATGGGCGCTGCCCTGATCAACGCTCCACCCACCGCAACGGCTACCACGAGCGGCTGCTCACCACCCAGGTGGCGACCTCACCCTGGCCATCCCATAGCCGCAAGGCTTCTCCGTAGGAGTAGCTCAGACAGGGCAGCTTCTTCCCCAACTGGTTCGAACCGCGCCGCCGGGTCGACAAGGCCCACGACGCCGTGGTGATGAAGGCCTACACCGAACCGGCGGCATCTCCACCCGCAAGGGCGATGCCCTAGTGGAGGCATTGGGCGGGGCCAGCGGCATCTCCAAATCGGAGATGAGCCGCATCTGCCAGGGGCTCGATGAGCAGATCAAGGCCTTCCTGGGCCGCCTGCTCGACCATGCCCGCTTCCCGTACCTCTGCCTCGACGCCACCTAACTCCACAGCCGCCTCAAAGTGCGCGGCCTCACCGGCAGCATGGCTGGTGATCTCGGACACCCACCTGGGGCTGACAGGTGCGATCAAGCGCATGTTCCAGGACAACTCCTGGCGGGGCAGGAATAGATCGGGCTGCGCCTGATTGAGGAGCTGGAGACTGCCACGGGTGACGGTGTGTACCGCCAGCTGTACATTTATGCCACTATTGAATATCTCTAAACAGCGAGCCAAATCCTATTGGGAGCATTCGAGCCAGCCTTCGAGGAAGTGCAGACAATTGGCTCCTGACTTCTTGAACAGAGCATAAAACTCGGAGCATAGTCCATGCCCTGCTGTCAAGCACTGGAAAACACGATAATTCTTGGTAGCGGCCCTTTGCTTCAGGCAAAGAATTTAAGCTAAGCGAACGGACAACTTGGTTCCACTGCCATTGCTCGGTCGGATCAAGAAAACACTTCATCACATCAATCGCAGATAGCGCAGAAGATCCAGTTTGAATGTCTCTTAAGTACGCGCTCAGTCTACATGCGAAGTATTCGGCAGCTGCTTTTGGCGTGTACCCGGTCGCTCGTGATGTAGATGCATGACAACGAAAGTAATTGAGCTCATCAGATATGAATTCAACTCTTCCCATTGAACACGTGCGAATCCACGCATCCCAATCACCGCAGAAGCGCATGGCTTCATTCGCGCTGCCTGCTGAGTGGTATGCGTCTTTTCTAAAGAGAACAGCACTTGCATTGGGGATGGCATTCAATCCAACCATGTAACGCCAATTGAACTGAGCGCCATCCATTGAAAAACAATCCCGAAAGGCATTCGGCCAAAGCCTGTCTGTGTAGCTCAATACAGAGCCTAGATCTTGTCCATCATCGCTGATATACCTGCTTTGGGCGTATGAAAGCACAGCCCCGCTGTTCAAGATTGACGAATAGAGAGTTTCGATCAGGCGCGGATCGCACGAGTCGTCAGTTTCGGCGATCCAGATCAGTTCATGCTCTGCAAGAGTTACGCCTTTGTTCCACTGGGCAAAGGGAGAGCCTGAATTAAATGAGTTTACATAAATGTCAACCTGTCCGGGGAAGACTTTTAAAAGTTTCTCCGCCAATTCTGCCGATCCATCAGTAGAGGCATCATCGAGGAAGACGATCTGGTTAACAGGGTGAGTTTGTGATAGCAGCGATCCAATTCGTTCCTCTAGAAACCGAGCATGGTTATAGCATGGAAGAACAGCAGTTATTCCTGGTCGGTCACTCATAAAAAATCAATGCAGACTCGCTGCTGTTTGCTGCAGGAAACCATGCATCATCTGAAGATCAGGCTCAAGGTGATTCCCCTCCGCCCACTCGTTCCAGGCATTGATGAACACCAACGGCTCTGGCAGTTGGTCGAGAGTTTGTTGATCAGCAAGGACGGTGCGCAACCAGTGTCCGTAGGCGGATGGTGTGGAACCGTGGAGGATGTGGGCGCCGCCATGCCGGCGGCGGGCGGTGTTGTCCCAGGAGGGGGTGACGCAGGAGAAGCGGGGGTAGTGCACTGGCGGGCGGGCCAGCATGGCGGCGACGACGTCGGGGTAAGAGAACACATAGTTGGTGCTGAAGGGATGGGGGCGGGCCAGGCCGAGCTTGTTGAGGAGCTTCCAGCGGAGGGGTGGTTGCAGTGGAGGTGGGATGGATCCCCAGTCGGGCTGGAAGTCGAGGGCGGCATCGAAGCCATCGAGCTCGGGGTGGCGGTTGCGTTCGGTGGGGAAGCTTTCCACCTTCACCAGATAGAGGCTATCGAGGCCGTCTTGCTGGGCGAGCTGGCGCCAAAGGGCGGTGGTAGCGCGGGGATCCGGCAGCCGCGAAGCGCAGTAGACGAGGAAGAGGGGTTTGTTGTGGATGCGGATATAGCGCGGATCATGGAAATAGGGGAGCAGGGCGCGGAGATGGGCTTCGTCGTCGGCGAGGGAGTAGTGCTGGGCGATCAGCACTTCCTGGTCTTGGCCGTCCCAGCGGCGGGTCCAGTTTTCGTTGGCCCAGCAGAGGCAGAAGGGGAAATCGGGTTGGCCTGAGCTGAGGATCTCGGCGACGGGCCGCTCGAGCAGCTGCTTGCCGCTGAACCAGTAGTGGTAGTAGCAGAATCCATGGATGCCGTACTGGCGGGCGAGATCGGCCTGCTGCTGACGGACTTCCGGAAGGCGCAGGTCGTAGTAGCCGAGGTCTGCGGGGAGATGGGGCTGATAGTGGCCGGGGAATAGCGGCGTGGCTCGCGCTACATTGCGCCACTCGGTGAAGCCAGGGCCCCACCACGCGTCGTTTTCAGGGATTGGGTGGTATTGGGGGAGGTGAAAGGCGAGCAGCTTTGGCTTCATCTATCCGAGCCAGATCATTACAGTTTGAGGCATGGAGAGAAAAGAACAATAGCAGGAACCTAGAGACGAGAGCGATTCATTACTCTCTGCAGAACAAGTTAATGACATTCACAAATTGCGGCCGCTTTCATATCGAAATTCAGACAAGACATTCCGGCAAACTTCAAGGTATGCACGGCCGTTCCGGATGTCTGGCTCAAGCTTATTTCCTTCCGCCCATTCATTCCAAGCATTAACAAAAACGAGGCTATGATTATGTGGGTGATCCATCCCTTTAAAAACCGCCTTACGCAAATACTTCTCAAAGGTGGAGGGAGATTGACCAGCGTAGATGATACCATTCCTGCCCCGCCTAGCTGAATTGTCCCATGAGACAAAGCATGAAGGAATAAAAGGAAAGGGCCTGCTGATCTCTTCCATCTTAGATCGCTCTGTTTCTTCATCGAAGACTTTTAGAGTCGCCGATGGAATTGATCTGGCAATATTTCTCATTAACTTTCGCCACGTTCGTCCGTCTTGAAACGCATCAGGGCTTGATACGCCAAGCTGTGGGCTGAAAGCAAGGATGGCGTCAAAACCATCACATCGGAAATCATAGCCAACTTTGTGCGCATCTACAGCTACGAAATATGGGTCAAGCAGACCAAGGGCGTTGCTTGCCTCTCGGAACACTTTTAGAGTTTGACTGGGATTAGGAAGATCACCCGGTCTATAAATCAGGAATAAGGGCCTTCCATCAATCTTAATGTAACGTTCATCGGAGAATACCTCAGCAAGATGTGCGCCATGCTTTGTATCATCATCCTCTGTATAGGTCTGCTCGATTAGAATCTCTTGATCATCCCCAATCCAACGGCGCGACCAGCTCTCGTTGGCCCAGCAGAGGCAGAAGGGGTAATCGGGCTGACCTGAGCTGAGGATCTCCGCGACGGGCCGCTCCAGCAGCTGCTTGCCGCTGAACCAGTAGTGGTAGTAGCAGAAGCCATGGATGCCGTACCGGCGGGCGAGATCGGCCTGCTGCTGGCGGACTTCAGGAAGGCGCAGATCGTAGTATCCGAGGTCTGCGGGAAGATGGGGCTGGTAATGGCCTGAAAAGAGAGGGGTAGCCTGGGCTACATTGCGCCACTCGGTGAAACCAGGGCCCCACCACTCATCGTTTTCAGGGATTGGGTGGTATTGGGGGAGGTGGAAGGCGAGGAGTTTAGGTTTCACTGGATGGAAGATTGCAGCTAAAGCAGGTGAATACGATTCAAACCGATCAAACTAATCACGAATAACTAGTTAGCGCAGAGCGGCAGGATTGCGACACACAAAGACCACGATGAACTTAAACCTGACAACTCGTATCATGTCATTAATTCCATAAACTTCAGTTGTCATGCCAGTTGCGCGTGAACTCGCTTGGCAACTATCTTCGCCCAAGTTAATGGTTACGAGCAAGCCCTGGTCGTCAACGGGATTTCCGTAATAGTCAGTTGGCAACACAAAACTCAATCACGAAGCGGCCTTAACCACTGCCCATCAAGCATCACAGTCAAATCAACTACAGATGAATACATGCGATGCATAAAGCTTATATATGAGTCGAGTTCGTCTTGATGATGAAATTTTTTGTCGGCTTGCCTGGTGCTTAAAAGCAAGGTGACACGACAGCTTGGCAATTCTCCTTTGCTTATTAGGTCGCAAAGAAGTACGATTGATGACGTCATTCCTGTGATAACGTGAGCTTCCGGATTTACGTTATTGAACAGATAACGCTCAATTGGCGATTCGTAGATGAGATCTCGTTGTAGACTCGGCGGCCAATTAATGTTCCTCTTAATCTCCCATGGGTGCTCGAAGTATTTTGGAATCACTTCGAATTTTGAATGAGAGCCTACAGTGTGGGGCATTTGGTTAATGAGATTATTTAGACCAATATAATCCATGTACTTTGCCTCAATTATTATCAGGAGCTCTCTCTCGTTTCCCGCATTATATTGCCTCCAGTCACGGCATAGATCCTCCAAGGATAGGTTCGATATTGCCATGCCTCGCTTGCCAGCCAAGCAGCGGATGGTAGAATCTGAAAGTTGCCATCCCTGAATATTCCAGCTGCATACAGAACCGAAAACAGGCTGAAGATAGTTGCAGACTGTTGGGGTCTCAACGACGCCTAGGACCCCGTCGTCATAAAGCTCAAGTTGTATCAATCGAAGCCTACTCAAAAGCAATATGTATTTATTGCAAATTGGCTGATTGAGATGAGGGACTCTGACTAGCAATCTAGATCCAGCCAGGAGGCTTGCTAGAATTAATATAAGAATTTGCTTTATAGTGTATGGCTTTAAATCTGGTCGGTCTTGGAGTTCGTTTATTCGCGTCGATTTTTCTCTTAAAAGCGGCGTCCCCGGGGCAAGGAAAAGGCGTGGTCGGTGATGAGCTTGCCTTGCCCAGGACTGATAAAGATCAAAGCTAATTGTTGAATAGCAAACCCACGCTTCAATTTTCCTTGTTCTTTTAAATTCGGAGTGTGGCATAGCTCTAGTTGCATTGCTTCGATTCAGGCACCATTGGCATCATTTGTTTCTCTCCATCCACGGCTGTATGCAAGATCAAAGGAGCCACTGCTGTTTAAAAGCGCTTCAGTAAACAGGGTGTTGTAGCCGAAGCTGCTGCCACGTTCGGTGAGCCGGAGCCGGCCGCTGCTGGCTTCCAGGCCGGACTCCGTCAACTTGCTCACCACTTGGCTCATGTCCCAGGGGGCCAGGAACTGCCACTTTTACACGTTCACCACCTTTTATGTGCCGGCCACGGCCTTAGCGGCAACCACAAGGAGGTCGGTCTGGAGGCCGAGGAAGGCCGGGATCTGCAGCACATCCACTGCCTGGGCGGCGACGGCTGCCTGTTGGCTGTCGTGGATGTCGGTGAGCACGGCACCCCGAAGCGTTCGCGCACCTCTGCCAGGTTCGCCAGCCCCTCTTCGGCTCCTGGGCCGCGGAACGTTTTGCCGGAGCTTCGGTTCGCTTTGTCGAAACTTGTCTTGAATACGTAATCGATGCCCAGCTTGCTGCAGAGACCAATCACCTCATCGACGATGCGCAACACCAGATCGCGATTCTCGATCACGCAAGGGCCGGCAATCAGACGAAAGCTCATGGCTTGTCTTCCTCTGATGGGGGGGTGCTGATTGAGAAGCCGGCGCGGATCAGATCATGCAGGCGCAGAAGGCCAACAAACAAACCTCCTTCGCTGACGCTGATCACCGGAAGCACGGAAATGGCCTTACGGCGGTTGCGCTCCATCAGCTGCAGAGCTGCGGCGGCCAGTTCATGGGGGTGGATTGTGATCGGATCTGGAGTGGCGATATGGGTTGCAGTGATCTGTGCCCACTCGTGGGGAGCATGGTGTTGCAGGGTGCGGCGCAAGTCGCCGTCGGTGATCAGCCCGGCCAGGCGCGAGGGGGCATCGGACGCTTGAATCCAGCTCGCCCCAAGGCTGCCCCGGCTGGGACTGCCCTCGGTGAGATGGCCTATCACTATGGCCAGGGGTGCTTCGGGCGCGAGAGGCGGGAGTTCATGGGCTGGCACCATCAAATCGGCCACGGTGAGGGTGAGCTGGCGGCCGAGGGCGCCGGCTGGGTGGTTGATGGCGAACTGCTCTGGTGAGATGCCGGAGCGCTCCATCCATACGGCTGCCAGGGCATCGCCGATGGCCATGGCTACGGCCGTGCTTGCGGTGGGGGCCAGGTTGAGAGGGCAGACCTCGCGGTCGACCGAGCCATCAAGCACCACATTGCAGCCGGAGGCGAGGCTGGAGTTCACGCGGCCCACCAAGGCCATGCGGGCGGTACCGCGGCGCTTGAGGTGGGGAAGAATCGCCAGCAGCTCGTCGGTTTCGCCGCTATTGGAGAGCAGCAGGGCCACGTCGTCTGAGTTGACGATGCCCAGGTCGCCGTGAAGGGCATCCACGGGGTTGAGGAACACGGCCGTGAGGCCGACGGAGGAAAAGGTGGCGGCGATCTTGCGGGCCACGATGCCGCTCTTGCCCACGCCGCTGATCACCAGCTTAGCGCGGCGGTTACGGCAAGCCTCCAGCAGAGTGAGAGCAGCCTCCACCTGCTGTGGATTCAGCCGCTGGGCGGCGGCGGCGATGGCGGCTGCTTCTTCCTGGAGGCAGCGGCTGAGGGCGGTTGTCATCTCAGCTTCCTATCTCCATAGGTGAGGACGATGCGTTAATGAAGGCAGCGATGCTCCGGGCCTGCTCCAGTTGTTCGGCGGTGTCGACCGAGAGCGACTCGCCCTCAACAGGAAAGGTGCCGATGCCGATGCCGGCTTCGATCAGGCGCAGCTGCTCGAGTTTCTCGCTGTGCTCCAGGGGGGAATGGGGCAGGGCATTCCAGCGCTGGAGCACATCGGCGCGGTAGCCGTAGAGGCCCACGTGGCCCCAGTAGGTGGTGTGCTGCGGCCAGTGAACGGGATCGATGTCGCGCACATGGGGCATTGCCGAGCGGGAGAAATAGAGGGCACGGCCATCGGCGGCGAGCAAGGTTTTGACCACGTTGGGGTTGTGCACTTTCTCGGCACTGAGGCGGTAAACGGGGGTGAGCACCTCCGGGGTGGGCAAGCGGCGGTTGAATTCAAAGGCCATGGCGTCGATCACTGCGGGATCGATGAAGGGTTGATCGCCCTGCACGTTGATGATCAGTGTGCTGGCGGGCTCGCTGCTACAACTGCGCACCAGGAGTTGGTCGGCCACCGAGGCGATGCGTTCACTGCCGGATTCACAGGCCGGGCTGGTGAGGATGGCGTCGAAACCCCACGAGGCGGCTGAAGCGGCGAGATCTGGGCTGTCGGTGCAAAGCAACACCGCTGCGGGAGACGTGGCCAGGCCGCAGCGTTCGAGCACACGCTGGAGCATCGGCTTTCCGCCGATGTCGGCCAACACCTTGCCTGGCAAGCGACTGGATTCGAGGCGGGCCGGTACGGCCACGATGCAGGGCAGGGCCATCAGTCGTAGAGCCTGAAGGCATCGTCGCGGGCGGCGAACTACTCGGCGGCGAGGGGTCCACCCATGGTGCGCTGCTCACGGAACCAGGGGCCGCCGAGGGTCCAGTGCAACAGGGGTGAGTTTTCGGCAAGTGCCGAGTCTTGCACGCCTACCAGATGGTTCCAACCGCCCTGGATGGCACCGATCTCATGGTCGCCGCTGAGCCAGTTAAAGCGGTGCAGATCGAGCCCGGATGCTGTGTTGACGTAATCGGGGGTGAGGGCGGTGCAGCGGCTGCAGTTGAGCAACATCAGCGAGCTCCAGTTCTTCTTGGGGTAGGGGCTCTGCACTTCACCGAGAAATTTCCGGGATTCGCTGGGCTGGTGATCGTGTTGAACGCAGAGAAGGGCAAAGTTGTCTTCACGTTGGGCCCACAGCTCGGCGATGTCGCCGCGACAGAGCATGTCGCAATCCAAGAAGATCGCCCAGTCCTGGTAGCCCATGAGGTGGGGTACCAGAAAGCGGGTAAAAGAGAAGGCTGTGCTTTGCTTGGGGTTTCGCTCTCGCCAATAGAGGCCCCTAGCCTCCAGCTGTGGGGCTACCAAGGGGGTGATCGCTAATGTACCTGAACAATGCTGCACCAGACTATCAATCAGTACATTGACAGCAGCCCGCTCACGAGAGTCATAGCCAATGAAAACTCGAATCAAGCCACCTGTCTATAGTTAAATAGCGATTGGAGCGAGGTTAACTTACTTGCGATAGACATCGAATCCTTAGGGATTCCAGAAAAGCGAGCCTTGAGCCAGATTACAATGCTAGTAAGCGTTCAGGGGTCGGGACAGCACGCGGCGAACTTCATCCCTGCTGAACCCTTGACGGCAGCTTGATTCCCGTTTTTTATCTCAGGCAGAGACTTCTTGAGATGGGCGCCCCGCCGGCTGGGATTTCAGAAGCGGACTGGCTGGCGACACCAGTTGCCGTCCGTGCGTTGATCCTGGTTCAGCA
>CAMBZX010000096.1 GCA_945872185.1 Synechococcus sp. UW140 | reverse complement strand
CCCGCGGCCACACCCCTGGCCGGTGTCAGGCAGGAGCTCGCCGGGGCCAGGGCGAACCAGCAGCCCTACCGCTGGGTGATCGATGCCAGCCATCCCTTCGCCAGCCAGATCACCGCGGCCCTGGTTCAGGGCTGCACTGAGGCCCGGGTGCCGTTGCTGCGGCTGCAGCGCCAGGCGCTCAACGGCGACGGCGTCTCGATCCTGGGGAAGCTGGCCGAGCTGCGCGGCCTGGCGCACCCAGGTGAGCGCTGGCTGTTGGCGATCGGGGTCCGGCGCCTGGCGGAGGCCCTCGGTCACACGCCGGGCGCCCTGCACCATGCCCGGATCCTGCCCCGGCCCCTGGCGCTGCAGCAGGCGATGGCGGCGGGCCTGCCCGCTGAACGGGTGGCCTGTCTGCAGCCTCTCCCCGCTGGCGAGCAGCGGGCGGAGGTGGAACGCGCCCTCTGCCGTCACTGGAGCATCGAAACGGTGCTCTGCCGCCGCTCCGCTGGGCCTGGCGAGGCCCAGTGGCGCGCCATCTGCGGTGATCTGGGATTGCGGCTGCTGTTGCTGGAGCGGCCGCGGGAGCCCGAGGCGCTGCTCAGCCTGCCCCTGGAGCGCCTGCTGGAGCGGGTGGGCGTGGCAGCAGAGTCGCTCGACCCGGCTGGGCACGGGATCGACGGGAACGCCGTCGGCGGCTGAGCTGCCAGACCAGCGCGCAGCGAAGGCCGTTGCTGGCGCGTCGCCCATCGCTGGCAAGCCGGCCGTCTCTGGCGAGGTCTGAGCCGAGCCGGCGGCCCTGAAGCTGGGTGGCGATACGAGCGAATGACGGGCTCAGCCCAGATAGTGCGCCACCAGGTCTGGCAGGGAAGCCTGGGGCCGGGGGCCCAGCTGGGTGACCACCTGGCCGGCGCAGAGGGAGGCCAGCTGGCCGCAGCGCTCCAGGCTCTCGCCGCGGGTGTAGCCGAACAGGAACCCGGCCGCATACAGATCGCCGGCCCCGGTGGTGTCCACCAGCTTGCCCAGGTGCACGGGCGCCACCTCAATGGTGCGCTCACCACTGAGCAGCAGCGAACCCTGCTCGCTGCGGGTCAGGGCTGCCACCTTGCAGCGACCACGGACCTGGTCAGCGGCTTCCTCAAAACTGGCGGCCTCGTACAGCGAGGTGATCTCCATTTCGTTGGCGAACAGCACATCGACGTGGCCATCGACCAGCTCCTGGAAGCTCTGGCGATGGCGAGCGACACAGAAGGCATCGGAAAGCGACAGGGCCACCTGGCCGCCACTGGCGCGGGCCGCTTCAGCCGCGGCGATGAAGGCCCGCTTGGCTTCGTCACTGTCCCAGAGATAGCCCTCGAGGTAGAGCACCTTGGCCTGGCGTACCAGCTCCAGATCGAGATCGGCCGGATCGAGACCCACCGAGGCCCCGAGATAGGTGCACATGGTGCGCTGGGCATCGTCGGTGACCAGGATCAGGCAGCGGGCGGTCGAGGCCCCGCTGGTGGCTGGGGGTGTCTCGAAGCGGGCTCCCACGGAGCGGATGTCGTGGCTGAAGATCGCCCCCAGCTGGTCATCCCTCACCCGGCCGATGAAACCGGCCCGGCCCCCCAGCTGGGCAATGCCGGCGAGGGTGTTGGCCGCCGAGCCGCCGGAGGTTTCCAGGCCCGGACCGACGCTGGCGTAGAGGCGATCGGCCTGCTCTTCATCCACCAGGGCCATGGTGCCCTTGGTGAGGCCATGGGCTTCAAGGAAGGCCTCATCGGCCTGCACCAGCACATCGACGATGGCGTTGCCGATGCCGACGACATCGAGGCTTTTGGGCGCGAACTCGGAGCTGACCATCGAGACAGGGGCAGGCAGGGGGCGTGAAAGGCCGGACTTCAGCGGACGCTGGGTACGGGGCCGCAGGGGGTGGGCTGGGTGGCGAATCGCCCGTGGGCCTCAGGCGCTCAGCAGGGCGCGCTTTGGACCGTGAATGGGATCTTCCACCACGATGGTTTGGTCGCGCTGGGCGCCGAGGGAGACGATCGCGATCGGTACCTCCATCAACTCCGCCAGGAAGCGCAGGTAAGAGCGGGCCGTGGCTGGCAGATCATCGAGCTTGCGGCAATCGGCGGTGGAGCACTGCCAGCCGGGCAGGGTCACGAAGATGGGCCGGCAGCGCGCGAAATCCTCGGAGCTGCTGGGGAAATAATCGATGCGCTCGCCGTCGAGGTCGTAGGCCACACACACCTGAATCTGATCGAGCTCGTCAAGCACATCCAGCTTGGTGATCGCCAGGCAGTCCAGTCCGTTCACCTGCACGGCATAGCGGCCGATCACGCCGTCGAACCAGCCGCAGCGGCGTCGACGGCCCGTGGTGGTGCCGAATTCTCCGCCCCGGTCGCAGAGGTGATCGTTGAGGCTGCCCCCCAGTTCGGTGGGGAACGGTCCCTCGCCGACCCGGGTGGTGTAGGCCTTGGCGACGCCGATCACCCGGTCGATCAGGGTGGGGCCGACGCCGGCGCCGATGCAGGCCCCGCCGGAGACCGGATTCGAAGAGGTGACGAACGGGTAGGTGCCATGGTCGAGGTCGAGCAGGGTGCCCTGGGCTCCCTCGAACAGGATGTTCTTGCGGGCCCGGGCCGCCTCGTGAATCGTGCGGGTGCAATCCACCACATGGGGCGCCAGGCGCTGGCCATAGCCGGCGTACTCCTCGATCACCGCATCGGCATCAAGGGGCTCGATCCCATAGACCTTCTGCAACAGCTCATTTTTCTCAGCCAGAGGGCCGCTGAGCCGATCGCGTAGCCGCGAAGCATCGAGCAGATCGAGCACCCGGATGCCATTGCGTTCCGATTTGTCGGCGTAGGTGGGCCCGATGCCACGGCCGGTGGTGCCGATGCGGCGATCGCCGCGGCGCTGCTCCATCGCCAGATCGAGCAGGCGGTGGTAAGGCATGGTGACGTGGGCCGTGGAGGCCAGCTTCAGGCCCGCCACGTCGATGCCGTAGCCGAGAAGCATGTCCAGCTCCCCCAGCATCACCTTGGGATCCACCACGGTGCCGGAGCCGATCAGGCAGGTGGTGTCGGCATAAAGAATGCCTGAGGGAATCAGATGCAGCTTCAGCACACGATCGTCCACGACGATCGTGTGGCCGGCATTGACTCCCCCCTGATAGCGGACGACGACGTCAGCGGAACGGCTTAAAAGATCAGTGATCTTGCCTTTCCCCTCGTCACCCCATTGCGCACCGATGACGACGACGTTGGCCAAGGACACAGCGGCCCGTAGCCGCTTCAGAGCACAACGTGAGAGCTTCTCAGACCGAGTGCCGTTTCGTCAAAACATTGGGCCAGCTCGGGGGGATCAGGCGCCCCGCATCGCGCCGCTCTCGGCCATTTTCAGTTCTTTCTCAAGCCGGGCCCGCAGGGCATCGGGCAGGGGGCGGTTGGCATAGGCGCTGTAGTAGGCCGCCAGGGAGTTAAGTGCCGTCTGCATGGTCGTGAACGAGCCGAGGCCGTGGACATCACGACGGGGCCGGTAACGGGCTACATAGTCCTTGATCAGGCTGTTGGCCTGGGTTTCGGCCTCCTGCCGGCCGGGATCATCGTGGTCAATGGCGATGGTGCTGAGCAGGCTGGTGGCCACGCTCACGGTGTCATCGACGTAGTTGCCGCTGAGGCTGCTGGCGCCGCTGCAGGCCGTGAGGCTGAAGATCAGGGCCAGAGCCAGGCAGACCGAGAGCAGGGGACGGACAAGGCTCCGGTGCAGGAAAGCGACCATGGCGGATCGAAGGGAGAGACCTGGATCCTAGGGGGGCCCCTCGGGCCGCCTTGTCCAGGCCCCCCCGGCTGGTGGTAAGCCCGCTGGCTTCAGCCAGCGGCCGGCATACCGGCGCGGCCGCGGCTGATTTCGATTTCCAGCCTGGCGCACACGGAGCTGGCCGGCAGCTCAAGCTTCTCGCTGCCGGCGCGCCGCACCAGCTCCACCTGACCGCTGGCGGCGCCGCGGCCCACGACGACGCGCCAGGGGATGCCAATCAGATCGGCATCCTTGAACTTCACCCCGGCCCGCTCGGAGCGGTCATCGAGCAGCACCTCGATGCCGGCCGCGCTCAGCTCGTCGTAAAGGCCCTCCGCCAGCTCCACCTGGGCGGCTTCCTGGGTGTTGGCGATCACCACGATCACCTCAAAGGGGGCGATCGCCACGGGCCAGCAGATGCCATCGCGGTCGTGGTGCTGCTCCACGGCGGCCTGGGCCAGCCGCGAGACGCCGATGCCGTAGCAGCCCATCCAGAGGGCCTCGTCGACGCCGCTCTCATTGGTGAAGCGCGCCTCCAGGGCTTCGGAATACTTGCGGCCGAGCTGGAAGATATGCCCCACTTCGATGCCCCGGGCTGCCTGCAGGCACTGGTCAGGATCGTGGAGGCAGCGATCGCCGCTCTGGGCGGCGCGCAGATCCAGCGCTTCGGGCTTCAGGCCCAGGCCTGTCCAGCTGGCCCCGACGCGATGGCGGTCCACGGCATTGGCACCGCAGACAAAGGCGGCCAGGTCGGCGGCGGTGGTATCAGCCAGCCGCAGGAAGGATCGGGCCAACCGGACGCTGGGAGGATGGGCCGCGGCTACACCCCCAGGGGCTTCACCCGGCCTGGCGCTCAGATCGAGCCCCATCGCCTCCGGGGTCTTAGCCAGAACGGCATCGTCCAGATCCGGGCCGATGTAGCCGAAGGGGATCTCGCTGAGATCGAGGGCCAGCTTCTCGCTGCGCACCAGTTCGGCCGTGAGTGGATCGATCGCCAGCAGGGCGCCATGGGTCGGTGCCAGCCGGGCCGTCACCGCATTGGCCAGCTTCACCGCATTGAGCTGTTGATCTCCGCGCAGGCTGATCAACAGGGGCTGGACCTGGCCGTCGGCGAAACGGGCCAGCAGCAGCAGCACTTTGACCAGCTGGCTGGCCTCGAAGCCATGGGCGCCGCACAGCTGCTCGATCGTGGTCTGGCCGGGGGTGCTGAGGGGAGCACCGGCACCGCCGGCCCCAGGCTCTGACGGCAGGGGTAAGGCTTCAGGCGGCAAGGACACGGCCCGCTCCTGATTGGCGGCATAGCGGCCGTCGGCGCTGGCAAGGATCAGGTCTTCGCCGGCTTCGGCGGTGACCATGAACTCCTGGCTGGCCGAACCGCCGATGGCGCCGCTGTCGGCCTCCACAGCCACGGTCCGCAGGCCGCAACGCTGAAAGATGCGCCGGTAGGCCTGGTCCATCGCCGCGTAGGTCTGCTTGAGCGAGTCCTCATCCCCATGGAAGGAATAGGCATCCTTCATGATGAATTCCCGACCGCGCATCAGGCCGAAGCGCGGTCGGATCTCATCGCGGAATTTGGTCTGGATCTGATAGAGATTCACCGGCAGCTGGCGGTAGGAGCGCAGCAGATCGGCGGCCAGGGTGGTGATCACCTCCTCATGGGTGGGTCCGAGGCCGAGCTCCCTGCCCTGGCGGTCGGTGAGGTGGAACATGATCCCCTCTCCCGCCGTATAGCCGGCCCAGCGGCCACTGCGTTCCCACAGGTCGGCGGGCTGGAGTTGGGGGAGCAGGGTCTCCAGGGCGCCGGTGGCATCCATCTCCTGGCGCACGATGGTTGAAATCTTCTGCAGCACGCGCCAGAGCAGGGGCAGATAGGCGTAGATGCCCGAGGAGAGGCGGCGGATGTAGCCGGCCCGCAGCAGCAGCTTGTGGGAGGGGATCTCAGCCTCCGCGGGGTCATCGCGAAGCGTCACCAGCATCAGGCGGGAGACGCGCATGGAGGCACCGGCAAACACAGGGGCGGACGCTATCACCGGCTCCTGGAGCAGGCCTGACAGGTGTCCTGGGTAAGCATCCGGGCCAGGAGAATTCTGCTAACGTCCCGGCCTGATCCAACCTGTCCAATCCCTGTCTCATGCTTCCTCCCGCTGCCCCGACGTTCCCCGCACCGGTCGGCCAGATGGAAGCCAGGATCGGCCAGATGGAAGTCAAGGACAGCGCCGGCCCTGCCGAGCTCCTGGCGGGGCTGCTCTCCGGCGGCGGTGCGGAGGGCGGTGATCCGCTGATCGGCATCGACGACGTGCAGAAGTCCCTGAACCGCTCCAGGGCCTCGGTTTATCGCTACACGAACACTGATCCTCGCAATCTCAATCCCCCCTTCAGCCCCCGCAAGCTCAATCCCGAGTTCCGCAGCGATCAGAAGGAGCCTCTGCTGTTCCACCCCAACGAGGTGGCCCGCTTCGCCCGCGATGTGTTGCGCATCAAGGAGGTGACTGTCGAGGTTCTCAACTCCCCCTCCACGGCCACCCAGGAACTGCTGAGTTCGATCCTCGCGGAACTGCAGGCGATTCGCCAGCGGCTCGATGGCATGGAGGCTGCTCCCACCAACATCCACGCGCATCGCCAGCAGCACAACCAGGCCCGGCCGGCCGCCTGAGCATCCGCATACTCGGAAAACCGGCCACTCCTGGCTGGTGAGCCGAGGCGATCGATGCCACGATGGTTTTTATCCTTGTTTTTTTACGAGGTGGAGCCCACTGGCGGTTTCACCACTGCATGGAGCAAGCCTTAACCCGTTCTTCCCGTCCCAATCCGGGCCTCGCGGCGATTCGAAACTCGCTGCAGCCCCTGGAAATCCCTGGTGGTGCAGGGATTCTGTCGACAGGGAATCCCTTCGCCTCACACCAACGTTCAGACCACCACGGTTCAGACCACCAAGGTGCAACCAGCCCAGGCGTTACCGATCAAGCCTCAGCCCCGGTTGCCCTTGCCGCTTCGCTGGCGCCCCCTGGTTCCACCAGCGCTGTTGACGCTCCAAGCGGTTCCGTCCCCCCGTCTGCTGGGCGCGCCTTTTCCCGTCACACTTCTGCCAACCAAACTGCTGCCAACCAGACTGCTTTCAGCCACCACGATGCCGGGTGTGCTGAGTTCAGTGTCCTCCCCGCCCCTGGCTCCTCCAGTGGCTCAGCGAACGCTTTCAGCCGCGAAGCTGATGCGCTCCATGACGAAACCCTCGGACGCCGTCCGCAGCGCCGGACAGCACCGCGCCAGGCGATCGTCCAAAGCCCCTCAACCGGCGGCGGCGATCCGCTGGTTGAGGGCCTGAGCCTGCTGGCCGGGGTCACCATTGGCCTGCTGACCCTTTTGGTGCCTCTGCTGAGCGTGATCTCCGATCGGCCCGCTGGCAG
Source organism: Synechococcus sp. UW140 (assembly GCA_945872185.1). Classification (GTDB taxonomy): domain Bacteria; phylum Cyanobacteriota; class Cyanobacteriia; order PCC-6307; family Cyanobiaceae; genus Cyanobium. The sequence goes on along the minus strand of CAMBZX010000096.1, from coordinate 3,605 downwards.
CGGCTGGAGCGCTGAACCTGCTGCCAGCAGTGGCCGCCACCGCTGAGGCGGCCACACCAGCTTGTGGTGGCGGTCCAGGGGTGGGACTAGGCCCGTCGCTGCAACAGGAACCCTTCCACATCCAGAGCCTTGAAGACGAGCGCCGGGTCACAGAACCCGGCGGCATTGACCAGGGCGGTGAGTCTGGCCAGGCCGATCGGATGCAGGCCCTGGCTGAGGGCATCGAGGGCCTCGGTGGCGGCCGTGAGTCCGCTGGCCCGCTGGAAACCGAGCCAGGCCTGTTCCACCTGGGCTTGCAGGGGCGAACGTTCCGAGCGCATCAGATCGACGAGCACCAGCTGACCGCCGGGCCGCAGGCTGCGCGCCAGGGCGGTGAGGAAGGCGAGCTTGGCACCGTCATCGGCGAGGGATTGCAGCACCAGCACCGAAAGGGCGCCATCAAAGACGGCCTGGGCGTCAAGCTCCTCGACGGTTGACGGCTGCCAGTGGATCGCCTCAGCAGCGGCGGGGGAGCCATCAAGCTCAGACTGCGCCAGGCGCTGGCGCGCCACGGTCAGCATCTCGGCGGCAGGATCGATGGCCGTGAGCTGCCAGTCGGGCCGTTGGGAACGGGCCTCCAGCAGTTCAGCGCCGGTGCCGCAGCCGGCCACCAGCACCGCCGAGCCGGTGGCTGATGCCAGGGGCGATGCCGCCAGCAGGGCCACTGCCAGTCGCGCCAGGCTGGCGTAGCCCGGAATCAACTGCTGAATAACGAGGTCGTAGCTGGAGTGGTTCAAGGCTGGCGCCACGCTGAAGTGATGCTAAGCACCTCAGCTGCTGCCCCAGTCCCATAGCCAGCGGCTGGCCTCAGCGGCGTTGCGTCCGAACGAGGCCTTGGGGGCTGGGGGCCATAGGTGGCGTAAGTTGGGCGGCGCCCTCTCTCCCCCGGATCGACCGTGCCCACCATTCGCTTCGAACGTGAAGGCCAGCAGGTCGGATGCATCGAGGGCGCAAACCTGCGTAAGGCTGCCCTCGATGCCGGGATCAACCCCTACACCGGCCTCAACAACATCAACAACTGCGGTGGTATCGGCCAGTGCGGCACCTGCGTGATGGAAGTCCTCGAAGGAGGCCGCAATCTTTCGCCCCGCAGCGATGTTGAAGAGGTCTACCTGGCTGACCGCCCCGCCAGCTATCGCCTCAGTTGCCGCACCACGGTCAACGGTGACGTGACCGTGCGCACCCGCCCCAGCAATGCCGTGGGCAAGGGATCCAACAGCCTGGTGGGCGCCCTCAAGGCCCTGATCGGCAAGAAGTAGACCCAGGCCCAAGGGGGATCGGGACTGCCAGGTTGCTGTTCCCGGCCCCACCCGCCCCTTGTCTACCCATCCGTGTGTCCGAACCCCAGGGCAAGCCTCGTCTTTACAGCTATCCGGCCTGCAGCACTTGCCGCAAAGCCCTGGCCTGGTTGAAGCAACAGGGTCTTGAGGCGGACGTACTCGACATCACCGCCCAACCGCCCAGCCTCCACGAGCTGGAAGCGGCTTTGCAGCAGCTGGGCCGTTCCCGATTGTTCAACACCAGCGGCCAGAGCTACCGCGCTTTGGGGGCCGCCGTGGTCAAGGCCCTCAGTGATGCCGAAGCGCTGCAGGCTCTCGCTGCTGACGGCAAGCTGATCAAGCGGCCGTTCCTGGTCAGCGCCGCTGGCCGCATCAGCACCGGTTTCAATCCGCAGGAGTGGGCGACCCTTCTGGGCTAGGTGCCTTCACCATCAACTGGTCGAGCTCGGCAATCAGGGTCTCGATGCCGGAGCGGTTGATCTGACTCACATAGGTGCCTTTGAAGTCTTCGAGAAAGGCACACAGGAGCTGCTGGGAGCGTTCCAGGGCAGGGCCACTTTCCAGGGCCGCGGCCAGCTCCTCCCAGAAGCGATCAATGAACCGCTGCAGCAACTCCAGCTGCTGGTCGTCTCGGCGTCCCAAGCGCTCACCCGTGGTGCGGGTGAGATCGATCAGGCTGTCGACCACACCGGCGGCCAGCTGGCGGCTGAATCCCTTCTCCACCTGCAGCAGTGGCTGCAGCTGGCGCAAGGGGGGCGGCACCATCGTGTTCTGGAGGCTCTGCTGCAGGGCATGGCCCAGCACCCCCTGTAGTTCCGGGGCCAGACGCGGTGCCACCTGCACCAGCAGCAGCGGGGCCCAGATGCGCACCAGCTCCACCAGTTCGCGCTCGTCTTGGTGGACGACCGTCTGATGGCTGCGTAGGGCCCGGATCCGATTCGGCCAGCGGCCTGAGCGGATCAGCCCCTGAATGCCATCGATCAGCTGCAGAGCCATCACCTCAAACAGCTCCACCGCCAGCAGGGCCACCACCGCGCGGCTGATCACAGCCCGCAGCGGCTCGAGATTGATCAGACCGCTGGACTGCAGCCGTTGCACCACGGGCGCTAGCCGCAACCAGCGCCAGAAGGGCAGCAGCAGGGGCAGGTCGATCCAACGGCGCAACAGGGCCTGACTCCAGCCCAGCCCGGGCAGGAGACGGCGCAGGCGGATCACCCGTAGCAGGATGTCGAGGGCGAAGACGCTCTGGAACAACAGCAGGTCGTAGCGCCAGAAATGATCCGTGGGCCGGCCGTTGTCATCGATCGAGCGCCAGTAGTTGGTGGCCACCAGCGGCAACACCTGGTCGAGCCAGAACCGGCGCTCCACAGCCCAGGGCACCCCGGCCAGGCGCTGGGGATCGAGCAGTTCGGCGGCGGCCTGGCGGGCTGAATCTCGGTTGGCCCGCTGCCGCAGGCGATTCTTGATCTTCTCGAGAGTGCCCGAGGCGCCGGTGGCCTCAAACGGATTGCTGTCGATCAGTTGGCCGCTGAGCCGCACCTGGCGCTGCAGCAAGAGCACCAGGGCAGGGGACAGGGGCTCTCCGGCAGGCTGGAGCAGCAAGGCGGTATCGAGCTGGTCAAAGGCCCGGCGGTAGGCCTCTGTCTCGCGATGGGGCTCGATGCCCTTGATCGGATCCACCCAGGGGGTGATGTCGGGGATGGCGTGCAGGGGCAGCACCAGCGGCACTGACGGGATCGGATAGAGATTGCGCTGCAACCAGAAGGTGCGCAGCGGCACATAGGTGAGATCGAAGCCCACCCACACCAGATTCAGCGTGGCCCAGATGGCCACGAACCGGTCCCAGTTCCGACCCAGGCGGTTGCCGGGCCTGGGCAGGACCTGATGCCAGCGAGGGCGTGCCATCGGGAACGCGACCGGCGGATGCGTGCCTAATCTGCCTGCCGATCACGGTCCCTGCCGCACGAGTGCCTTGAGTCCCACGGAACCCCAGCGCCACGACGACACCCCGAGGCCGATCGAACCCAGTCGCACCCCGAGCGAGGAGAGCCCCTGGGTGTTCTGGCGCAGTGTGGTGATCACCCTGGCGGTGGCCCTGGGCATTCGTCAATTCCTGCTCGAAGCCCGCTACATCCCCTCCGGCTCGATGCTGCCCGGGCTGCAGATCCAGGATCGGTTGCTGGTTGAAAAGCTCTCGTACCGCGGCCGGGCACCGCGTCGCGGCGAGATCGTGGTGTTTCACTCTCCCCATCACTTCGACCCGGTGTTGGTCAGCCAGAGCGGCGG
>CAMBZX010000095.1 GCA_945872185.1 Synechococcus sp. UW140 | reverse complement strand
GCGGCACTGTCACCCAGGCAGGTCATGCCCAGCTTGCCGAACTCCGACAGGCAGCCCAGCAGATGGAACACACTGCCCCGCAGCCGCGCCGGGTCGTAGTGCAGGCCGGCCTCCGCCACGATGTCCATCAGGTCGAGGGGCAGCAGGCCCCGCAGCCGGGGATCACAGAGGTTGTCGGTAGCGACGTAATGCACCGGCTGGCCGGTGGGGGAGATGAAGCGGCCGGTGAGCGGGTCGAGATCGCCGGTGGTGATCGCCCGCAGGGCCATGTAGGGGTGGGTGGTGCCTCCCTGGCGCAGGTTCACCTCAATCGCCTGCACATCCCAGTGATCGCCGAAGCGACGGGCGATGAAATCCACCGCATAGCGCTCCAGGGCCCCCTCGGCGGCCAGGGCTGCGCCCACCGCCTGGCCGTGGCGCATCAGCTCCAGCCGGTAGGGATCTTCCGCCGGGAAACGGCAACCCAGATAGGTCTGGCCGCTGGCTCCGCCCAGGATCTGCTCGTGGGTGGACAGCACTTCGACACCACCACCGGGATGGATTGTGCCCTGGACGCTGGGGGAGGTGAGTTCATCGCCGCCCAGCAGCCAGCCCTCCACCAGGGCCCCCTGCTGCGCCAGCAGCTGCCGCCACTGGGGTGGGGGCATGGGCAGTCCTTCCAGCGCCTGGCGCAACAGGCGGCGCCGTTCGGCCGGGCTGCGCTCGGCCAGGGCCAGGGGTTCAAGCTCCAGGGGCGCGTTGCCCTCGCCACTGAAGCCCTCATTGAGCTTGACAACGCAGCGCTGCAGATCGGGATGGGCTTCCCACAGCTCCGCCGTCACCTCCGCCAGGCCGTCAAGGTCGTGCACCAGGCCACTGCCGGGCGGATGGGGCACGCCGCAGCGGGCGAACAACTCGCGGCTGCCTGCCTTGCTCCCCCAGTAGCCCAGGGCCGGATCGGTGCCCAGCAGCGGCACCTGCAGCAGCTCCGAGAGGCGCTTTTCCAGCTCGGTCACCACGTAGCAGCCGATGAAACTGCGGCCTGGCCGGAGCAGCTCCTTGATGCGGGCCAACAGGGCGGGCCGTTCCAGCAGCTTTTCAGTCAGGGGCCTGCTGGAGGCATCGTCGGTGTCGAACAGGTGCAACCGCTTGCGGGCATGGGAGGTGGGCACTCCGGGCAACAGCTCCAGCACCGCATCCACCACCAGATCGGGCAGCAGCTTGCTGGTGACATAGACCATGCGCACCCCTGGATCCCGCAACCGGATCAGGGAGAACAGCTGGCGCTCCTCGTAGTTATGGGCGCCGGTGACCAACTCCAGCTGGGCCCGGTCGACGGAGAGGGAGGGCAGCATCAACAGGTCGAAATCGACGCCGTTGCCGTCGTGCTCGCGGCCCCATTCAGGCCGGAGCTGGGCCTGCAACTCCGCAAAGCTCTGGGTCATGGTGCACCGGATGCGATGCCCATGCTGCCCGCTCACGGTGCTGCTGGCGGAGTCAGGGCCGTGGACGGTGACAGCAACGCTGACGCCGGGGATGGCTGAGGGACTGGCCTGCATCGGGCTGGGGGCTGGCCCCTGTTGTGGGATCGGCCCCATAGGCGGCAGATTGTGCCTCTCGCCGTCGCCCCAACCTCCATGGCCCAGCCGCTGCCCGTCACCTTGCTGGGCTACGGAGCAGCCACGCTCACCACCTTGAGTTTCTTTCCGCAGGCGATCAAGACCGTGCGCAGCGGCGATGCCAGCGGCATCTCCCTACCGATGTACGTGCTGTTCACCCTGGGCATCAGCCTCTGGGGGATCTATGGCCTGATCACCCATGACGGCCCCCTGATCGCCGCCAATGCCATCACCCTGGTGCCGGCGATCATTGTGCTGGAACGCAAAGTGCGCTCGCTGCGGGCCAGTGAGGGCGCCAAGCTCTGGCGCGGCCTCTGATGGCGGGCAGGGATCAGGCGCTGAAGGCCTTGCGGGCGGGAATCGGGTAGGCGATGCGGCGATGGCGCATCCGTTTCCAGACGCGCACGAAGGCCCGCATCACCAGCTCCAGTTCGGCCCTGCCGATGCCGCTGCCGGCAAGCTGGCCGTCGCTCAGGCGGGCCTCGACGATGCGTCGAACCATGGCCCGGGCCTGGTCTTCGGTGGTGCCGGGCGGCAGCGAGCGCAGGGCGGCCTCGCAGCCATCCGCCAACATCAGAATGGCCGTTTCGCGGCTGCGGGGGATCGGGCCGCGGTAGCGGAAGCGGTCTTCCTGGACGGCGGGATCCCGTTCGCGGGCCTGGTGCAGGAAGTAGCCCATCTTCAGCATCCCCTGATGTTCGGGGATGAAGTCGGCCAGCGGTCGCGGCAGCCGGTAACGCCGCGCCAGTTTCAGGCCCTCGTCCACATGGGCCTGGAGGATGGCGGCGCTGGCGAAGGGATCGTCGAGGCGGTCATGGGGATTGCCGCTGCTTTCCTCCTGGTTTTCGATGAACCACTGGGGCCCATGCAACTTGCCGACATCGTGATAGAGGGCGCCGGTGCGGATCAGGTCCACGTCCGCCTGGATGGCCCGGGCCCCCTCCTCCGCCAGGCCGCAGATCATCAGGGTGTGTTCAAAAGTGCCCGGTGCCTCGGTGGAGAGCCGACGCAGCAGCGGACATTCCAGGTCAGCCAGTTCCATCAGCCTGGCGCGGGTGAGCAGACCGAAGAAGCTCTCCACCAGCGGTGCCAGGATCAGACCCGCCATCAACAGGCTGCCCACGATCAGGGCCTCGCTGAACAGATCATTGCCCCGGGGCCAGTGACCTGAAGCGCCGTTGCCCTGGCCGATCAGGCTGCTCAGCTGGATCACCAGCACCTGGCTCAGCATCGCCCCCAGGGGCAGCAGCACCGCCAGCTGCAGCAGCTGGGCCCGGTTGCGCTGGCGCCCGGCCAGCAGGGCCGCCAGTACCGCCACCAGGGCGGCGATCACCAGGCGGCATTCGAGCAGGCCATCGAGGGGGTAAGGCCAGATCAGGCTGGCCACCGCCAGCCAGGCCAGTCCCGCCACCGTTCCCAGCCCCTGGGCCAGCAGCAAGGTGGGCGGCACGAGCAGGGCCAGCGGGCTGGCATGTACCCCGAGCACCAGCTTGAAGCCCTGCACCGTCAGCAACATCGCCAGAGCCAGCAGGGCCTGGCGCGGCTCGAGGCTGGCGCGCCAGCGGCGCATCACCAGCAGCATCACGGTGCAGGCGGCCAGGGCTTCGCTGAAATGACCCAACCAGGGGAGGGGGCGGGGGCTGCGGTTGATCAGGCCGAAATAATCGAGCACATCGAAGGCCTGGGAACTGATCACCTCGCCCTGACGGGTGATCAGATCACCCTGGCGGACGCTGATCGTCGGCAGGCCGTGCTGGCTCACCAGTTCTTCGATGCGCCGCTGGCTGAGGAAGGTGTCGCTGCGCAGGTTGGTGCGTCCCTCCAGGCTGGCGGCGATCAGGCGGCTGCCGAGGCTGCGGCCCGCCACCGGTTGGTTCTCCAGCTGCAGATGGGCGGCCTCCAGCAGCGGCGCGTCGGCGACGCTGGCCACGACCCCTTGGCTGAGCATCCGCAACTGGGCCTGGCGCACGGCCCGTTCCCAGCCCACCAGCTCGGACGGACTGAGGTTCTGCAGCCAGCGCCGTTCGGCGGCGGTGAGATTGAGTGGGTCGACACGGGGCTGCTGGCTCGCCCGCTGCTGCTGCACCTGGGCGAGGCTGCGATCCAGGTCGTTCTGCAGTTGCCGGCTGGCGCGCCCATCCACGACTTGCACCTGGGTGCGGGGCATCAGCTGACTACGCCGCTGCTCCAGGGCCGCACTGTCCATCACCGTGGCGTCCTTGGGTGCCCGCACCGTGAAGGGGGCGGGCAGACCAGGCCGCAGGCTGGGTTCCACCAGCCAGGGCCAGCTGGTGATCAGGGCTACCAGCAGGCAGGCCAGCACCACGGCCGCCAGACCGCCGCTGCGCCAGGACACGATCGCCAGGCGGGGGCGCTCAAGTCGCAGCAGGCTGCGCCACAGAGATCGGATCCGCCGGAGGCCCTTGGCCATGGATCAGCGCAGGAGTGAAAACGCTAGCGGTGTCAAGGCCGACCAAGTTCCTTTGGGCGTCATGCTGGCCATCGACCACCCGCTTGCTGACCCGATGGCGACCCTGCTGGATGGACGGAGCCTGGCGGCCGCGATCGAGCAACGGCTCCTCGCTGTGATCACCGCGGGACTGCCGCTGGCGGCTCGCCCGCCCGGCCTGGCGGTGTTGCGGGTCGGCGACGATCCAGCCAGTGGCGTATATGTGGCTAACAAAGAGAAGGCCTGCAGCCGGGTCGGCATTCGCAACCTCGGCGCCCATCTGGCGGCAGAGACTGGAGCGGCGGCAGTGCTGGAGCAGATCCAGCGGCTCAATGCCGATCCCCAGGTGGATGGCATCCTGCTGCAGCTGCCCCTGCCGGCCGGCCTGGAGGAGGGTCCGCTGCTCATGGCCATTGATCCCGACAAGGACGCCGATGGCTTGCACACCCTCAATCTCGGCCGCCTGCTCAAGGGGGAACCGGGGCCGCGCAGTTGCACCCCTGCCGGGGTGATGGCGCTGCTGGCGGCGGCCGGAGTGGACCTGGCCGGCAAGCGGGCCGTGGTGGTGGGCCGCAGCATCCTGGTGGGCCAGCCGATGGCCTTGATGCTGCAGGCGGCGAATGCCACTGTCAGCGTCGCCCATTCGCGCACCCGGGATCTGGCGGCGCTGACACGCCAGGCCGAGGTGCTGGTGGTGGCGGCGGGCCGGCCACGGATGATCGGCGCCGAGCATGTGACGCCGGGGGCGGTGGTCGTGGATGTGGGCATCCATCGCCAGCCCGAAGGCGGCCTGTGTGGCGATGTGCGCTTTGAGGAGGTGGAGCCGATCGCCAGCGCCATCTCGCCCGTGCCCGGTGGCGTCGGCCCGATGACGGTGGCGATGTTGCTGGTGAATACGGTGCTGGCCTGGTGCCGGCGCCACGGCGTCGATGGGGCCGCGCTGGAGGATCTGCTGGTCTGAGCCAGGCCGCGCTGGACATCCCTGGGTTGGCGGGGCTTTCCCAAGCCTGTTGGGTTCAGGAGCCGGGGTGCCCTGGGCCGGCCAGCGGCGCCGGCGCGGCTGCAGGCCTGTTAAGCCGGCGGTCGCGCTCGGGGGGCAGGCTGCAAGAATCGCCGCCGAGGCTTCCGTTCCCCATGACCGCGTCGGTGAGCACGGCCCAGGATCCGGCCCAGGACGCGGCCCCAGCCCAGGATTCGCCCCAGGCCCAATCGTTTGATTTCGGCGCCTACCTGGAGGCGGCCCGGCTGCGGGTGGAGGCGGCCCTGGATGGCTCCCTCGGCCCGGAGCGGCCCGAATCCCTGCGCGAGTCGATGCGCTATTCGCTGCTGGCCGGCGGCAAGCGGCTGCGGCCGATTCTCTGCCTGGCGGCCTGTGAACTGGCCGGTGCAGACGGCGAGCTGGCGATGCCCACGGCGGTGGCGCTGGAGATGATCCACACCATGTCGCTGATCCATGACGATCTGCCGGCCATGGACAACGACGATCTGCGCCGCGGCCGGCCCACCAATCACAAGGTGTATGGCGAGGCCAACGCGATCCTGGCCGGCGACGCCCTGCTCACCCGCGCCTTCGAGATGGTGGCGCTGCGCAGTCCGGGCGTGCCGGCCGAGCGGCTGCTGGCGGTAGTGGGGGAGCTGAGCCTGGCTTCCGGAGCTCCGGGCCTGGTGGGGGGGCAGGTGGTGGATCTGGAGTGCGAGGGCAAACAGGTGGATCTCGCCACCCTGGAGTACATCCATCTGCACAAGACCGGTGCCCTGCTGCGGGCCTGCGTGATCTGTGGCGCCCAGATCGCCGGTGCTTCCGAAGCGCTGCTGGCGGCCCTCGGTACCTACGCCCGTGGCATCGGCCTGGCCTTCCAGATCATCGATGACATCCTCGATGTCACCGCCAGCAGCGAGGTGCTGGGCAAGACGGCGGGCAAGGATCTCACCGCCGACAAGACCACCTATCCCAAGCTGCTGGGCCTGGAGGAGTCGCGCTGCCGGGCCGAGGCCCTGGTGGCCGAAGCCAAGGCGGCCCTGGCCCCCTGGGGTACGGGTGAGGGGGAGTTCAAGGCCGCCCCTCTGCTTGCCTTGGCGGATTACATCACCAGCCGCGATCGATGACCCCTGCCATGTCCAGTGATTCCGGCCATCTGCTGTTGATGCTGCGCGACCTGCTGGACAACAGCGTGCTCTGGTGGGGACTGGCCGCCTGCGGTCTGGCCCAGCTGTCCAAGCTGTTCGTGGAACTGGCGCTGCATGGCCGCTGGCGTCCCGCCGTGCTGTTCGAAACCGGCGGCATGCCGTCGAGCCACTCGGCCCTGATGACCGGCACCGCCGCCGGCATCGGCTGGAACCAGGGCTTCCAGGATCCCCTGTTCGCCCTGGCGGCGGCCCTCTGCTTTGTGGTGCTCTACGACGCCAGCGGTGTGCGGCGTGCGGCCGGTCTCACCGCTGCCCGGGTCAACACCCTGGCCGGCAGCAACGAGATCACCGGCTCGATCTGGGACCAACAGCTCAAGGAAAATCTCGGCCACACCAAGTTGGAGGTGCTGGCTGGCAGTGTCATGGGCCCCTTGGTGGCCCTGCCCGGCCTGGCCCTGATCGGCTCGCCGCTGCATCTGGTCCAGGTGTGGAGCCAGCTGCTCAGCCCCGGCCTGCCTGCCCCCCTGGGGTGAGGTTGCCGTCTCCCTCCGGCCTGGCCCTCACCGCCGATCAGCAGGTGGCGGCCGCCGCCTTCGCCAGCTGGTTGGCGGCGCCAGCCGATGGCACGCCATTCGTGCTCAGTGGCTTTGCTGGCAGTGGCAAGACCTTCCTCTCCACCCGCCTGCTGCAGCAGGTGGAGGCCAGTGGTCTCTGCTGGACCGTGGTGGCTCCGACCCACAAGGCGGTCGGGGTGCTGCGGCGCCAACTGGAGCTGGTGGGTCTGCAACCCACCTGGTATCCCTCCACCATCCACCGCTTGCTGCGGCTGAAGCTGAAGCGTCAGGGGGATCTGGAGCGCTGTGAGGAATCGGAGCAGACGGCGATGGCGCTCGAGCACCTCGGCCTGGTGCTGATCGATGAGGCTTCGATGGTGGACAGCGCCCTGCTGGAGATCGCCCTGCGCTGCGCCCATCCGTTCCGCAGCCGCCTGGTGTTCGTGGGCGATCCGGCCCAGTTGCCGCCGGTGGGCGAAGCGGTGAGTCCGGTGTTCGCCCTCGGCCGGGTCCATCGCGCCGATCTGCGCCAGGTGGTGCGCCATCAGGGGCCGGTGCTGCGTCTGGCCACGGGCTGGCGCCAAGGCGACCTGCCCTGCCGCCAGCCGCCGGCTCTGGCGCCGCTGCGCACGGCTGCCGGCATGGTCTGCTCCCTTGCTCGCCCCGACTGGCTGGCGGCGGCCCAGGCGGCCCTGCGGCGCAGCAGCGAAACCGACAATCCCGACCTGGCGCGAATTCTCTGCTATACCAACCGCTCGCTCGAGCAGCTGGTGCCGATCGCCCGCCGCGCCCTGCATGGCGAGATGGCCGACCAGCTGCCGGTGCTGCCGGGCGAGGTGCTGATCACCCGGGCGGCGGTGATGGCGCCGGCCTGCCGGGAGGGGGCCGAGGCGGCCGAGGAGCCGGACATGGTGCTGGGATCAAACCGGGAGTTGGTGGTGCGCGATGTCAAGCCGGAGCGCTGTGATCTGGCCGAGTTCGGGGTTGGCTTCGGCAGCCTCGATGGGCTCGGGGCGCCCGTGATCGACACCCTCACCGCCAGCGTTGAGGCCGGCGAGAGCCAGCTCGCCCTGCGGCTGCTGCCGCCGCTGGGCAGTACGGCCCGAGCCAGCCTGGATCGGGTGCTGCAGGGGCTGCGCCTGCAGGCCCGTGAGGCCGGCAAGAAGGATGGCCGCGCCCTCTGGCGTCGTTACTTTCTGTTGCGGGATGCCTTCGCCTCCCTGGGGCCGGCCGCGGTGCTGACCGTGCATCGCAGCCAGGGCAGCACCTTCGGTGAGGTGTTCGTTGCTGCCGATGTGTTCTGGCCCAAGGACGACATCCTGCGCCGCCAGCTTGTCTATGTGGCCGTCAGCCGGGCCAGTCAGGCGGTGACGCTGCTGGCCGGCCCCGGCAGCGCCACGGAAGCCAAGCGCTGGGACGACTGGCTGCGGGATCCGGATTCGCGGGATGGCACGTCGCCCCTGGGCTGAAGTCTTCGCCTAAAAATCTGATCAAAGGGATGGATTTGGCGAAGCGTTGCAATATCTTCTCTCCGCTTATTGGAGGGACAAGAGTCGCAGGATCTGTCGTTTTGCCATGTTGAGGCCTGGGGTCCTTGGTTTCTCCAGGAGCCGGATCAGGGGAGGCTTTCAGGAGGCCTGGCTGATCTTCTTGCCTTTCGCTGCGAACCTGCTGCCTTTCGCTACAAATCTGCTAGATTATGTAAATAATTTTCAGTCACTCAGACCCCCCCACACCGTTCGTTGGATCAACAAGACAATGACATTGCCAATGGGACAGGGTTTGCGCTTGTCGGTAGGGTTGGCTAACAGCACTGCCGGATCGGTCCTTGCCTTGACCGGTCTTCGGTATCCGACGGCAGTCCAGGCTGCGGGTCTGCGATCTGCCGCAATGGAGCCCCGGCCCATCCGTTCCGGCGCAGTGCCTGCTGCCGAGAGCCACTGGACGAAGGGCCAGTCTTCCGGTTCCGAACTGGCGCTGGCTCAGCGTCCGGTTGCCACTACTTCGGACGTCCAGCCGGTGGCCATCTGGCCTGTGGCCGTCTCGACCAGCACACTCTCTGGGGAGCTTGCCTGGATGGTGGGCTGCCTGCTGGTGCTGGGGTTGGGTCTGGGGCTGCTGCTGGGCTGGCGTCCGGGTTGGTCTGGGGCCCGGTCACGCGGGCGCCGAAGGGGCGGCGACCGCCACCTCAACGGGATGTTGCCGTCGCCAGGGTTCCGGCCCCGCACGCCCCATGAGCGCCTGCACGACCCCGCCTATCTGCAACGCATGCTGGAAGCCGAGCTCGACAGCTCCCGCCAGCCGAAGTCCTCGGATTCCAGCCGCTGACCGTCTCCTCAGCAGCTCTCCTCTGGATCTGATCGCTTGGCCACCTGCTAGCAGACGCTGCCGCCAAGCGATGGCCAGGGCCCCATCGCAATGCCACCACGGGTCATGGCAAGCCGTGGATTGCCTGCATGAAAACGGCCCCTGCGGGGCTTGGGGAAACCCCCGAACCCCAGCAGAGGGTTACTCGCATGGTCAACATGCTTAGACCCGGGCATGGGACGGCCCAGGACCCCGGCTCAGCTGAGCTGTAGCCCTTCCACCCCTTGCCAGCCAAAGTAGGCAGCCAGCAGCAGGCTTGCCACGGCAACGATCGGGTCGGCATTGGCAAACAGCCATTGTTTGCCCCAGAACAGGGCTGGCTGCACCCGTTGCTGGCCCAGCAGCCGCACCGCCAGAAACGGCACCAGCAACAGCAGGCCCGTGGCCAGGCTGAACAGGCCACCGACCAGCAGCTCCTGGCCCTGGCCCAGACCTGAGGCCAGCAGCTCGCCACTGGCCTTGGCATAGAGGAAGACATCATCGGGGCTGATCACCTGCACCACCGCACTCAGGCCGAGCAGGGGCAGCAGCGGCATGGCGCCGAAGCGGTCCAGCTGACCAGCCCAGGCCGGTGCCCCCGTGCCTTCCTTGCGGTCGAGCAGTTGCTTCATGCCCACCCCGAGCAGCACGCCGGCCGCCAGCAGATCGAGCCCGGTGCGATGGGAGGTTCCCTTGTCCATGCTGAGTAGCAGGCTGTGGCCCACGGTCAACAGCAGGGCCACCTCCAGGGCGGAGATCACCAGCCAGCCAGCCACGAACCAGCCGCCACGGCGGAGCGGATCAGCGCCCACCAGCAGCAACAGCAACAGGGCGATGTGCAAGGGGCTGAAGCCGATCGCCAGGGCAAAACCGAGCAATTCGCTCCCGAGGGTGGCAAGGTTCAGAACCAGGCTCCAGCGCAGCTTCCATTCTGAGGGATGCAGCGCCTGGGCTGGAACAGGGGACCTCGGTGGCGGGCACGCGTCCCGGCAGGTGCGCTGAGGAGGCGGCGCTGCCAGGGGCGCTTGCTGCCAGGGCCAGTGCTGCCATTGGACCCAGCTGCCATTGAACCGAGCTGGCAGTGGACCGAGCTACCACTGGAGAGTGCTATCACTGGAGAGTGCTGTCAGGGGGCCGAACGGCCAAGCGACCGACCTGCCCGTGGCCCGTGGCCCGTGGCCCGTGCTGGCAGGGGAGGCGATGTCTGGGAACGACCGGCCCGTAGACGACCGGTCAGGGAGCCGTCACATTCCAGCGCAGCAACGCCCGCTGTTCGCGCTCGTAGCCGAGCACGCCGATGCCGCCGGTACCCAACACCAGCAAGGCCCCGGCCTGGGCCCCCAGGCCAAGCCAGGTGGCGGCCAGGCTGCGCAGCAGATGACCATGGGCAAACAGGGCGATGCGGCAGGCAGGCTCGCTGCTCGCCCCTGGGCTGGCTGGGCCTGGTGACGAGTTGATTGCTGTCAGGCTGGCCGCTGTGCGGTCGCTGGGCAGCGAGCCCGGTTGGGAGCGCTCTGGGGGGCATGGGGCCAGCGCCAGCACCCGGGCGATCACCCGCTCGCAGCGGACCTGGACCGCCGCTGCGTCTTCCCCGGCCGGACAGCCGTGGCTCCAGATCGTCCAGTCGCTCTGGTGGCGGCGGATCTCGGCGGTGGTGATGCCCTCGTAGGCGCCATAGTCCCACTCGCGCAGATCGTCCCACACCTGGGCGCTCTCCCCCAGCCCCGCCA
>CAMBZX010000094.1 GCA_945872185.1 Synechococcus sp. UW140 | reverse complement strand
TGCGCAGAATGGCCCATCAATTCCGTCGCCTGCAACGGCGACTCCAGGCCCACGAGGCGGAACGATTGTGGCTGCAGGACATTCGCAACAGCCGCCCGCCCCAGGCCTGAACCAGGCCCCTGTCTCGCCGGTTTCAGCGCTTCCGGCTGCGTTTGAGCGCTGGTATGCAACCTTGCAGCAAGCCTGTCAGCTGGAGGCCGATCGCGGCTTCATCGATGTCAAGGGACGGCAGCTCACTTACAGCGCCTTCGTGGTGCAGAGCCTGAGCCAGCCCGTCGCCCCTGGCTCCGCAGAACAGCACCAGGCTCTGGTTCTGTTGCTGGCTGGCTTCCGCACCTATGCCGAGCAAAGTGAAGGCCGGCGCCGGCAGCTGGTGGCCCAGCTGCGGCAGAAGCTGCATGAGCTGCGCCGCAGCCAGCTGCCGGTGCTGCCTGTGGCCCCGCCGCGGCTGCGATTGGGACAGGACCCTGCCCCGGCTGCACAGGCCGCTGGCGGGCGGCGGCTGGAGGCTGACAGGCCCCTGGTGGAAATCCCAGGCATCGGCCCCAAGCTCGCCACGCTGCTGGCGGGCCTGGGGCTGCTGGTGGTGAGGGATCTGCTGCATCACTACCCCCGCGACTACCTCGATTACGCCCATCTGGTGCGCATCGCCGGGCTCGAGAGCGGCCGCAGCGCCACGATCGTCGCCACCGTGCGCAGCAGTCATGCCTTCGCCAGTCCTCGCAACCCCAACCTGTCGATCCTGGAGCTGCAGCTGCACGATGTCACCGGTCGCCTGCGGGTGTCGCGTTTTTTTGCCGGTAAGCGCTTCTCCAGTCCCGGTTGGCTGAAATCCCAGCAGCGCCTCTACCCCCCCGGCGCCACGGTCGCCGTCAGTGGTCTGGTGCGCGACACCCCCTACGGGCCCACGTTCCATGATCCGTTGATCGAGGTGCTGGAGTCGCCGGGCGCCGAGGTGCGCTCCGAGCAGATCGGCCGCCTGGTGCCCGTTTATTCGCTCACCGAGGGCCTGACGGCGGAGCGGTTGCGGCGGGCGATCGCCAGCCTGTTGCCTCTGGTGAACCACTGGCCGGATCCGTTGCCGATCGCGCTGCGGCAGGAGCTGGGCTTCTCCTGCCGCAGCACCGCCCTGGAGCAGATTCACCAACCGCGCGATCGCGAGCAGTTGCAGGCGAGTCGCCAACGGCTGGTGTTTGACGAGTTTCTGCTGCTGCAACTGGCCCTGGGCCAGCGCCGCGAGCGCCAGCGCCGCCGCCAGGCGCCCCCGTTGCTGCTGTTGCCGGGCCAGGTGGATCTGGTGGCTCGCTTCCTTGAATGCCTGCCGTTTCAGTTCACCGCAGCCCAGCAGCGGGTGCTGGGCGAAATCCGTGCCGACATGGCCCGACCGCAACCGATGGCCCGGCTGGTGCAGGGCGATGTGGGCAGCGGCAAAACCGTGGTGGCCCTGGCCTCCCTGCTGGCTTCGATCGAAGCGGGCTGTCAGGGCGCCTTGATGGCTCCCACGGAAGTGCTGGCCCAACAGCACTACGCCAAGCTCGTGGAATGGCTCAATCCCCTGCAGGTCAGTGTCGAGCTGCTCTCGGGGGCAACCCCGCTGCGGCGCCGGCGCCAGATGCTGCAGGATCTGGCCAACGGTCAGCTGCAGCTGCTGGTGGGCACCCATGCCTTGCTGGAAGATCCCGTGCAGTTCGATCGGCTCGGCCTGGTGGTGGTGGATGAACAGCACCGCTTCGGGGTGCGGCAGCGCAACCGCCTGCTGGCCAAAGGCCTGCAACCCCATCTGCTCACGATGACGGCGACGCCGATTCCCCGCACCCTGGCCTTGGCGGTGCATGGCGATCTCGATGTCAGCCAGATCGATGAACTGCCGCCGGGCCGCACACCGATCCGCACCAGGCTGCTGCGCGGCGCCGAGCGGGAGCAGGCCTGGAGCCTGATTCGAGAGCAGGTGGCCCTGGGGCAGCGGGCCTATGTGGTGCTGCCGCTGGTGGAGGAATCGGAGAAGGTGGATCTGCGCTCAGCCGTGGAGGTGCATCGCCATCTGGCCGAGGCGGTGTTTCCCGACTTTGAGGTGGGCCTGCTGCATGGGCGGCTCAACAGTGAGGAAAAGCAGCGCGCCATCGCCGCCTTTGCCACCGGCACCTGTCAGGTGCTGGTGTCCACCACCGTGGTGGAGGTGGGCGTGGATGTCCCGGCCGCCAGCGTCATGGTGATCGAACACGCGGACCGCTTCGGCCTGGCCCAGCTGCACCAGTTGCGCGGTCGGGTGGGCCGGGGGGCGGCGGCTTCCCACTGCCTGCTGATCAACGACGGCCGCAATGCCACCGCCAAACAGCGGCTGGAGGTGCTGGTGCGCAGCAACGACGGCTTCGAGATCGCTGAGATGGATCTGCGCCTGCGAGGGCCGGGCCAGGTGCTGGGCACCCGCCAGTCGGGCCTGCCCGACCTGGCGCTGGCCAGCCTCAGTGACGATGGCGACATGCTCGAGCTGGCCCGGGATGTGGCCCGCCGCCTGCTGGAGGAGGATCCGGAGCTCAACAGCCAGCCGTTGCTGCGCCAGGCGCTGGAGGAGCAGCGGCGGCGCCTGGTTGATGCCGCCCGCCTGAACTGAACATGCGCCCCTGGAGCCCGATCCCGATCGACGACAACGGCGAGCCGCTGACGGCCCTGCCGCCGCCTTTATGGCGCCTTGAGCCCCACCCTTATCAGGCCCTCGGCGCCCCCTACGGCCAACGGGGATCGCCGTTCCGGCTGCGCCAGGGCGTGCTGCAGCGCCTGCTGCAGGCCGAGGCTCGGCTGCAGCGGGAGCACAGCCAGTGGCGCCTGGCGATTTTCGATGCCTGGCGGCCGGTGGCCGTGCAGCAGTTCATGGTGAATCACGCCATCGCCAGCGAATGTCGTCAGCGCGGTGTTGATCGCCATCAACCCAGCCCGCTGCGAGATCTGCTGGTGGCGGAAGTGGGCCGCTTCTGGGCTCCTCCCAGTGCCGATCCAGCCACGCCGCCTCCCCACAGCACCGGTGCCGCCGTCGATCTCACCCTGGCGGCGGCTGACGGCCAGCCGCTGGCGATGGGGGGGGAGATCGACGCGATCGGCGCGGTTTCGGAGCCGGACCACCACGCCGCCGCCGCCCGCCGGGATCCCGATGGCGAGGCTGGCCTCTGGCATGGCCGGCGGCAGCTGTTGCGCCAGGTGATGGAGGGCGCCGGTTTTGCCCAGCATCCCAATGAATGGTGGCATTTCAGCTATGGCGATCAGCTCTGGGCCTGGCGGATCGGCGCCGTGAAGGCGCTCTATGGACGGGCCCCGGAGGGTTGAGTCGGCGCTTCACCCAGCAGCTCTTTGCCGAGGGTGCCGGCCTGCTCGGGGCTCAGCAGTCCCTTGCTGACGCAGCGCTGCAGCGTCGACTGCAGCAGCTCCAGCTGCACCTGGCGCAGCTTGGCCTGAACCGCGGCGGGTTGATCAGCCCAGGGCAGCAGTTGCTGCCGGAAGTTGCTCTGCAGGGAGGCCGGTTTGCAGATGGCTGGATCCGGGTCGTACAGCACCTGCCGTGCCGGCGGCAGGGGCGGCATGCTGGCCGCCAGCCCAGGTGCCGCCATCGCGACGGACAGCGCAGCGCCCGCCAGCAGCAGCCGGAAACGGGACGGAGCCCAGGGGTGCCAGAGCTGGACCGCCCATCCCCGGTGCCGATCGACTCGGGCGCCGCTGCGGTGATGGCGATCGGCCGGGGTCATGGGCTCGTCAGCAGGGCCTTGACCCGATCATCGCCCGCCTTGTTGATCCAATCGCCGAAACTGGTGCGGGGCCCGGCTTCCTGGTTCCAGGTGTTCAGCAGCGGTTCCAGGGTGCTCTCCAGCTGCTCCAGCGGCATTTTCTCAAGGAAGGGCCGGGCCAGCTGCGTCAGCCCCGGGGTTCCCCCCAGCCACAGCTGGTAGCTCTCCACCCCGCTGCCCACCAGACCGATCTCGGCCATGTAGGGGCGGGCGCAGCCATTGGGGCAGCCCGTCATGCGGATGAGGATCGACTTGTCGATCTTCAAGCTCGTCAGCAGAGCCTCCAGTCGCTCCAGCACCTGGGGCAGGATGCGCTCCGATTCGGTGATCGCCAGCCCGCAGGTGGGCATGGCCGGGCAGGCGATCGCATGGCGAGCCAGGCGAGCGGGAGCTTCGGGGGCCTCAAAGCCAAGCTGCTCCAGGGCCTGACGGATCCCCTGCCGCTGGGTGCTACCGATGTTGCAGAGCAGCAGATCCTGGTTCGGGGTGAGGCGCACCTCCAGTTGGTAGGTGGCCACCAGTTGGCGCAGGCCCGCCTTGACGTCGCCTTCGAGCCGGCCGCAGAGCAGGGGCAGACCCACATACCAGAGGCCATCACCCTGGCGATTCCAGCCGAGGTAGTCGAGCAGCTTGGCTTTCGGTTCCTGCCGCAGCCGCTTGATCGGATGGGGGAAATAGCGTTCCAGTTCCTGCCGGAACCAGGCCACACCCCGATCCTGAATCAGATACTTCATGCGGGCATGGCGCCGCTGCTGGCGATCGCCATGATCCCGTTGCAGGGCGGCGATGGCCTGCACCAGATCCAGCACATGCTCGATCGCCACCCAGCCGAGTGGGTCGGCGCTGCGGGCAAAAGTTTCCTCTTTGTTGTGGGTGCGTCCCATGCCGCCGCCCACGTAGACATTGCAGCCCAGGGCGCGACCAGCGGCATCGCTGAACAGCACCAGGCCGATGTCCTGGGTGAGCAGATCCACCGAGTTGTCGCCAGGAACCGTGACGGCAATCTTGAACTTGCGCGGCAGGTAGGTGGCGCCGTAGAGGGGTTCAGCCGCATCGCCGCTGAAGATTTCGCCTTCGCCCTGGCGCGCCTTCACCTTTCTGACTGCGGCCCGGGGTTTGATGCGATAAGCCAGATCGCCATCGACCCAGAGATCGAGATAGGACCCCTCCGCGGCCTGAGGTGTGAGCAGGTCGGCGATGTCATCAGCCAGCTGGCGGGCGGCCGGGTAGCCACCGCTCTGCACTGGTGTCGCCGGTGCCATCACGTTGCGGTTGATGTCGCCACAGGCGGAAAGGGTGGAACCCAGGGCGCGCACGATCGTGCCGATCACCTCACGCAGATCCGCCTTGGCGATGCCATGCATCTGGAAGGCCTGGCGGGTAGTGGTGCGGAGGGTGCCATTGCCGAGGCGATCGGCCAGTTCGTCCAGGGCCAGATAAAGGCCAGGAGAAATGCGCCCGCCCGGGCTGCGCAGCCGCAGCATCATCTGCCAATCCTTCTCCACGCCCTTCTGGCGGTTGTCACGGTTGTCCTGTTGATAGCTGCCGTGGAACTTCAGGATCTGGACCGCCGAATCCGTGAAGTGGCGGCTCTCGGTATCGAGTTCGCTGAGCAAGGGCTCCTTCAGGTGTCCGCTGGCTGCCTTGAGGGCCTCGAACTTGGTCGGCGCCGATCCGATGGACGGGTTGTTGGTGACCGGCGACGGGGGCATCGTTTTCGGCGGCATTCGGAATCAGTCCGAAACTAGCGAATGACTATCGGGCGGCATCGAACTGGGGCCATTTCGGCGAGATTCCATGGGATGGTGGCTGTCTGTTGGCTGTTGCATACAGTCCCGTGCATACAGTCGCGCTGTACCTGCTCTGAGCCATGGCCACGTTCCTGCTGGAAGTCGGCACCGAGGAGCTGCCGGCCGATTTTGCTCGCCTGGCCCTGCCCCAGCTCGAACTTGCGGTGGCCGCCGATCTCGAGAGCAGCCGCCTGGAGGCCACGGGCCTGCGGGTCACCAGCACCCCCCGACGCCTGGTGGTGACGGTGACAGACCTGCCATTGCAGCAGCGGGATCTGGCTGAGGAACGCAAAGGGCCGCCAGCCCAGCAGGCGTTCAAGGAGGGTCAACCCACCCCGGCAGCAATCGGCTTCGCCAAACGCTGCGGCATCGAGGCCGCCCAGCTGGAGGTGCGTGAGACAGAGAAAGGGCCTTTCGTGTTCGCCCGCACCCTCGATCCCGGGCGGCCGACGCTTGAGGTGTTGACCGAGCTGGTGCCCCGCTGGATCGCCTGCCTGCAGGGGCGGCGCTTCATGCGCTGGGGCGAAGGCGAAGCCCGCTTCAGTCGCCCGATCCGCTGGCTGGTGGCCCTGCTCGACGACACCCTGGTGCCGGTGGAACTTACGGAATGCGATCCGCCCGTGAGCAGTGGCCGGCTCAGTCGCGGCCATCGGCTGCGGCCAGAAGCGATCACGATCACCGATGCGGCCAGCTACGGGCGCCAGATGGCGGCCGCCGATGTCCAGGTGGATCGGGACGAGCGGGGCCGCTGGATCCGCGAGCAGCTGGAGACGCGGGCCGCAGGGCTTGGCGCCAGCATCGATCTGCCCGAGGCCCTGTTCGAGGAATTGATCGATCTGGTCGAAGCGCCCCAGTTGATCGAGGGCACGATTGAGGAGCGCTTTCTCAGCCTGCCGCCGGAGGTGCTGAGCACGGTGATGCGCTCCCACCAGCGCTATGTCCCCCTGCGGCTGCCAGCCACCAGCTCCGATCCCCTGGCCCTGGATGCCCACGGCAGCCTGCTGCCCCGCTTTTTCTGCATCGGCAATGGACTGGCAGCGGCGGCGGCCACGATTCAGCGGGGCAATGAGCGGGTGCTGCGGGCCCGGCTGGCTGATGCCGAGTTCTTCATCGCCGCCGATCGTCGTATCGCCAGCATCGACCGCCGCGACCAACTCGATCGCGTCACCTTCGCCGAGGGGTTGGGCAGCTTGCGCGATCGCTGCGAGCGGCTGGAGTGGTGCACGGATGTGCTGCTGGAGTCGTTGGCGCTCAGCGACGCCTGCGGCAGTCATGCGCGCCGGGCAGCCCATCTGTGCAAGCACGATCTGGTGAGCCAGATGGTGGGCGAATTCCCGGAGCTGCAGGGGGTGATCGGCGGCAAATACCTGCTGGCGGAAGGCGAACCCCGGCCAGTGGCGCTGGCGGTGCTGGAGCACTACCTCCCCAGGGGTGCCGGCGACCAGCTCCCGGCTTCGGAGGCCGGAGCGGTGCTGGCCATGGCCGAACGGTTGGAGCTGCTGCTGAGCATCTATGCCAAAGGCGAGCGGCCCAGTGGCTCCTCCGATCCCTATGCCCTGCGCCGGGCCGGCAATGGGCTGCTGCAGATCCTCTGGGATCGGGGCTGGAGCCTGAATCTGCTGGCCCTGCTCGAGCGGGCCTGTCGCCATTGGGCCCTGCTGCTGCCCCAGTACCAGCTGGACAGCAGCAGCCTGGCCGCGGAGCTGGCCGAGTTTCTGCGCCAGCGCCTGGTGAGCCTGCTGGAGGAGCAGGGAGTGGCGGTGGATCTCGTGCAGGCGGTGGCCGGCAGCAGCGTGGCGCTGGAGCGGGTGCTCTCGGATCCGGCCGATGCCCGCCAGCGGGCGGCCCTGCTGCTGCAGCTACGCGCCGCCGGCAGCCTCAGCGCCGTGCAGGCCGTGGTGCTGCGTGCTGCCCGCCTGGCGGAAAAGGGCGACCTGCCGCCAGGGGAGCTTTGCGCCGCCACCGTGGTCAACCCCAGCCTGTTCAGCTCCCCCAGCGAGAGCGCCATGCTGGCGGTGCTGGAGACGCTGGAACCGATCGTGTGTGGCAGTGAACCACAGCGCTATGCCGCTCTGGCCCAGGCTCTGGCGGAGAGTGCCCCGGTACTGGCGGCATTTTTCGATGGTGAACAGAGCGTGATGGTGATGGCAGACGACGTGGCCATCCGCACCAACCGCCTCAACCTGCTGGGGGTGCTGCGCAATCAGGCCGCCGTGCTGGCCGACTTCAGTCGCCTACAGGGCTGAACCTCGCCCAGGATCCAGAGCTATGGGGGCGCCTACCGCAGGTGCCCCCGCCCCAGCTGCCGTTCAGCTCTTGCCGGCCAGAATCGGCTCGCGTTCGCCAGATTCGGCCGCAGGCTTCGGGTCAGCCTTGACGACGATGGCCGGGTGGCTGGGATCGCTGCCGTTGAGACCAGAACTCTTGGCGGCATCAGCAGCCAGGATGGACGCCATTTCGGCCTCGCTGCGCACGGCACTGGGCACCGGCTTGTAGGTCGTCGGTGCAAATGCCTGACCACGCAGATAGGCGCCGAAGGTCAGCAGGGTGAGCTTGATCGTCTGCCAGGGATTGATCGGCACCACCCGCTTGTAGAGGTAGCTGTCGAAGGTCAGCCGCTGCACGTCCTTGTCGTCGCACATTTCAACGAAGGCCTCGCGGGCCGGATCGTTGCTGTAGAAGACATTCTGCAGAATTTCAAGCACCTTATAGGTAGCACCGTATTTCTTATCCCATTTTTTCAGATACACCTTGAGATCCTTTTCGCTCGGGATCCGGGCGCCATGGCCACTGGCCGCCACGATTTCTTCGGCGCACATCCGGCCGCTCTTGGCGGCAAAGTAAATACCCTCACCCGAACTCTTGGTGACGTAGCCGGCGGCATCTCCCACCAGGGCCATGCGCCCCACCACCCGTCTGGGGCGGGGATGTTCGGGGATCGGATGGGCCTCCACCTTGATCACCTCGCCATGCAGCAAGCGATTGCTGGCCCGCTCACGAATGCCCTTCTGCAGGCCCTTGATCAGGCTCTGATTCTTTTGCATCGTGCCGGTGCCCACAGCGACGTGGTCGTACTTGGGAAACACCCAGGCATAGAAATCGGGAGACACATCGGTGCCGACGTACATCTCAGCCAGATCTTCGTAGTAGGCCATCTCCTCGGGTGGCAGTCGAATCCGCTCCTGGAAGGCGATGGCCACGTTGTAGTCACCTGCATCCATCGCCTTAGCAACCCGGCTGTTGGCACCATCGGCACCAACGATCAGGTCCACCTCGAGCGATTTAAGTTCACCGGTGAGGCCACCACCGGCATAGTCGGCATAGTGAAGCGTGTAGGGCCCCTGGCGGTTTTTGCCCGTATCGATGCGTTGCACCAGGCCGTTGACCAGCTGGGCACCGAGATCGGCGGCACGGTTGCGCAGGAAGGCGTCAAAGACTTCGCGGCGACACATGCCGATGTACTCGGCGGGATTGTCCAGATGGATGTCAACCTCCCGATTGGAAGGCGAAATCATCTTCATGTTATTGACCTTGCGGTCAATGATCGATTCCGGCAGGTCGAACTCCTGGACCATGCACAGAGGAATGGCTCCCCCACAAGGCTTGGCGTTGTCGAGCTTGCGCTCAAACAGCCAGGTTTGAATGCCGGCCTTGGCTAGCACTTCGGCAGCACAGGAACCGCTCGGGCCGCCACCCACCACCGCGACTCGCAACATCTTGAAACCTGCTCCACCAAAGGGATCCTGGCCAAAAAAACTAACACCGCTCCACGGCCAGCGGCGAGCCAGGTCGCGGCTTTGATCTCAAGACGGGCATCGCCACTACGATCAAGCCCTTTGGCTGGTGGTCG
Organism: Synechococcus sp. UW140; assembly: GCA_945872185.1. Lineage (GTDB taxonomy): Bacteria > Cyanobacteriota > Cyanobacteriia > PCC-6307 > Cyanobiaceae > Cyanobium. The sequence continues at coordinate 1,498 of CAMBZX010000094.1, read as the reverse complement.
TGCCCGCACCGTTGATCGAGGAGGAGATTCCGCTCGCCCGTCGCAGTCAGCTGCCTCAGCCACGACGGCCCTCCTTCCTCGGTCGTCTGCTGCGGCTGCTGATCGTCAGTGGCCTGGTCACCGGCACCGTGCTGCTGTTGATGGCAGGCCCGTTGCGCCGCTGGCTGACGCCACCAACGCCCGTGGCCGGGCTCAATGCCCGCCTGAGCGCCGACGGACGCCTGCTCGGCCATTTCCCCTATCCGGAGGCGTCACCGGCCCAGCTCGTCGCCATCAGCTCCAGTTTGCGTCTGCAGCGCGATGCGGCCGCGGCGCTGCTGGCGATGCAGCGAGCTGCTGCCGCCGATGGGGTCAATTTGGTGGTGCTCAGTGCCTTTCGCCCATTGAGCCTGCAGCGCCAGCTGTTCTTTGACGTCAAGGCGGAGCGCAACCAGAGCGCCAGGGACCGGGCCCGGGTCAGTGCCCCGCCGGGGTTTTCCGAGCACAGCACCGGGTTCGCCGTCGATCTCGGCGATGGCCGCCTGCCGAGTACCAATCTTTCGACCCGTTTTGACGGCACGCCCTCTTACCGCTGGCTGGCGGCCCATGCCCAACGCTTCCATTTCCAGCTCTCGTTTCCGGCGGGCAATGCCCAGGGCGTCAGCTACGAGCCGTGGCACTGGCGCTTTGAAGGGTCCACGGAAGCCCTGCGCCTGTTCGAGCCTGCCCAACGGCTGGCACGGTAGAAAGCCTGGGCGAGCGGGTCGCAAGGTAAGATCAAGATTCGCTTCAGAAATGTCACGCACCTCGCCAGCGGCTCTCGATCACCGTATCGAGCCCTCTGGCCGTTGATACGGCACGACCTCCCTGTCAGCCGGAGTTGATCAGGCGGCGAGATTTCAGACGACGCGACACCCGAGCCCAACTCCCTTTCCCTGCAGGATCCGATGCCCATGAGTGGCGAAGTCAAAGGTGTGCCGATTCGCAACATTGCGATCATTGCTCACGTCGACCACGGCAAGACCACCCTGGTGGACGCCCTTCTCACCCAGTCCGGCATCTTCCGGGAGGGTGAAGCCGTGCCCACTTGCATCATGGACTCCAATGATCTAGAGCGGGAGCGGGGTATCACGATCCTCTCCAAGAACACAGCCGTTGATTACAACGGCATCCGCATCAACATTGTAGATACCCCTGGCCACGCCGACTTTGGCGGCGAAGTGGAGCGGGTTCTCGGCATGGTCGATGGTTGCCTGCTAATCGTGGACGCCAATGAGGGCCCCATGCCCCAGACCCGCTTCGTGCTCAAAAAGGCCTTGGAAAAAGGTCTGCGGCCGATCGTATTTGTCAACAAGATCGATCGGGCCCGTGTGGACCCCGAACAGGCTGTCGACAAGGTGCTCGATCTGTTCCTAGAACTCGGAGCCGACGACGATCAGTGCGATTTCACCTATCTTTTCGGCAGTGGCATGGCCGGCTACGCCAAGCCGGACATGAAGACCGAGAGCGACAACATGAA